>CAYXZO010000048.1:0-17071 GCA_964469505.1 uncultured Lentisphaeria bacterium | reverse complement strand
AAAACGAACTTAGTCGGCGGTTCTTCCTCTCTAACTTTTGCAAAGAAATCGCAGGAAAGGCAACTCATGCGTTTTTCTGCAAACGTTCCTTGCACTACTCCGTTGCAGAAAGTGCCAGAAACGGCCCAACAGATCCTTCCGCCATTATGACCGCTATTTAGGCCATCGTAGTTTGAGTTTGCGGCAGCCGGACAAACACCTAGTTCGTGGACTTTATTACCACCTGGCTCCCGCCCGCATTTCATGAACTCCCAACAATTTATTTTCATAATGACCTCCTCCCCACCCGTAGTGGTGCATACTTGCCTGTCTGCTCTGGCAAAAGTTGCATAATGCAAAAATTATACGAATTTAATTGACGTTGTTAAAAGTTCACTTGCCATTTTATCATAGTAACCCAAAAGATTAATATTTAATAAAACAGAATTCATGGATCACGGTTGGGTGGTATGAGGGGGAATCAGCTGGAAGCTAGGTCCTTCTTCTTGCATCACTTTTTTCAAGAAGGTGCAATCTAAACAACTGGCAATTTTGCGTGCCAGACGACCTTGGACTATGCCCTGGCAAAAAGTACCAGCTATTGCCCAACAGACCCTTCCTCCGTTATAACCGCTGTTTATGCCATCATAGTCTGGGGCAGCAGCAGCGGGACACACTCCTAATTCATGGACTTTTTTGCCACCTGGTTCTCGACCGCATTCTAAGAATTCCCAACAGTTTGTTTGTCTCATGGGATGTAGATCCTTCATTTCCGGTGCTGAAAATTAGCAGCAAAAATCTAGCAGCATTATTTCATTTTGTCAATTAATGGGATCTAGCCCCCATGAGTAAACTTGTGAATTTTATAGAAATAAACCTATTTGGGTTGGCGAACGATGTTAATTATCGCTGGACCGCGCCCGGGTATTGATTTATGTGAACCATCACAATAGGGCATATTTGCTGCAGCCCAACACCGACAAATAGCTATATTGTCACCAGGTTGGGCTTCAATTCGGTCAATGGGATGGTTGTTCTTCGTTGGTTTGCTTTGCTCCATTCGCTTGTCTCTCCCCTAGATGGTGATTATCAGGCTTTTTTGTCTCGTGCCTCATAATATCCAAAAGCCGGTCACTTTTCTCTCATAAAATAAACGTCATTGCTGTACCTGGTAGGTGCGCATTTCATAATGGAAATTATGGCAGGATTATTTCACTCCCGACTTTTAAATACAGGTGTAATTTCACTGACATGCTGACTTTCATATGGAGGCGATTTTTACAGCTGATTCCGGTTTTGTTTGGGATAATCGCCCTCACTTTCGTTTTGATGTACATTGTCCCTGGTGACCCGGTACTTTCCATGGTCGGTGAACGATATGATGAGGCCACCCTCGAGCGGCTGAGAAATGAATTTCACCTGAACGAACCGTTGGGCAAGCAGTTCTGGCTTTACTTAAAAGGGCTGGCGCGAGGGGACCTGGGGCGTTCATTCATAACTCGGCAACCCGTAATGGAGATGATCGCTCAGCGTTTCCCTGCTACGTTTTTATTGGCTTTTGGAGCGATGGTGGTCTCAGTACTGGTAGGCTTGACCATTGGAGTGATTTCCTCATTGAAACCCCACTCCTCCCTGGATCATACCAGTATGGTGTTGGCTCTCTTGGGTATTTCAGCTCCTGTGTTTTGGGTGGGCTTACTACTGGTGCTTTTAGCCCGTGCCCTTGGATGGCCATACCTGACTGGCTATGGTTGCCTACCATATTTGATTTTGCCCGCTCTGACTCTAGGGGTTCGTAGTGCTGCTTTCCTTGCACGAATCACTCGAGCCAACATGTTGGAGGTACTGGGGCAAGATTTTGTGCGTACCGCCCGGGCTAAAGGCTTACCGGCTCGACGGGTTATTTTTCGCCATGCCCTTAAAAATACCTTGATCCCCATCATCACCATCATTGGGGTTGATTTCGGTAGCTATTTAAGCGGCGCCGTACTCACGGAATCCATATTCAACTGGCCGGGAATCGGCAGGTTGGCACTGAATGCTATCCTGAAGCGTGACTTTCCGGTAATTCAAGGGACGGTTTTGATGACGGCCCTAGTGTTCGTTACCGCCAATTTTCTGGTGGACTTGATATATGGTTTCGTTGATCCTAGGGTACGTTATCGAGGTCGTAAAGCATGAGAAAACATAAAAATCTTTGTCAGCACCGATGAGTCACGGAAGTATTTTTGCCGAGTCCCTTTCCCGTTTACGTCATGATCGTGCCGCTTTAGCCGGGTTATTTTTGGTGGGCCTGCTGGTTTTTACCGGATTGGCTGCGCCCTGGTTGGCACCCTACAATCCTTACCGCACCGATTTGGATCATAGCCTGGAACCGCCTTCCCGGGAGCATTGGTTGGGTACTGACGAGGAAGGCCGCGATGTTCTATCCCGGGTTATTTACGGTGCGCGGATTTCTTTGAAAGTTGGGATCTTAGCCAGCGGGTTGTCCCTATTGATCGGTGCCGGGTTAGGACTTCTGGCGGGTTTCTTTGGCGGCTGGATTGATGCGGTAATCATGCGTTTCACCGATATCGTGTTCGCCTTTCCTGCTCTGTTGTTTATGATAGGAATTACCGCCGCAGTGCCTCACCCCAACCTTAATGTGGCCATGTTGGCCATTGGGATAGTGAGTTGGCCGGGCATGGCCCGCATTATGCGGGGGCAGGTGCTGACGGTGATCGAACAGGAATATGTGGCCGCGGCTTCAGCATTGGGTTTTTCAAATCTCAGGATTATGTTCCGACACGTGTTACCTAATAGCCTAGCACCAGTGATCGTTGCTTTCACCATGAGCATAGCGGGAGCTGTAATGGCCGAAGCTTCCCTGTCCTTCATCGGTCTGGGAGCCCAACCCCCGGAACCGAGCTGGGGTTCGATGATTGCCTTTGGGCGCACCCATTTGCGGGGCGAGTGGTGGATTTCCGTTTTTCCGGGACTGGCCGTAGCCCTAATGGTAATGGGCTTTAATCTATTCGGAGAGGGATTGCGCGACGCCTTGGATCCCTTGATGAAGTACGCCACACCTAAAAGGAGTGGCGCTAAAATGGGATAAGTTTGGTTGTGTTTTTTACGTTGACGCTTTTCCAGAGGTCGTTTATTTTCGCGCCGTGCTTTGATAGGGGGTGTGCCGAAGCTCAGTTTGGTTCTTGGGTCACCACCTGCGATCTCTGAAACTGAGAAGGGGACTTGTGAAAGATGAGTGGTATTAATGGCACAGCTTTTTCCCGAATGGACTAATCGCTTACCGATTTACGTCGGTGCCGCCCTGCTCGTAGGGCTGTTGGCCTCTATAGGACTCATCGATTATTATTTTTCTCCCAAATACACGGACGTGGGTTATCGCCCTGTCCAGCCCGTGCCGTATAGCCACAAGCTCCACGCTGGTGATTTAGGTTTAGATTGTCGTTACTGTCACACCGGAGTGGAAGTTTCGGCAGTGGCCATGGTACCGCCCACCAAAACCTGCATGAATTGCCACACATTGATTAAGCCCGAAAGTGAGAAACTGGCTCCCATTCGGGAAAGCTACCGGACGGGTAAGCCCATAGAGTGGATTCGCGTTAATAAAATCCCCGATTTCGCCTATTTCGACCACAGTATGCACTTGAGAGCAGGGGTTGGATGTTCCACATGCCATGGTCGCGTCGATCAAATGGAGGTGGTGGAGCAGAAAGAACCTTTAAGTATGTCCTGGTGTATGGATTGTCATCGGAATCCGGACCAGTACTTGAGAAGGCCAGAAGAGGTAACCAACATGGCTTGGCAACCCCCGGCTGATCAAACTCAATTTGCCGTCCAGGTTAAGAAGCGTATGCATTTGAAGCCTCCAACTGACTGTTCAGGATGTCACCGATGAAAAAAGAATCTAATCGCTGGTGGCGCAGTCTCTCCGAGCTGGAGTCGGGATCCACAACTCCTAAAACTCCCGATTACAGTGGTAGCTCGCTGAATCGCCGTGAGTTCCTGACCCTGATGGGTGCGTCCCTGGCCCTGGCCGGCTTTAATGGCTGTATGCGCCGGCCAGTGGAAAAGATCATTCCCTACGTCACCAAGCCCGACGATCTAGTGCTAGGTAATCCCCAGTACTATGCTACGGCAATGCCTTTCGGGTTGGAAAATTTTCCCCTTTTGGCGGAAAGTCATGAAGGGCGTCCCACTTACCTGAAGGGTAATCCTCAACACCCCCTCTCTAGGGGGGCTACCCATAGATGGGCCATCGCTTCAATTCTGGATCTTTATGACCCGGATCGTTCTACGCAGGTTGTTAAAGACAGTTCTCCCTCCACCTTTGATGAATTCCTGAAGAATTGGGAGCAATGGGCCGGGGAACATGCCGCCAATGACGGAGAAGGATTGGTCTTTTTAGTTCCTCCGATGGCCTCCCCTACGGCCTGGCGCTTAAGAAGAGCATTAGAGCAAAAGTTTCCTGGGGCCCAGTGGGTAGCGTACGCTCCTGTACACGATGGCAATATCCGCCGGGGGCTTGAGCTGGTGCTTGGTAGGGCAGTGGAGCCGTGGTACGATTTTACCAAGGCTCGGGTCGTACTTGCGTTGGACGCTGATTTTCTGGACACAGAATCCCATGCCTTGAGTTATGCCCGGGATTTCGCGGAAGCCCGTAGGGGAGAGGAAACCAATCGACTCTACCTGGTGGAGCCGGTACTAACCACCACCTCCACCATGGCAGATCACCGTCTGGCGCTGCCAGCCAGTGAGGTACAGGCTTTTGCCGTGGCTTTATTGCAAGAATTGCAGGCCCGGGGGGTAAAACTTAATCTCCCCGTACCGTCAGTCACGGGGTGGCTTAAAGCCAATCCCAAACGCAAACGTTTCATCAAAACGCTAGCCACTGATTTGGTTAACCATCGGGGCTCAAGTGTAGTCCTTGCCGGTCGTCGTCAGCCACCTCAAGTGCATGCGCTGGTGGCCTGGATCAATGCCCTGTTGGGCAACCAGGGTAAAACGGTCAAATACTACGATCACCCCTATGCCTGGCAGCCGGATGACGAGGCCTTCACCAGTCTCGTCAAATCCATGGAAAACGGATCCGTCCAAACTCTGGTGATGATGGATGTCAATCCCGTTTTCGACGCCCCCAGCGATCTGGCTTTCAGCCAAGCCCTAAGCCAGGTGAAGCGGACGATTCATTGGGGACTCCATCGAGATGAAACTGCAATCAAGGCCACCTTTCACTTACCTGCTTCCCACTATCTAGAAAGCTGGGGTGATGTGTCCTGGTGGAATGGATACGTGGGGGTAGTGCAACCGCTTATTCGTCCCCTGTTCAAGACCAGTAGTTTGGTGCAATTTCTAGGGGCATTATCGGCCGGAAAAGAACAGAAAGATTACGATTTAGTTCGCGAAACCTTCCAGGATTTCCTACCGCAAATCGGGTTCGATAAGCACTGGCAGAAGGTGGTCCACGACGGCTTTCTGCCCGGTGAACCCCAGTGGTATCAAACTGAAATTTCCAGCGACGGGCTGAAGTCAACTCTGGAACAGCTTGTCCTGAGAGGGAATGGCGAAAAAGCGGAATTGATTTTCCAGCTTTCCCCTCAGCTTTACGACGGACGCTTCGCCAATAATGCTTGGTTGCAGGAATTGCCGGACCCGGTTACCAAGCTGACCTGGGATAATGCCTTGCTCGTGAGCCCCAAAACCGCTCGCGCCTGGCAGGTTGATAGCGGTAAGTTGGTGGAGGTACATTTCGACAAACGAAAGGTATCCCTGCCGGTGTGGGTCTTACCGGGAGTGGCCGACAATACGCTGGTAGCTACTCTGGGCTATGGGCGTCGAGAAGGTGGCAATATTTTCAAGTCATCTGGCTTTGATGTGTATCCCCTGCGTACAAATAGCGGAAAGTACGTAACTCAGGGAGTGTACCTGGTAGCCCTTGATAAATCATATCCCCTGGCTTGTGTCCAAGATTTTCACGGGTTGGATACGGAAAAACTGGCGGCCAAGGGAGTGGCCGAACGCCAGCGTCAGATAATTCGTGAGGCCACCTGGGAAGAGTACCGGCGCAACCCGGAGGTAATTCGGGAGGCGGGTGAAGAAGCTCCCGAAATCTCCATGTGGAAAGACTGGAAATACGACACCGGCTACCAATGGGGCATGACCATTGACTTAAATGCTTGTACCGGTTGTAACGTCTGCACCATTGCTTGCCAGAGCGAAAACAACATTCCCGTGGTGGGCAAAAAAGAGGTCCTGAAGGGGCGTGAAATGCACTGGATTCGAGTGGACCGCTACTTCTCCGGTTCCCCCGATGATCCTGAAGTCGCTGTTCAGCCGGTGAACTGTATGCACTGCGAGATGGCTCCTTGTGAGCAGGTGTGTCCCGTTTCAGCCACCAATCACGACCACGAGGGGCTCAATACCATGAACTACAACCGGTGCGTGGGAACTCGTTATTGTGCCAACAACTGTCCTTACAAAGTGCGCCGGTTCAATTTCTACAACTATACAAAAGACATTCCTGAAATAGTTCAGATGGCTATGAACCCGGACGTGACGGTACGTTTCCGGGGGGTGATGGAAAAATGCACTTTCTGCATTCAGCGCATCCGGGAAGGAGAGATTCAGGCCAAGCGGGAAAATCGTGCTGTTCGGGACGGCGAAATTATGACCGCCTGCCAAGAAGCTTGTCCCACCGGTGCGATTACCTTCGGTAATATCAACGATAAAAATAGTGAGGTGGTCAAGCGGAAGCAGGAACCGCGTAACTACGCCCTGTTGCAGGAGCTTAATCTGCGTCCCCGGACCACCTATCTCGCTCGATTGCGTAACCCACATCCAGCAATGAAACAGACTACCTGATTATGGCCGGGGAGTGAGTATTCCATGAGTCTACGTTTCCTTCGCAAACTGCCGTTTAGAAACCCAGCTTCGCCCCTGGCCTGGCAGTATGAGGAACAGCTGGTGGGCGGAGGCTATACTTTTGCCGATGTAACCCAGAAGGTCAGTGAGATCACCGAATCCAAACCCCCCAGCGCTTGGTATCCACTGTTCGGCCTGGCGGTTTCGGGGTTGTTACTCCTGATCGGCTCCGTCGGCTGGCTTTTCTGGGAAGGTGTAGGCGTATGGGGACTCAACAACCCGGTGGGGTGGGGGTTCGCCATCGTAAACTTTGTGTTCTGGGTCGGTATCGGACACGCCGGAACCTTGATATCCGCCATCCTATTTTTGTTGCGACAGCGCTGGCGTACCGGTATCAACCGCTTCGCCGAGGCTATGACGTTGTTTGCCGTCATCTGTGCCTTGTTATTTCCCGGCATCCATGTCGGCCGCCCTTGGCTCCTCTACTGGTTCTTCCCAGTACCCAACCAGATGGGGACCTGGCCCAATTTCCGCAGCCCGCTGTTGTGGGACTTCTTTGCGGTGGGGACTTACTTCACCGTTTCCCTGTTGTTTTGGTATCTGGGACTGATCCCCGACCTGGCTACCCTGCGGGACCGGGCCCGTAAGCTGACACGTAAGAAGCTTTTTGGCCTGCTGTCCCTGGGTTGGCGTGGGGGGCACCGCCAATGGCAGCACTATGAATTGGCTTACTTAATGCTGGCCGGACTGGCTACGCCCCTGGTGCTGTCAGTCCATTCGGTGGTAGCCACCGACTTCGCCACCAGCATCGTTCCCGGTTGGCATACTACCATCTTTCCGCCATACTTCGTGGCCGGGGCCATTTTCTCGGGCTTCGGGATGGTTTTGACCCTGGTGATTATAGCCCGCAAGGCCTACCACCTGGAAAACATCATCACTATGAATCACCTGGAGAAGATGGCCAAAATCATCCTGGTAACCGGCAGTATGGTGGGTTATTCCTATATAATTGAGTTTTTCACAGCCTGGTACAGCGGCAATCTCGTGGAACGATTCACCTTTATCAATCGGGCCTTCGGACCTTACGCCTGGTCTTATTGGGTGATGTTCTTATGTAACGTGATTACGCCGCAAGTATTTTGGTTCAAAAAGGCTCGCCGTAACGTGGCTATTCTGTTTGTGGCCTCCATTTTCGTCAACATTGGCATGTGGTTTGAGCGGTTTGTCATTGTAGTGACTTCTCTCTCCCGCGATTACCTCCCATCCAGTTGGGACTTATACATCCCCACTATCTGGGATGTTTTTACCTTCGTTGGGAGTTTCGGGCTCTTCTTCACTCTGTTCATGCTGTTCATTCGTTATCTACCCATGGTGGCCATGTCGGAAGTGAAAGGAGTCATGCCTGAGGCTGATCCCCATTATTCCACGGCAAAAACTGGGGAGAAGGTGGAAGCATGAGTCGGGTTGTGGGAGTTTTAGGAGAATTTGCCTCGCCGGGCGATTTGCTCCGGGCGGCCAAGAAGGTACGGGACGCCGGTTTCCAACGGTTCGATTGTCATTCTCCCTTCCCCATCCATGGCATGGACGAAGCCATGGGACTGAAGCGCTCCATTATGGGATATATCGTGGGGGTTGGAACGGTTCTGGGCGGGATCGGCGGCATGACTCTCCAATGGTGGGTGGCAACTAAGGCCGAGCCGGTGATTGTAGCCGGCAAACCCCTTTTCAGCTGGCAGGCTTTCATTATCATTACCTTTGCCCTGTTTGTACTGCTGGGAGCCTTCAGTGCCGTGTTCGGCTTTCTACATGTCGCCCGTTTACCACGGTTGCATCACCCCGTTTTCTACTCAGATCGCTTTGAGAAATTCAGCACCGACGGATTTTTCCTGAGCCTGGAGGCGGACGATCCGAAATTTGATCAGGATACTGCCCAGCAGCTCCTGAAAGAGGCCGGTGCTGTGGCGGTGGAGGTTCTGGAAGCTCCATGAGAATTGGATTGAATTCAGCTAAAGTGTTTAAAATATCTCTCACCCTGACGGGCCTTGTCCTGCTGTCTGGTTGTTTTCGGGGCATGCCCTCAGAAAAGCCCCCGGTGCACTTGATCCGCAATATGTTTACCCAACCCAAGTACAAGCCCCAGAGCGAAAGCCGGTTTTTTGCCGATCACAGCACCATGCGATTGCCGCCGGAACATACCGTGGCCCGGGGAGCTCTGTACGCGGACGATGCCTTCTATCAAGGGCGGGATGCCGAGGGCAATTACGTGGAATCCATCCCCATGAAGCTTACCATGGAGGATTTGAAACGGGGTCAGGAGCGTTACAACATCTATTGCCGTCCCTGTCATGGTGGCGCCGGGGATGGCAAAGGGATTATCACGGAATACAACTATCCCATTCCCCCAATTAGCTTCCACAGCAAACGGGTGCTGGAGATGACCGACGGGAACATTTTCGAAGTGATCACAAAAGGAGTCCGCAATATGCCCGCCTACGGGGCTCAGATTCCCCCGGCTGATCGTTGGAGAATTGTGGCTTACGTCCGAGCGCTGGAGCGTAGCCGGCAAGCTAAATTGGATGAAATACCACCTGCGAAAAGAATGGCTTTGAAATAGCTCATGAAGATGCGATTTGATCGAGAAAGTTTTCAATTGACCGCCGGTGGCATAGGCAACCTGGCATTGGCCCTGGGAGGGGTAGGGGTGCTGGTAAGTGTCCTGGCCTGGATGAACCATCCCCAGCGTTTTATGAAAGCCTATCTGACGGCTTATGCATTTGTAGTCACCATTGCCCTGGGCGCTCTGTTTTTTGTGATGCTTCACCACCTCACCGGCGCCGTCTGGAGCATCGTTCTGCGGCGATTCAGTGAGCAAGCCGCCCGTTTGCTGATACCGGCGGTCATCTTCTTTCTACCGATAGCCTTTAGCCTGGAACAGATCTATCCCTGGGCCCAGAAACATGCGGGAGAGGGCATACATCTGGCGGCCGGTAAAGACACCTACCTCAGCCCCACCTTTTTCCTAATCCGCTCTGCGGTCTATTTGGCGGCCTGGGCCCTGTTGGCATGGGGACTATGGCGCGCTTCCCGTAGTGAAGACCGGGGAGATTTCGCCCGCGGTACGGGGCGATTTCTGAAAATCAGTGGGCCCGGGATGTTCATCTTTGCCTTTACTATCACTTTCGCCGCCTTTGATTGGCTAATGAGTCTGGATCCGGTGTGGTATTCCACCATCTTTGGGGTTTATATCTTTACCAGCGCCTTTGTAGCCTTTCTAACTTTCCTCATCGTCATTCTCTGGTGGCTCAGGTGGCGGGGTGGACTGGATGAAGTGGTCACTCTGGAACATTTTCATGACCTGAGCCGACTGCTGTTCGCATTTATAGTTTTTTGGGCTTATATCGGGGGGGCCCAGTATTTCCTGATCTGGTATGCCAACTTACCGGAAGAGACCCACTGGTACCTGGCGCGCTGGTTCAACGGTTGGAAAGTTGTCAGTCTTTCCCTGGTTTTTCTCCACTTCGTCCTCCCATTTTCACTCCTGGCTTTTTACGCTAACAAGCGTCGCTTTTATATCATTGTCCCAGTGGCTGCGATCGTTCTAATGATGCACTTCGTGAACATGTACTGGTTGGTAATGCCCGGTTTGTTCGAGCAAAAAGTACCCTTTGACCCCAGCTGGGTTGATCTGGCTCCGTTGCTGGCATTAGGCGGATTAGCTGTGGGAGGTTTTCTTAAAATGTTGACCAAGTCACCTTTGGTTCCTGTAAAGGATCGTCGGTTGCAAGCATCAATAGATTTCAAACATTAAGCTGAGAAGATGTCAGTTAACAAAACACAGGAATCCACATCCTCCGTTGCCTTTTGGCGCAAACATAAATTGCTCACCACGATTATGGCCTTGATGGTAGTCGTGTTTCTAGGCTCGTTTATCTACAGTGTGATTGTTCTGGGGCAGGAGCGGGCTCGACAGGAACGACTGGCTCAGCCATCGGCGAAACTCCTCAAGTTGCGGGCTCGGGACGATTCTTTGCTGACCACCTATGGAGTAGTGGACTCGGCCCGCCAATTATACCGAATCCCCATTGACAGCGCCATGGTGTATTATCTGCGGGATATTGGCGCTACGACTTCCCGCAAATAGCTGTCCTTTCGCTAAAAAAATCCTTGTCGTGATATCGGATCAGGTCAGGAGCGTGGCCGGCTCTTCCGGGGGAGTGCGGGGTGGATATTTTATGCGATAATGAAGGAACAATTCGTGGCCTTCGCGTCGATGGGACAATAATTCCAATTCGACTCCCTGTGGGTAATTCTCTAGTTTGCCCGGCAAAAAGGCGGTGGCGGTTTCGTTACCGAGCAGACGAGCCGCCAAGGTCAGATACAACTCCTGTAGCCAACCGCTGTCAATAAATAGGCGTAAGACCCAGCCACCCCCTTCCACCATCAGATTCCTTACTTCTCGTTGCCGTAAATAACTGATAATCTCGTTAATCTGGCCTGTCTCATCTTTGGCTTCCAAGGGTCGATATACAGAGCCCGGTGGTAAGGTTTTGGGTGGCGGATTTGGGCTGAAGAAGATGGCTTCCGCTTTTTCCAATGGTTCTAATGGAAGCTCCCAGGTCCTGGTCAAGAACACGTGCAACGGAGGCTTCTTGCGGCGCAGTCCCCAGTGAACCTTAGGGAATGCACGCCAGGTTGCTCCCCCCAACAACACCGCATCCGCCTTGTCCCTAAGTTTGCGGAGATGTTCTATATCAGTAGGCGATGTCAGCCGTACGTAATGGTCCACTCCTGATGGGGCAATTTTGCCATCGGGGGTCACCGCGAATACACCGAAAATGCGCATGTCATAACCTATTATGGGAAACGCAATAAAGTAACTCTTCCTCCCGGCTGAAGCGGCGTTATGCTTAATGGCCGTTGGTTTTTCTACACCTTAAGTCTAATTTCACCCAGATGAAAAAGAATTTATTGATAGCCGTATCCGCCCTTTATTTGGCTTTAGTCGGTTGCGATCTCTTCCAGACTCGGGTACCTGAAGTACCATCGGAGGGTGGTGATCCGTATGCCTGGACTCCACCCACTGAACCGTCCCTGGTACTGACGGCCATAACCCGGGCTTTCCAGGGGCGCCATAAGGAAGACTATCTGAATTTATTGGCTGTGGAAAGTGATACCTCCCAGGGGTTTACTTTCATCCCTGATCCCCAGGTGGCTCAGCAGCAAGGGTCTCTTTTTGCCGATTGGGGTATGGCTGAGGAAGAGGCATTCATCCACAATTTATTTGAGCAACTGGATGCCAACACCGATCAGCAATTTTTTTGGGAACACACTCGCATAGATGGAGGAACACCGGAATATACCGTGGTGACCGACTATCAAATACGCTTGAGCTATTCCAGCCTGCGGCAAACTCTTCCGGCCGAGATGGCGGGGAGAGCCGAGATGGTCGTACGCCTGGGACCGGGGAATTTTTATCAGATCTACACCTGGCGGGATATCGGCGCCGATTCGGTGGCTTCATTCAGTGAACTCAAGGCCTATTTACATTGACCCAGCTGCGACGGTTTATCATCCTGGTTGGGATAAGCCTAACTTTTATTGGCAACTCCGGTTGTCGGAACCCCTTTTCGCCGGCGCTGGGAAAAATTACCGGCCAGGGTGCTGTGACTTTGACGGAACAGCAGACCCCCGACGAAGTGCTGGACAATATGCGCTATGCCTATATTTATCGGGACTCCCTGATTTACAGTCAGCTTTTTGATACCAGCTTCGTGTTTATCTATTACGATCCGGAAGCGGGTGGAGGGGGAGCTTATAATTTCTGGGGGCTGGATACGGAGTTGAGGGTCACCGGCCGCCTGTTCAGGGCCTTTGATCACTTCACATTGGTTTGGAACGCTACGTTGTATGATGAGTATCGCATTGGGGACGCGGTTCTGCCAGACTCAATCCCCCAGGAGCAAGCCATAGCCCAGGCCGATCGAGCTGCCCTTACCAAGACATTCTCCCTTACCATCGGGACTGAGATTCACCTGAGCGGAAATGCGGTTTTTGATTTTGTGAAAGGTTCCGATAATCGCTGGCGTATAAGTCGCTGGCAAGATGAATCGGTTTATTAAGAAGGTTTTTCCCTTTTGAGATATTTCTACTATCGCCGTCGCCGAAAAAAAACAACTACCCGGCCCACATCACGGCGCTGGTTGTGGTTATGGTTGGTGATTTTGCTCCTGGCCGCTTCTTGGGCTCTCTGGCGATGGCGCTCTACACCGCCGGAGTTTTATAAAACACCCCAATCTGTGTTTTACGAGGGATATTTCTATCTGCAAACCAAGGTAGGGCCTTTGCTGAAGCAGCGGTTTCCCCAGCTTAAAGTGGAGGAGATACAATTTGCTGAAGACGGGTCGGTAACCTGGAAATTAAACCTGTCGGAGGAACACAAGCTTCCCCGACGTGAAATTCAGCGTTTTTTGAATAATACGCTAGGGGGATACGGTTTCCGGGTTCAACCCAAAAGTATTTCCGCCAATCAATTGGCCTTCTACGTCACCGCCGATTCCATTACCTGGGCCACTTTTATTATCACGGTAAAAAAAGCACCCAAAGCAGTTGAACTCCCACCCGATTTGAGGAAAGCGCCCCCAGGGACCAAAATCGGGCTGGTGATAGATGATTTCGGCTATGCCTTCAACGCTACCATCGATGGCTTTCTTAACCTGCCTTTCCCCTTTTCCGTGGCTATTATTCCCGGACGTGCCTATTCCAAACGGGTGGCCCAGATAGCGGCCGTTAGGGGGAAGGAAGTAATGTTACATATGCCCATGTTGGCCGAGGACGGGACTACCAGCGAACCGGGATTGGTTTTGAAGCCGGGCATGAGCCCGGCGCAGGTAGAGGAACGCTTATCCAAAGCTCTCTCCTTTGTACCGGGGGCGGTGGGAATAAATAATCACCAGGGGAGTGGGGCCACCGCCGACAGCGTATTGATGAGGCAAGTGATGATGCTTTTAAAGCAGCGGGGTTTGTTCTTTATTGACAGTCGCACCACACCGGCCACCGTGGCCGAGCGCCTGGCCCGTAAAGTGGGAGTTCCGGTACAGCGGCGGAAGGTTTTTCTGGACGAAACCGATACGCCTGAGGCCATCAAACAAATGCTCTGGAAGTTGGCCCGGCTGGCCCAAAAAGAAGGACAGGCTTTGGGCATCGGCCACTGTCATCCTTTAACTTTGCAAGTTTTACAGCGTTATTTACCAGCCTTGACTCGAGCCGGTTTCAAGATAGTTCCGGCTTCGCAGCTGGTGAAATAAAGGAGGTTACCCATGGCGCAGTTTGAACTTAACCTGGATCCGGTGGTGAAATTTCAAACTCTCCTCAGCAATTCCTTTACCTCTTTACCGGCGATTGTAACCCAAGCCGTATTGGCCGGTGTGGATGGATTCAGCCTTAGCTATGACGGTCGCAGTTCCCTTCTTTCCGAACGAGATCTAGACATTCTGGTTAGCGTAGCTCAGGAAGTACGCACCAACTTGCACATTCCCCCTTTGGCCGAGGTGGTTCAAACTGCCATTGATATTCCGGTTCAGCAAGTGACTTTTGTGGGGGACGAACTCTTTTCCCGCTACAAGGAAGAATTGCCGGTGTTCATTGAAAAATTGAAAAAGGTCGAGCGGCTGGTGTCGTTCCAGGTGGAGCCGGAGCTGTCCCTGTTGAAAAAAGCTTACCGGGCCGGAGCGGATTTCGTAGAGTTGCGAGTTACCTCTTTTACCACCGCAACTTCACTGCCGGAGCAAGCCGCGGCCCGGGATCATCTGGTGCTCATGGCCCGGACGGCCGAGAAGAATGGAATGGGGGTGGCCGTCAGTGGCGGGATTAACTATCAGAATGTCCAACCCTTAGTGAATATTGAGGCCATTGAGAATATCATCGCTGGGGCCGCGGTTTTCAACCGGGCTCTGTTTGTGGGATTGGACACGGCTATCAGGGATTTTAAAGGAATAGTGTTATGAATGAATTAGCAGCTTATGTGGTACGCTCTGAAAGGGTAGAAAGCCTGCACGTGGGGTACGCCGCGGTTACTGATGTTACCGGTGAGCTGTTGCATGGTTACGGCGAAGCCCATTACAAAACTTATGTACGCTCCTCGGCCAAGCCCTTCCAGGCTATGGCGGTTATCCGCAGCGGAGCTATGGAAAGGTTTAACTTCAATTTGGAAGAATTGGCGGTAATGTGCGCTTCCCATAGTGGGGAAGCTAAGCATGTGACTGTAGTAAGCCGTATTCTACAAAAACTGGACTTACCACCAGAGGCACTCCAATGCGGTGCCCATCTTCCTTTACATAAGGAATCCGCCAATTCACTGTTGGCCAGGGGAGAAAAACCTCAACCGGTGCACAACAATTGTTCCGGCAAACATGCCGGCATGCTGGCAGTGGCCCGCCAACTGGGAGTACCCGTGGAGCAATATCTGGATCTCGATAGTCAAGTACAGAAATTGATTTATGAGATAATGCAGGAATATACCGGGCAGCCGGAAATCCACCGGGGTATAGACGGTTGCTCGGCTCCGGTATTTTATCTGCCGTTGGACCGCATGGCTCGCGCTTTTGCGCGCTTGGCGGCTCAGGAAACTGAAGAAAGTCGAATGGTGTATCGCGCGATGACCACCCATCCGCACCTGGTGGCGGGTACTGGACGATTCGACACTGTTCTGATGGAAGCGGCCCAGGGCGCTCTTCTAGCAAAGGGCGGAGCAGAAGGTTTTCTCGGGGCCGCCTGGCAAACTGCCGAAGGCGAGGGCCTGGGGCTGGCTTTGAAGGTGCTGGATGGGAACAGCCGGGTTGTTCCGGTGATGACGCTGACTCTACTCCAGGATGTGGGGGTTCTGCCCCCAGAGTTACCCACCGAACTACGAAGCTTTTTGGAGCCGGTGCTAAAAAACCACGCCGGCAAAGAGATCGGAACCATCATCGGGCACATTGATCGTCGTGGAGAGGAGGCTAAGGAGACGTGAGTACTACCCGCATGGATTGGGATAGTTACTTCATGCATATAGCCGAACAAGTGGCGGCACGTTCAACCTGTGACCGGAAATTCGTGGGGGCCGTCATAGTGCGGGATAAAACCATTCTTTCCACCGGCTATAACGGTTCCATTCGCGGATTGCCGCACTGTGACGAGGTGGGCCACGAGATGGAAAACGGCCATTGCGTGCGCACCGTCCATGCTGAGGCCAATGCCATCGTACAGGCCGCCATGAACGGCGTGGCTATCAAGGGGGCCGACATTTACGTAACGGCCAGCCCCTGTTACAATTGTTTCAAGCTGATAGCCAATGCGGGCATCAAACGCATTTTTTATCGCGAATTCTACCGCGATGAGCGGATCCGAGACCATGCCCGGGAAGCCGGCATTGAACTTATCCAGTTGGAAACCAATAAGGCTTAACGGTTGCTTTGTCCAGTAAGTCGAGACGAAATCGCACTATAAGCGGTACTCTACTGGCAGCGCTTCTGATCGGCTGCACCTTTCATCCTCCAACCCTAGAGCGCGAAAAAGTATTGACCCGGCAATTGGACTCTTTGTTGGCGCAGTTCCCCGCCCGGGCAGGGGTATTTGTATATTATCCCCAAACTTCTTTCACCTATGCTTACCAGGCTGATTCGCTGTTTCCCACCGCCAGCCTTATCAAAGTTCCCATTCTGGTTACGTTGTTCACCCGCATTGTGGCAGGGAGTTTAGCATATGATTCGACTTTAATCTGGACTCCGGAGGTCGTGAGCTACCCTCCCGACGGCGGGTTGGTTTCGTCCCTGCGGGATAGCACCCGTATTTCTTTACGGCGTTTGGTGTCGTTGATGATCACCTACAGCGACAACCACGCCGCTCTGTGGTGTCAGGCCCTGGCGGGCGGGGGTACGAACATAAACGCGACCATGGATCGCCTGGGATTCAGTAGCATCAGAGTTAACTCACGTACTCCCGGGCGGCGGCGCGCATGGGAACGCTACGGCTGGGGTGAGGCTACCCCTAGAGAAATGGCTCTTTTACTATGGCGCATCAGGCAGCGGAACCTGATCAGCCCAGCGGCAGATCAGGAAATGTATCGGGTTTTAAGCCGAATTTATTGGGATGGAGAAGCCCTATCTCAGGTCCCACCCTACGTCCAGGTAGCTTCCAAACAGGGGGCCGTGGACGAGGCCCGTTCGGAAGTGGTGTTGGTGAATGCCCCCCACGG
>CAYXZO010000047.1:0-17277 GCA_964469505.1 uncultured Lentisphaeria bacterium | reverse complement strand
CTTAACATCATAACATATCATTCCGCACCCACGATGCATTCTTATTTACCGGGAGTAAATCCCTCCAGGGCAATGCTCATAAAGGCAATTCGTTTATCTTTAAACTGAGTAATACTGATCTCCGGGCGTAAAACCAACCTACTACCCAGGCTGCATCCCAAAATTATTGAATAGAAATCGCCCTCATGGTAAGCCTCATAATTTTCTCCAAACAGAGCAATATTAAAATTGGTCATCATGTGTAGCAATTTAGCACCTAAATATATCTTCTCGTTTCCCACCAGTACCATATGAAACTTCCAGATCACCCGTTAAGTTTATTCTTCCGCTGATAAAAGCATGTTTTATATCACCATATATTGCTCCCGACACAAAAGGAATACCGGTTACTTTGACTCCAAATTCCGTATTTTGGCAAAGATGGCGCCGAGTATATATATCGTAAGCTATTTGTCCCGTTTTAAGATCCTTGATAGAGTGCAAATTTACCCCAAATCCCACCACCGATTCACCGCGCTTTAACGTCACCGGATTTTTCAAAGTAGAAGGTGTCCAACAACCGATAATCAATAATTGCAGAAGCATTCCTATCAAGACTTTTTTAATCATGTTCGGCTCCTAGATATGGTTTTGCATATGTCGCTAAATAGGTCGATAGCTATTGAACTTTCTCCTTTCAAGGACTTACAATGTTCCTGTTTCCGCAGGTTATATTTGATTTGGGGCATTAGACGATATCGGATTGTAATCTTTTCCAGTCGTTTAAGTTCGTATCACTAGTTTGATATTTACATACATATGGAGCAGGTTCACCGTATTTGAAACTATAGAACGAACCTACCACAATTGCCTTGGTCGCACTTGACCACGACTCCCGGTAATATCAATAACGGAAGTTATATCGGAAGGTTTTTTATTAAAAGTCTTTTATGATTGCTATCAATCAGACTCAGGTTGGTATTCGAAACGCTCCAGAAAATTAGTGTCAAAATTGCCGGCGCGGAAATCGGGGTGGGCTAACAGCTGCCGGTGGAAAGGAATGGTAGTTTTTATTCCTTCAATAATGAACTCCTGCAGGGCTCCCTCCATGCGGGCTAGAGCTTCGGCGCGGTCCCGACCGTGAACAATCAGCTTGGCAACCATGGAATCGTAATTGGGTGAAACCGTGTATCCTTCATACACATGAGAATCTACTCTTACGCCCATGCCGCCAGGGAAATGGAGGCTGGTAATTTCACCCGGCGAAGGCATAAATCCCTTACCGGGGTCCTCGGCGTTTATCCGGCACTCAATGGCGTGCCCACGCAGCTGGATGGTGCCCATCCATTCCGGTAGTTTCTCTCCCGCGTGGGCTTGAATCTGGGCTTTAATCAGATCTACGCCCGTTACCATTTCAGTCACCGGATGTTCCACCTGGATGCGGGTATTCATCTCCATGAAATAGAATTCACCTTCAGGAGAGAGGAGAAATTCTACCGTACCGGCTCCCAGGTAGTTGATGCGCTTGGCACCGGCAACGGCGGCATCGCTCATCTTTTTCCTTAGCTCAGGGGTCACCACTGGAGAGGGCGACTCTTCCAACAATTTCTGGTGGCGGCGTTGAATGGAACACTCCCTTTCCCCCAAAGCGTACACATTGCCATGGCTGTCACCAATAAGCTGAATTTCCACGTGGCGGGGACGTTCCACGTATTTTTCTAAGTACAACCCGCTATTACCGAAAGCTGTGCCGGCTTCCGATTGCGCCATGGAGAAGGCGGTTTCCATTTCTTCGGGGCCCCGGACGATACGCATTCCACGCCCCCCTCCGCCGGCGGTGGCCTTGAGGATCACCGGATACCCGATCTCCCCTGCCAGTTCAGCCGCTATTTTAGCATTCTTAATAAGGCCATCGCTACCCGGCACCACCGGTACCCCGGCCTGTTTCATTGTTTCCTTTGCCGAGGATTTATCCCCCATGGCCCGGATCATATCCGGATCAGGACCAATGAAAGTGATGTCATTCTCCTGACAAATCTCGGCGAACTCTGCGTTTTCAGCCAAGAAACCATAACCGGGGTGAATAGCATCGGCATTTGTTATTTCAGCAGCAGCGAGAATGGCCGGAATGTTGAGATAGCTCTGCGCCGACGGAGCCGGCCCCACACACACCGCCTCGTCGGCAAAAGTGACATGGAGCGATAACTCATCGGCCTGGGAATAAACCGCGACGGTAGCGATCCCCATTTCACGGCAAGCCCGGATAATCCGCAGCGCAATCTCGCCGCGGTTAGCGATTAAAATCTTTCTAAACATGTGAGAAGCTTAAGTCTCTATGATAAACAAAGGCTGATTGTACTCTACCGGCTGAGCATTCTCCACCAGAATTTCCGCCACCACTCCCG
Source organism: uncultured Lentisphaeria bacterium (assembly GCA_964469505.1). Taxonomy (GTDB): domain Bacteria; phylum Fidelibacterota; class UBA8477; order UBA8477; family JABMPR01; genus CAYXZO01. Next base: position 14,893 of record CAYXZO010000047.1, on the reverse strand, counting down.
ACACATCCGCTTCGATCTCATTCATGATCTTCATGGCTTCAATAATGCATAGAGTCTGTCCCACAGTCACATGATCACCCACTTTAACGAAGGGATCGGCATCAGGAGCCGGTGCCCGGTAGAAAGTACCCACCATAGGTGACACAACCGTGTGGGTTTTAGCGGAGGATTGTGGTTTGGTCTCCTTCTCTTCTACCGGAGCGGAGGTTCCTTCAACGGTTGTGGGTGGTGTGGCAGGAACCGATACGGGAGCCGGGGCTTGGACTGGAATCCCATTGCCTTTGGAGACCCTTATTTTCCGCCCCCACCGGGAAATCTCAATCTCGTTGATATTGGATTTCTCCAGCAAGTCAATAAGCTGCTGGATGTCTTTGGTTCTCAATCTTTTCCCCTTTTGGTTTGTGCGGAATTTAGTCCCGAACCCGCTCCAAATAGGCTCCGGTGCGGGTATCAACCTTGACCCGATCACCAGTTTCCACAAACAACGGAACCTGAACTTTAAGCCCAGTTTCTAATTCAGCTGGTTTCATGGCACCCGTAGCCGTATCACCTTTTACCCACGGTTCAGTATGGGTTACGGTCAATATCACATGAGGGGGTAATTCCAGATCTACGGGCGTGGAATCCCGAAACAGCATTTTAATGGTGTCGTTTTCTTTTATGAAATTTTTGGCCTCACCGATTAAAGAAGCCTCAACGGCGATTTGCTCATAATTCTCGGCATCCATGAAATGATACATTTGACCGTCGTGGTAGAGGAAGGTCATATTGCGGGTTTCCAATCGCACTTCTTGAATGCGTTCGCCAGAGCGGAACGTGTGATCTATAACCTGCCCACCAGGTATATTCTTAAGCTTGGTGCGGATGAAAGCATTCCCTTTACCAGGTTTTACATGCAGAAATTCTACGACTTTCCAGAGCCCACCATTAAACTCTATCACCAGGTTGTTACGAATGTCCGCTGTGGTTGCCATATAAAAAAACAAACCTCCTTTCGTTGAGCGGCGCGAATTTACGAGAGGCGCCGAAGGTTGTCAAACGGTTTAGGTCTGGAGTGTCTCACCCTACTAATCAGTCTGGAGTAGTCAAAGCGGGCAGTGTCCAGAGGGGGCCAAGTTATCCCGTTCACATTCCTCCGCACCTGGTGACTCCCATTCGAGCTTCTTTCTCAATTGCGGTCTCCGAACGGCAAGCGCTCTAAGCCACTGGAATCCGGTTGCTGTAGATAGTCCTCAAAAGCTTTGCGAGAAAGCTTCATTCCCTGTTTAATCGGCGGCATAGCATAGAGAGCGGCCGGTTGCTCATAACGGGCTAAGTGTAGTTTTAACCAATTTTTAAAATCCCCTTCTGCTGGAGGTTTACCTTTCCAGGCGATGAAAGCTACCGGGCGGTGTTGAAATTCCCGGTCGATCTGTTTTACTACTAACACCTCCGCTACGGAAGGGTGTTTTCGAATAATTCGTTCCACTAGCTCCGGTTGGACCCATTCACCTCCAGCCTTGAACCGCAAATCACGCCGGCCTGTTACGTGGAGGAACCCCTCCTCATCTATAAATCCCAGATCTCCGGTGTTATACCATCCTGCCTGATCGAAGGGATGAAGCCACCCCTGGGGTGTGAGATAACCGGTAAACCTTACGGTTCCCCGCACCAGAATCTCCCCATCCGGTGAGATTTTTAGCTGTCTGTATGGCAAAAGCTGACCGCTGGTAAGCAGTTGCTCCAAAGGAGCCCCAGGCGGCGTGGTGCAAACTTGTGAGCCCATTTCGGTGCAACCATATGTCGAGTACAGCGGCCAGCCCCGGGTGTAGGCCTCGCTGATCAGTTCCTGATCAACAGGTCCTCCACCCACTAGCACAGCGCGCAGCGCACGGGGAGGAGAACTTGCTTCATTAAGCCAGCGTCTGAGTTGTGTAGTCACCAGGGAAATATGGGTTATCCCTAGGTCGTCAACCTCCTCCCAAAAGGATCGTCTGTCGGAGGGCAAAACTAAAGCCGCTCCCGCCAGGAACACCCGAAACATAATCGCTAAGCCACCGATGTGGTGTAGGGGCAAAACCAGCATCCAGCGGTCCCCGGGACCCAGTGTCAAATTACGATTCGCTCCGAGGGCTTGATACCAGTGCTGCGATAGATGATGATAAACCCCCTTGGGCTCCCCACTGGTCCCGGAAGTGAAAACAATGGTGCCCGGTCGTCTATTGACTGAACGTTTGGGCTGAATAATGCTGTTTTTCGACTGAAGGGGTAGGGTAAGAACGGTCCATTCTGGGGGAATTTCGGAGGCTCGGTTCTCTGTGGTAATCATCACCCCTTCCGGCCATAAAGCCAATCGTTGCCGAATACGGGCGATCGGTAATTGCGGATCCAGCACAACGGTGGTCATTCCCCGGCCCCAGGCGGCCCACAACTGAACTATAGTATCTAACACATTCAATCCCCAACAGGCCAGCGTATTATATCCAGCCAGGTAAGGTGCCAGAGCCCGGTCTGCTTGTTCTACCAGGCGGGCAAAGTCACCGTAGCTGATACATTTATCCGATGTTATTATGAAGGGAGATTTTAAGGGAACTGGTGGCTGGGGAAAATATTCAGGGAGACACATTGAGTTCGGTTATGACCCCGGTGTTCAAATCGGCTCTCTGAAAAATATGAGCAGGTAATATCAACCGACCTTTCTCAATACCTAGGGGAGGAATGAGGGTATCTTCCTCCAATAGACTCAAGGTGTCCAATCCGGCATCGGTGTTGGCCTCCGAGGCCAGTCGAGCTAACCATGCTATACCGATACTACTTTCGATAGTCGAAGAGATTACAGTTTTAAGGCCCCTGGACACTGCCCAACGCAGCCATTGCCGCACTTCCTGAAGAGTTCCCATCAAGGTCGGCTTTATTACTACCGCCGCCAATCCTTCCGGAGGTTTCTCGGGGGGTACAACCAACTCCCTGAGGGTTTCATCCCAGGCGTACCGGCAATTGAAAATGCGATATAAAATTTCATTATCTGCCCGCCTGGCCAATGGTTCTTCCAGATAGTCAATTCTAGTCAAATCAGCCAGTGCCTCCAGAAAGGTTTGGGCTTCGGTAAGTCCCCATCGTCGGTTGACATCCAGGCGTAATTTTGCTCTCTCGGGCAACTTGGCAATCAGGCCACGCAGCAGCTTTCCTTCGTCTTTAGGGCTACCAAAACCTACCTTCACTTTAATGGAAGTAAAACCGGCCTCAATTTTCGCTAACAACAGAGGGAGCAGCTCCTCATTCAACGACCCCACCCAGGCCTGGATGGGAATACTGCGATCAGTGTCAAATGGCGTTATTTCTTGGAAGCATGAAAAACAAAACCGAACCGATTCCGGCCAGGATTTAGAAAGTTCTAGTTTTGCTAAATCATCGGTTTGCCGGAATTGGGCCAGGATCTCCTGTACCGCGCCGAGTGCTTCAACCAGGCTTTCATTACTCCATCCCGGCAAGGGAGCTATTTCACCAAGCAACACCTCTTTTCCCGGTGGGTGATAGCGAATGATCAACCCTTTGCGGGAAGGCACGGCCATACCCAATGCGGTAGTTTTAACCAATGGGAGTTCATATCTAAAAATTTCAAATAAAGGATGAGACATTCGGCTAGATCCAAAGTCCCAGAGTAAATAATATGGAGTAAACTACCTGCATTCTACCGGTACCAGCTAAAGCTGGTAGCAGTTTTTGAGGTTGAGTTTCACGCAGGATGATCCATAACACCCGCCAGTAAAAAACTTGTGCCAGCACCGCCATCCCTTGAGTCCAGGGCCCCCTTCCCTGCCAGGCCAACCACCAGGGAGCGGCCGCGGCCAGCAGCCAGCACCCCAGATATTCCAAACGACCAAAAACGCGCCCGAACCGTACTGGTAAAGTCCCCTTGCCCGTAGTTCGATCCTCTTCCAGATCCCGCAGGTTATTGGCCGTCAACAGGGCGACTGCAAAAGCACCTTCAACCAGCCCCATGACCAGCGCCGTGTCTGACCAGCGCAGCGCCTGGACATAATAGGTCCCCACTACAGCTACCGGCCCGAAATATAGAAAGGCGAACAGGTCCCCGAGACCATAGTAAGCCAGGGGTAAAGGTCCCGCGGTATAAAGCCAGCCGAACAGAATGCCGGACAGGCCAATGATTACCACCGGCCAACCGGCTCTGACTACCAGGTAGACACCTACCAGAATCGCCAAACCGAAAGTGATGATAATAGCCCGGCGCATCTGAGTCGGACTCACCCAACCGGCTTGCATAACCCGCAAGGGACCCACGCGTTGGGCAGTATCCGCCCCTTGCTTGAAATCATAGTAGTCGTTGGCGTAATTAGTCCCGATCTGAATCAGCAGCGCTCCGATTAGAGCCGCAAACGCCGCGGTCCAATGGCCCTGCTGATCTTTGAAGGCCAAGGCAGATCCCACCAGAACCGGGGCAAACGCCGCCCCCAGGGTCCGAATTCGGGCCGCAATAAGCCAGACGCGCCAGGAAAGGGGGCGTTCCATCGGCAGACCTAAAACTCAAGGCCGCCAGGGATACTGGCGAAAGTCCGGTTTGCGTTTTTCGTTGAAGGCATTACGGCCTTCCTGGGCTTCCTGCGTCATGTAATAGAGCATGGTCGCGTCCCCGGCCAGAACCTGTAAACCCGTCTGGCCGTCAAGTTCAGCATTGAAGGCGGCCTTAAGTAGACGGATAGCCAAAGGTGATTTCTCCAGAATCTCCCTGGCCCATTTGACCGTCTCCCGTTCCAGTTCCGCTAGAGGCACCACTGCGTTAACCAGCCCCATTTCCAGGGCCTGGTGCGCATCATATTGGCGGCATAGGTACCAGATCTCCCGGGCTTTTTTCTGCCCTACTATACGGGCCAGATATGAAGCTCCGAAACCACCGTCGAAACTACCCACTTTGGGACCGGTTTGACCGAAGATGGCATTATCGGCGGCAATGGTCAGGTCGCACACGACATGCAACACATGCCCTCCTCCGATGGCATATCCCGCCACCATGGCAATAACCGGTTTGGGCAGAGTTCTAATCTGTCGTTGGAGATCCAGCACGTTCAGGCGCGTAACCCCCTTTTCATCCCGATATCCGGCATCACCTCTTATTTTCTGATCACCGCCGGAGCAAAAGGCCTTCTCCCCTTCGCCGGTAAGAATTACTACTCCAACCTCTTGATCATCCCGAGCATCGGCAAAGGCTTGGGACATTTCTACTACCGTTAAGGGCCGGAAGGCGTTCCGCACCTCGGGACGATTGATAGTGATTTTAGCTATGCCATCCCATTTCTCGTACTTGATGTCTTTGAATTCACCCGCTTTTTTCCAAGGAAACTCACTCACAATTGCCCTCCTCGTTTTGCGGTAAAATAGCCTGTCCCCATTTCCGCAGAATTGAAAAGATTAATTTCAGTGAACATCAAAAAACATCGGTAGCATCGTTATTTCCAATGACTTGTACGGTTGGATTATAAAACAAGGTGTGGATTTGCGATCAACTAGTGTACGGAACTGTTACAGTTCGCGCCGCAGCCGGGCCACGGGTATTCCCAACTGCTCCCGATATTTAGCCACTGTGCGGCGAGCAATGGGGAAACCTTCTTTTTTCAGAATCTTGGATAGGCCTTCATCACTGATGGGGTGTGATTTATCTTCGTTATCGATGATTTCCTTCAATCTCTCTTTTATCCTGCGGGTGGAAATATTCTCCCCATCCTTAGTCTCAATCCCCTCGCTGAAAAAGTAACGCAGCTCGAAAATGCCCCAATCGGTTTGGGCATATTTACCGCTGGTCACTCGACTCACGGTGGAGATATCCATCCCGATATCCTCGGCAATATCCCGCAACACCATGGGCTTCAAATGCCCCGGACCATATAGGAAAAAATCTTTCTGCCGTTCGATAATGGCGTGAATCACTTTCAGCATAGTGATGCGTCGCATCTGAATGGAGTTAATAAACCATTTTGCAGATTCCAGTTTACGCTTGAGATAACCCCGCGCAGCCGGATCCAGATTCTTTTGATTCTTCAAGAGCTCCAGGTAATGGCGGGAAATTCGGAGCTCCGGGATGAAAGTATCATTTAGAGTAACGATGAATTCGCCATTCTCCTCATGTATAAAAAAATCCGGCGTTACATAATTGCTCGCCGGTTCTAGATAACCCTCACCGGGTTTGGGATTCAGGCGCTGGATAAGCGCTTCGGCTTGGAGAAGCTCCTTCTTCGTAACCCCCAGGTTTCGCATAATTTTTTCATACCGTTTATTAGCGAAATCATCAAAATGATCATGAATGATTTTCTGGGCAAAAGTCCCGGGATACAGCTTGTCCACTTGCACTTGCAGGCATTCCTGGAGGTTGCGGGCCCCGATGCCCAGTGGGTCCAATTGCATCAATTGCTGATGTAATTTCTCCACCTTCTTCAGGGGCACTTCGAATTTTTCGGCGACATATTCCAGGGGTATTATTAGATACCCATGCTCATCAATACTCCAGATGAGCTCCTCCATAATCTGGCGCTCAACTTTATCCAGATTGAGGGCGTCTACTTGTTCCAGAAGTTTTTCCGCCAGAGAGGGACGATAAGGGTTCTGGAATTCAACCTCTTCCTGGCTGTGATCTACTTCGGGATGAGCTTCATAACCGTCGTTCTGGAAGTATTCATCTAAGTCTATTTCTTCCAGTACCTCTTCCTCGGTGGGTTCAGCTTCGCTATCCTCGTTGTCATCGGTCGGGCCAGACTCTTCCTCTTCGTCTTCCTTAGCAGCAACCTCTTCTTCCATCTCAGCTAATTCTTCAACGTCTTCAACCAGCTCCAGGACGGGGTTCAGCTCCAATTCTGTCTTGATACGCTGTTCCAGTGCTACAGAGGGAAGCTGGAGGAGAGTCGATAATAGAATCTGCTGGGGGGTAAGAGTCTGTTTGAGTTCTACTTTTTGAGCTAATTCAAGCATGTACTAACGATCCAGTTTGAATTTACTCCCCAGATATAATTTGCGTGCCTGTTCATCATTGGCCAGATAGTCCGCTGTGCCTGATAATAAAATTTTTCCCTGGAAAAGCAAATAAGCCCGGTCAGTGATGGATAGGGTCTCGTGCACATTATGGTCGGTGATGAGCACTCCAATACCCCGAGCCTTGAGCTGCCGCACAATATTCTGGATATCTTCCACCGCTATGGGGTCTACCCCGGCAAAGGGCTCGTCCAGGAGCATAAAATCGGGATCGTTCACCAGGGCGCGGGCAATTTCCGTGCGCCGACGTTCTCCACCGGAAAGACGATCTCCCCGACTCTTGCGTATGGCTTGAATGCCCAGCTCATCCAAGAGTTGTTCCAATTTGGCTTCCTGTTCCTCAGGTGAGAGAGGAGACATTTCCAGCACTACGCGCAGATTATCCTCAACGCTCAATTTACGAAAGATGCTTGCTTCTTGGGGTAGATAGGCCAATCCCCGCCGGGCTCTCCGATACATAGCTTCCTGTGTTATATCGGAGCCATTGAGCAGAATTTTGCCCTCATCGGGTTTTATCATCCCCATGAGCATGTAAAAAGTGGTAGTTTTGCCGGCGCCGTTGGGTCCCAAAAGTCCGACGACCTCACCCTTGCGGATTTCCACAGTCACATCGTTCACCACCCGGCGGTGACGGTAGATTTTTACCAAGTGCTCACCTTTGAGAAGCGGAGTGGTCATCGGGCAGATAGACGGTAGGTGACACCGGTAGGATTTTTGATGGTCCAGTGAGTTAGATCCGCATCAGAAGCAAAGCCGATACCGTACAATGTATCTTCATGGGTTGTAAGGCGGACCCGATCATCAGTGAAAATCCGCCCTTCCCTCTCGTTGTAATACAGCCGGGAAGTGGTCAATGTAGCCCCTGAATCGGAAATGACTTCCACGCGCCCTAAAGCGGTGAATTGTTCCCGCTTGTGATCCACGTAGCCCGTATCCGCCTGGAGCACGGATACATGCTGTCCTTCCTGATTGAAAAAATCCAACTTCACGTTACCGATTAGTTTTACTTGTTTGCGCTCTGTGTAGCCCGCCAGGTAATCGGCATAGGCCTTAACGGTGGGTCTTCCCTGGGAATTGATGTAAATGGTGGTGTGCCAGCTTTCCTGGGAAGGCGGGTCGTTGAGAAAAGTCGAATCCGGAGGCGATTCTTGATTTCCTCCACAACTGATTAATGCCAGTAGACCTAACCAAACGATCAATCTCAGGTGCCACATGGACTTAATTTAAAGCCAGGAAATCCCTGAGACAGAACTTTAAACAGCTCTCCGATCTGAAGATTCTCTAATGTGTGATAGAGCAACTCTCAGATCCTTTCCTATGAATTAGCCTCATTTCTTATGATATCCAAGATCAGGGGGAAACTGGTAATAAGGGTTTTTCGGCCAGGCAGGCCAATAGGACGGATGTTTTAGCTTACTAAACGGTCAGCATGGTATTTTAGGGTTAAGAAAGCCTTGTTAAAGAAGCTAATGTCATCCTGAAGCCAGGTTAGGGTGCAGGCAATTCAACTCTCGTAAAAAATATTCAGCCTTATGAGCCTGGCCCATCTTAGCGTACAAGCCCACTAATCTCTTTAGAGCCAATTCCCGATACTCGTCTTGATCCACCAGCTTTTCATACAACGCAGCGGCCAAGGGAAAATCCTCTATCCGAATGACCGCTACCGCTAGTTTAGCGATAGTTTCTGGAGTACTGTTTCGGGCAATCAAATCGGCCAGGGGCAGTCCGTGGCCGATTGCTCTCATCTCTCCTGCTACGCGCGGCCAACGTTCCTCCGGTTCTTCCTTTAGACTTTCCAGCAAGTAGCGAACAGCTTCCTCTCGACGATTGGCCTGTTTTAGCACATCTACAATGGCCCTGATCACCCGAATTGGGGGGATATTTACATCGACGGAAATCAAGCTCTTGCTGCGATTGAGGTCGTTGTACTTCCTCAACTGTTCTAAAGCATGCAAGGCCGTTTCGTAATTATTCTCTTCCAGCGCTAAACGATACTTCATGAAGTAGGCTGCCACCTGACGGGGTTGAATTTGCAGAGACTTTTGTACGGCAGCGGCGGCTGAACGCAACCGCCCCATCTTCCACCGGGCTTCAGCGAGACTGTTGTATAAACTCACCAACATTTGACGGGGCAGTTGACCCGAGCGCTCTGCCAGCTCCAGGTGTTTAGCTGCGTTTTGGGGATTCTGGTTCAGTAAATAGTGTTGCCCCAAAGTAAAATGTACGTAGCCATTATTGGGAGATTTGCGCAAGGCTTTGTGCAACAATTGCTCATTGCGTCGAGCTTTGGCCTGTTGATCGACCTCCTGACTGTCGTATCCCAGGTGTTCCAGGACCAACGGTGAAGGCAACAATTCACCCCGCAAGAGCTTGATCGAGGGCGCAATCTGTTCATGGATTACTCCGGTAAAACGGATTCCGCGGTGATTACTAAAGAGTCGATGTGCATGGGAAAGGGTGTAGTAGCTGCCCCCTTCGATTCGGTTGCGGATGAGCACCTCGTAGGCTACGGCCTTTTTATGAGGTTGGAGTAAATCTTTGATTACTTGCTGAGACTCAGGTGTCAGGCGCTCATCGGAGTCCAGCCAGAGGATCCAGTCCCCCTGAGCCTGAGCGATGGAATAATTACGGGCGGCTGAAAAATCGTTACACCACTCAAAGGTGAAGACTTTGGCTCCAAATCGCCTGGCTATTTCCGGAGTGTCGTCCGTTGAACCGGTGTCCACCAGGATGATTTCATCGGCCACCGATTTGACACTTTCCAGACAACCTGGTAATAGGTTGCTCTCATTCTTAGCAATAAGGCAAACCGAGAGTTTCATCAGCCTTTACGCTGGGCTTGCCACTGATTGATCAGCTCCATGCTATCCACTGTTCCGGCCTGGGCTGCCGCCTGAACATTGGCTTCTCTAACCGCCTGATACAATTCCTGACGCATGATTTTTATCTCAGCAGGGGCTTGAATACCGATGCGCACACGTTTTCCGCTAATCTCCATCACCTGGCATAAAATATCCGGTCCGATCCGAATCGACTCTCCCTCTTTCCTTGATAGTATCAGCATGTGGCTTGCATTAATACATAGTCACGCGCTAATGATGGATCATCAATCACAACCTGTTCCCCACTCTGCTTTTCAGAATCTATCAGCAGCGGAGCCTGCAAATTAACCATGACTTTACCGTCTTTTTTTCTGAATATCAGAATGCAGTATAGCTCCTGCCCGTTTTTGACACCGTTTTTCGAGCGCAAATGTGCGTAGCGTGCTTCCAGCTCTGGTATTCCCTTGACCTTTAACAAGAAAAAACGGACTCCCGACCCATCCTGCGCTTCCATAACGGCAAACTGATCGGCCAGTTCCTGCAAACGATAACGATGTATATTCTCAAAGCCAGGGATACCGTTGGGAAAATAAAGTTCCATATATCAGATCTATCTGAGGTAGTTAAGAATATTCAAGTTCAGTAACTCGCTGGTAGCCTGCATAGCCGCGCGATAGCTTATCTCCTCCAGATTGTAGCGCGTAATTTCACTGGCCATGTCCACATCCTTGACCTTGGAGATGAGCTCTTCCAAATGATTGCTAACTATTTCCAAATGGTTCTTGGCGCTGTTGAGGTTCTTCTGAATACTTCCAATACGCCCGTTGATGGCTAAGACCTCATCACCGGCATTTTGAATATCGTCTATGGCCGTTCGAATGGCATCTTCATCATTGTTCTCCAGGGCATTTTTCAAATCCAGCAACGAAGAGAACACACCGGCATCGATCAGCTCCTGGCCCGTTACATTGATCTGCAGAGTAACCGATTTACTTACGGCTCTGGTCAAGCTACCATCATTCCCGTTATACGTAACGCTGCTTCCATCGTAGGTGAAAACTTCCGAAATATCGGTTTTCGTCCCGGCAAATAGGTTCTTCCCAATGAATCGGCTGGTGGCGATGGAAATTATTTGTCGAATCAGACCATCCACCCTCTCGGCCAATGCCGCTCGACTGCTAGCATCAATGGTAGCGTCAGCGGCTTGAATAGCCACATCATGCGCCGCATTTAAGGCATCATGGATCTGATCCAGTAAATTGCTCGTGGTTTGAGTCCAGTTTAGCCCATCTTCAACGTTTTGCTGATAATCCTGTAGTGAGCGCTGGATTCGCCGGTAAGCAGTGTATTTTAAATAGGCTGTGGGGTCATCGGACGGATGTCTAAGTTTTTCACCGGTGGCCATCCGTTGGTTACGTACTCCCAATTGCTCTCGATTTTCAGCTAAACTTCGCAATAACTCCCGGAAAAGAATGGTCTCGGTAATACGCATTCCTCAAAACCTCCTTAAACCATGTTCACCGTGATTTGCATCAGGGTGTCCACGGTAGAAATCAGTTTAGCTGAAGCCTGATAATTCTGTTGGAATTGAATCAACTTGGCCATTTCCTCATCTAAAGATACCCCGCTTATCATATCCCGTTGGTTTTGTAAGGCGGTGAGGGCGATCTCACCGTTGCGCTTAGCCTGCTGGGCAGTTTGAATCTCATTCCCGAGGGCGCTCTGTAAATTAGTGTAATAGTCGCTGAAGCTCATGCCATCGATGAGCTTCAGATCCTTAAGGTTATAAAGCTCCAGCGCGATGGAATTATTGCCGGTTTCACCGGCTGCGTCGGAGGCAGCGATTTTATCAGGATCACCTAATATTTCGCTATTCAACTCTAAAGAGCTCACTCCCTGCACATTGTCGGCAAAGAAGTTGATTCCGGTTTCTCCGGCCAGATTGTACCCTTGGCGGTGGACACGGTTGATTTGCACCGCCAGACCTCGAGCCATAGTATCCAGTTTCAGTTTCAGTGAGGGAATCACTTGCTGATCAAAGTTGACCAATCCTCCCAGTTCACCTCCTTGGATGTTTATGATTTGCCCGCTGGTTGTCAGGCGCATTCTTACTTTGATATAATCTCCACTGGTATCCTGTTCCACGCTCAAATAATTAATAAAACCTTCCGATAGCAGGACCGCACCGTTGGAGGATATGGTGATCTTGTTATTGGTGCCCTCTTTTACCTGGATATTGATGTCGTGTGATAGTTCCCTCACCAGAGCATCACGCTGGTCTAAAAGATCAGGGTCAGAACTACTCACCAAGCGCTGGTTTAAGTCCTTTATCTTATCCAATAAACGATTGATTTTTCTTACTTTTTCCTCAATCTGAGCTTGATTCTGCTGTCGTAATTCATCCAGGTCAGTGTAAATCCGCTTAAATGTTCGGATAAGATTGACTGCTTTGTCTTTTAGGAGTGTTCGATTGAGACTGTTTTCCGGCGCGAGGGCCAATTCATTCCAGGCTGACCAGAACTCATTCAAAGCTGTCCCTAAACCGCCACCCCCGGATTCATCGAAAATATTCTGCACCTGGGTTAACAACGTTTCCTGAGCATTAGCCCTTTCATATTCCTGGGCCTGTTCATGGAGTCTATGCTCCAGTACGCTATTACGGATTCGCTGAAAGTCGCCAAATTCCAAGGCCGTCTTAAGACCAGCCGCACCCAGATAAAAGTCGGAAATGCGCGCTTCTCGCCGGGTATAATTTTCGTTATTGGCATTGGCGATATTTTTACTGGTTAAATCAATAGCATAACGATTAGCTCGTAACGCCTGACGACTGATGTTTAATATCTCTAGTAAGCTCATGGGTTTCTAAACCTGATAATCCACCAGGCCCTTCTTTTCCGTGGGAACTTCCTTGATACCGTTTTGCTGATAAACCTTTAGGGGGGAACCGGTCTGATTATAAAGCAGAGTAAACACGTCCTGGATGAAGTTAAGGGTAGTGTTTATCAACAGCCCGTTTTCCTGATTCAGGTTCTGTATTTTTTTCCCCAGCAACACCAGCTCAGCTACCAACCGCCTTCCCTTATCTCTTAGCTCTATGGGAAAATGTTGCAAGAGAACCTCAATTCCCACTTGAGGATCTAAGTGATAAGTTTCCAGCAAAGTTCGGATTATTTCTCCTCGCTGAGCCAACGAATCCCGGGCTTTCCCCACCAACTCTTTCTCCTCATAAACCAGATCGCGCAACTCATCTACATCTCCCGCGATTAGTGCTTTCTGCTTTTGGCCGATGACATTGTATAATTGAGAGTACAGGTCTATTTCATATTCCAAATGATCAATAAAAACGCTTTCCATACCCCTAGTCCCGTTCATTCAACACCTCCTTCGGCAGCCTCGGGAAGTGGGGCTAACTTTTGGATATCAGGGGCCAAAGTAAGGTTGTTGACTTTGAGTAATTCCCCCTGCTTTTCCTGGAGTGCTTTATAGAAAACTTCGCCCAAGCCTAGGCCCCCTCTCTTGGCCAGGGCTTCACCCATGGTGGTAGTAAACAACCAATTGGCGAGGTTATCTTTCTTTCCTACCAAACCGCCTCCCGGCAGGGTTTTCACCATTTCTTTGAGCAACATGGTTATGAATAACCCTTCCAGGCGGCGACTGGCTTGCAGTACCTTTGGATCTTTCGGAGCTATTTTGTTAGCTTCCGACGCTTTGGCTAACGGTTTGAAAGCAATTTCGGCAACAGACGAATTGATCATCAAACTTCCTGACTCCTTACAAAATCACCAATTCCGCATTCAGGGCTCCGGCCTCCTTGATGGCCTGGAAAATGGCTATTACGTCTCTGGGCTTAAGTCCCAACTGATTTAAGGCCGCTGCCAGATCACCCACGCTGGTATTGGCCGGCAGGACAGCGGTCTGACCTTCTTCCGTGACGGTGGTTTTGGTTACTGCCGTAACCACCGTGCGTCCCGTATTGCTAAAGGGCGCCTGAGGTTGAGAAATAACCGGCTGTTGCTGAATATGGATTGTCAGGGCTCCGTGGGAAATCATCACCTCACTGATGCGTACATCCGCACCAGCCACGATGGTACCCGTGCGTTCGTTAATCACCACCCGGGCCACCATATCAGGCTGTACTTTCAGCGTTTCAATGGCCGAAATGAAGAAAACACCATCGGTGCCCTGTTGGAAAGTCGGTGGCAGGTCCACTTGTACCACCCCGGCGTTTAAGGGTTTGGCCAAACGCATCTGACCGTCGGGAGCGTAAGCCGCGTTAATTACATCAGCTATGCGCGATGCAGTGACAAAGTCTGGCTCTCGCAGCAACAACCGCAGGGGATGATCTTTGTCCAACTGCAACGGGGGTGTAGCCCGTTCCAAAACCCCACCATTGGGCACACGCCCCACCAAAGCGTGATTGCGGCGATACTTTTCGCCTGCGGTTGTTTCCACGTTAAACCCACCGATGGAAACAGGGCCTTGTGCGTAGCCATAATAAGTTCCATCAGCGGCTCTTAGCGGAGTCATCAACAGAACTCCGCCTTCCAGACTACTGGCGTCACCCAGCGATGACACGATTACATCGAAAGAGCTACCCACCCGGCCAAATATGGGAGTTTTACCAGTGACCATAACAGCCGCTACATTGCGAGTGCGCAATTGCTTTTTGGGAACCGTGATCCCGAAGCGTTCCAACATATTGCTGATGGACTGGACAGTGAAAACTGCTCCATAGCCCGTAATGCTCCGGTCGCCGGTGCGGTTTAACCCCACCACCAGGCCATAACCTACCAATGAGGTCTGTTCGGCGTTTTCGATGGTGGTGATGTCCTTGATCCGAACCTCACCTTTCAAATGGTTCTCCAGAGGTGAAATCACCAGACCAAGTGCCAGGAGAATGGTGAAGGGATTTCGTCTTTTCATTGTCCGATCCCCAACATCGCTGCGGCTATGATGGCTCCCAGCAAAGCGTAATTACCCCAACGCTGCAGAGTACCAGGTTTGAAGAGAGCCCCACTGACACCAGCTTTGCGATAGGTGATTTTAGCGTCCGC
>CAYXZO010000046.1:6354-18062 GCA_964469505.1 uncultured Lentisphaeria bacterium | reverse complement strand
GTTTGCTGAAAAGTTTTCTCGTAAGTGCCGGCGTTGTTAATGAGCACTTCCAGCTCCGGCAGTTGCTGGTGAACTTCTTCCGCCAGACGCACCGCTTGTTGCAGCTCCGCAAAGTCGGCCAAAAAGCCGGCAACTTCAGTGCCCGATTCTTTCTGCAGTAGCTCAACAGTGCTTTCAACCCGTTCTGGTTTACGTCCGTGCACCGCCACAGCGTAACCCAGGCGGGCCAATTCCCGGGCGGTGGCCAGACCGATGCCATCGGTGGCACCGGTGACCAGAATCCATTTGGCCTGCAAGTCAGTCATGGGTGTGGAATTTATATTTTTTCAAGGAGTTGACAAACAGTGCTATGGAAAAGCCACAATGCTTCAACTGTAGTGGTCAGGAGTATGAAAATAGAAACGGGCTACAGGTCGCTCGGCGTTTTCAGCCGGGTGGTTGGGAAGGTGTTACTTAAGCAGCAGGCTCTTCCTCTCTTGCTTGAACCCCGGCGCTTTCATCACCACCAAGTACATCCCCGAGCTTTGCCCGGCGGCGTTCCAAGTCACTTCATACTGCCCGGCTGATTTTAGCCCGTCCAACAATGTAGTCACCAGTTTGTCCTGCAAATCAAAAAGGCCAACTTAAACTTTCAATTAGTTGGTGACTTTGCAGTGGATTTTAGGTAAAGCATCAAAACAATTATAGTGATTGCCGCTACTAGTTGGAGATAATTGCGGTCGGGTTTTGAATCACCTGGGGTGGCAGAACTGGTTACTGAAGACTGGGGTACCCGGGGTTGATTCGATTTCGAAGCTTGTGGAAAAGTGGGAGAGCTAAGGCCGCGCTGTTGACCACCTGTTGTAATGATCTGTCTGTCATGAAGAGAGTCGTAACAAAGGGTTGATTGGCAGTGAGAGCGGTGGTTGGAATTGTACCCTAGCTTCCAGTCAGAGCTGAGACCTCGGGCCCAGGCTGAAACAAAGGCCAGGAGCGCAATAGCCATCAATAGCGCCACAGCTTTCATCCACGTGGTCCGTTAGATCTGGGACAGAATACCGGTGATTTTGGTTTCTTGGCTTGCGATTCAACCAGTGACTTTGACGCAGTGCCAGTGTCATAAGTAGGGCATATCGATGCCAATTCGCTTAGGATGGATGTCCCTGCATGGTAAGTACGGCGATGAGGGTCATCAGTTTTGGGGGTATCGATTACGAAAGGGCAGAATTGTGATTCGTGAAATATCACCATTTTCATACACTGAGATACCCCCATTTTCACCTGATCCAGAAAGATTCAGAGGTGGGCTGATTTCGCAATACAATCAGGGGCTTATCTCAAAGAGGACAGTCTTACAGCAATCTGTAAAGCCGCTAATAAAGGGGACAGTCGCTTAGTTAAGACCGTTTTGACCAGAATTTGTTTTGGCGAGTTGTGAGTAGTGGGATATGGGGGATTCTTTAAAAGGGATAGACGACACCAAGCCCTTACTACCAAGTTACATGGGGCAATGGCGTCTATTTGTAGTTCAATATGTCATCCAAATGGCTTGATTGACAATTCATAACGGAAATAACGTTCCGTAAAATCTACAGGATCTATACACCACCCCTACCTAAGCCTGTCCAAATGAAAAGCCCCGCCACAGCGGGACTTTTCGGAGTAAGGCAAGGGAGGCGTAAAGCTTTAAGTGGGAATTTCTTCTTCGGAGATTTCTTTGTTGTTTTCGCTTACTGCGGGAGGAGCTTCAGCCTGGCGTTTGGGCCCCAGCAAGGTCACCTCCTGCCCGATGACTTCGGTCCTATAGTGGGTGACTTTTTGGTCGTCCTCCCAGGTCCGGGTGTGCAAACGACCACCGATATATACGAGCGTTCCCTTCTTAAGGTATTCCTTCGCGAAATCCGCCAATCGGCCGTAGAGCGTGACCCGGTGCCATTCGGTTTCGTCGATCCATTTGCCTTCACTATCCCGGCGGCTATTGTTGGTTGCTATACTGATGGTAGCCACCGAGGTACCGTTGGGAGTGGTGCTCATTCGGGCATCAGCGCCTAAATGACCAACCAGCATAACCCGGTTTACGCTGTTGCGTTGCATCGTAATACCTCCAGTTTTTTGATTAAAAGCCTAAAACTGAAGAATTTTAAGGCTTGCGCTTGAGAGACACAAGCCTTTTCCCTAAGGAAGAACCAGCAATTGGCCAGTAAATTGGTATTTCCCGGCGGTAATTCTGATGCCGTACCAGTGATGGGAAGGCAAGCTCAGGGTGGTCTGGATACGAGTGGCCGAAGCGGTAGAGATTGCCTCGTTGAATACTTGGCGGCCCAACAGATCAAATAAAGTGATCTCCTGTATTAAACCGGCCACAGGCAACGGTAACTCGATGGTTATCAGCTGGGATTCCCGCAAGGGATTGGGGAAAAGTTTTAGCCGGGTGGTTGAAGGCTGGGGAATACTAATAATGCGGGAAAGATCGGGAGTCCCCCAACCGTGGTTATTGTCGGGCCCATCTGCAAAATCACCTGCGGTGTGGAATAAAGAAATAAGCGAATCTGGTGTAAGATCCGGGTTGTACTGCAGCACCAACGCCACGGCGCCGGCGATCATGGGAGTAGCGAAACTGGTCCCCTGACCGTGAGCGTAGCCGATAACATTCCCTGATTGATTCAAGACAAAGTATACATACTGCCCCAAAGCGGTAACATCCGGCTTAATCCGACCGTCGGCGGTGGGGCCCCGAGAAGAGAAATCAGCCACTTCTCCTGTGGGAGTAATAGCTCCGACACTCAGAGCGTGGGGTGCGTCGGCCGGAGCCCATAAAGAGCCGGCGCCGGGGCCTTCATTGCCCATAGCGGTAACCACCAAAATCCCTCGCTGGGCCGCCATCTCCGCCGCCTGGGTAATCAGTGTAGTGTGACCGTCCAGATCCTGATAAGAATAGGAGTCATATGGATCATCAAAGATTAAATACGCCAGAGAAGAGGAGATGATATCAGCTCCCAGGGAATCAGCCCACTCCACCGCCGCCAACCAGTTGTCCATCTCCACTGGTGTTTCTTGGGAGATATCTTCGGTCCTGGCTAGAATAAATTGCGCCTCGTAGGCCGGACCAATTAACTCTCCAGGGGCATATGCCGCTAGAATGCTGAGGACGGCGTTGCCGTGTTCTTCATTATTGAGCCAGGGATTAGTAGGGTTAATGCCCACAAAATCGCGCATGGCAATGATGTTCAGTTGCTTGAAAACTGAGATGGTGGTATCAAACCCTACATCCAGTACGGCGATTCTTACTCCCCGTCCGGTGTAGCCCAGCTCATGGATCTGAGGAACACCGATTAGGGAATTCTGCAGCCATGAGGGCCCGTAGAAGGGATCGTCACTACTTTTCATCAACGGGGGCGAGGTCGGCAAGAGCGGTGCCCGGTGCCCCCGAGCCACGGGCTGGATATTTCTTACAAACGGTAGTTTCCGGAGCGCTTCCAATTCCTGGGGGGAGGTGATAGAAACACTTACGGCGTTGAACCAACGTGATACGTGCCGCAGGCGGAAACCGGCCTTTTGTAGCTGCTGAAGGTAAGCTGAATTCACGGCCAGATTGACCGACTTACCAGCGGATGTGCCTCGACGCTGAAGACGATAAACCGCCCGAGGGCTTGGATGGTAAGCGTCGCTGGGGGGGCGATCAGTAAAAAATACCCAGAAAGGCTGCCCCGGAGTGGCCATCAGAGGAGCGGCCACCAGCAGGAGCAACCATAAATATCTCGTTATATTCGAAATAGCCGGTCTCCTAAGGGTTCCAGCACTGCAGTGAAGTGGCGCAGAACCGGCGCTTCATAAACCAGGCGCATTCCCTGGATTTTATCCCTGGCCTGGTACAGCTCGATAATGTTTTCTGCCACGTATTGCATCTGACTATTGGTGTAAACCCGGCGCGGTATGGCCAAGCGCACCAGCTCCAAAGCAGGGTAGACTGTGACACCTGTCTCAGGATCGGTATGCGCAAACATCAAGCTACCGATTTCCACCGACCTAATACCGGCATGGATATACAAAGCAGCTGTTAAAGCTACTCCCGGAAACTGACTTTGGGGAATGTGGGGCAGGAAACGTTTGGCGTCTAAATAGATCGCATGACCACCGGGGGGCTGAACCAGGGGAACGCCGGCCTGGGTCAGAGTTTCGCCCAACTCGGTGACCTGACCGATGCGGTATGCTAGGTAGTCCTCGTCCAATACTTCTTGTAGGCCGCGAGCCATGGCTTCCAGATCGCGCCCCGCTAGGCCGCCGTAAGTGGGGAAACCTTCGATGAGGATAAGTTTATTCGTGATCTGGCGCGCCCATTCGTCGTCGTTGAGGGCAATGAACCCCCCGATGTTCACCAACCCGTCCTTTTTAGCGCTCATGGTGCAGCCGTCCACCAGGGAGAACATTTCCCGGGCAATTTCCAGTAGTGATCGGTTCTGGTAGGCGGGTTCCCGTTGTTTGATGAAGAAGACATTCTCCGCGAAGCGGCAGGCATCCAGGAACATGGGAATACCATTTTCATGTAGAATTTCTGACGTTTCCCGAATGTTGGCTAACGACACGGGCTGGCCGCCACCGGAATTGTTGGTGATGGTAAGCATGCCCAAGGGAATATTCTCTGGGCCGACTTCCGCAATCAGCCGCCGCAATTTGTCGGTGTCTATGTTGCCTTTGAATGGTAGAATTTTATCCGGGTCCTTAGCTTCATCAATCACCAGATCCACAGCTCGAGCACCGTTATATTCGATGTTGGCCCGGGTGGTATCGAAATGGTTGTTATTGGGGACCACGTTGCCCGGCTTCAGCACGGTGGAAAAAAGCAGATTTTCCGCCACCCGGCCTTGATGAGTGGGAATGATATGTTTAAAACCGAAAATATTCCGGACTGTTTCCTCAAAGTGGAAATAGTTGCGGCTGCCGGCGTAAGATTCGTCTCCATGCATCAAGCCCGCCCATTGATTGTCGCTCATGGCGCTGGTTCCTGAATCGGTGAGCAGGTCGATGTAAATCTTGTCGGCAGGGATGTTGAATACGTTGTAACCGGCTTTCTCCATTACTGCTTGCCGCTCTTCGGTCGTGGTACGGCTGATGGGCTCTACGGATTTGATTTTAAAAGGCTCAGGTGGGTATTTCATTAGTCCTCCTTTATGCTTAGAAGGTTTCAATTTAAAGAACCGGCTTTGTTTTCCAATGCAAGGGATGGGCCAGCCGGCTTGGTTAAGTAGTTTCATTGGAAGGTTGGGCAATTCTCTCTGGCGGCTGTATATTGGCTTAGCTCATGAGGAAGCAGATAAAACTGTGGTTGTTGGCGCTACTAGTGGGACAGGGAGCCGGTGCTTCCACTCCTGCCCTTCTGGATTTCAGCTTTGCTCCCCGAATTGCCGCTCTGGGGGGAGGAGTAACAGCTGACCTAACTGGACAAAGCGTATTTTTCCGTAATCCGGCCGCGGCCATTATCCCCCGCGCGAGCGGAATAGCCGTAGCTACGGCAGTACTGCCAGCCGCTATTCGGGGCTCAGCAGTGGCCGGCGAATTTCAACGCGGTCGGCTGGGAATTTCCTTTACGCTGGCGAACCTGGATTACGGGACCTTTCAGGGGAGGGACGTAACCGGACAAGCAACGCAAATTTTTAAGGTTAAAGAGTGGGCAGCTGGATTAGGGGGGCGGTACCAGGTAACGCGCAGAATAGTGTTGGGGGCGCGCCTGGAATCGTTCCAGCAAATAGGGGACAATAGTCGCTCCGTCAGTTGGTTTGGATCGTATGGCCTTTACTACCAGCTTAAAGATTCCGTGGCGGTGGGGGTGACGCAGTTGCATTCTCCCCTCAGTGGGCAAGGAAAATCCGGCGCCTGGATGATCGGGGTGAGTTCAATGCTGGCGCATCTGCCTTTGAGGCTGAATCTCGACGCTACCAGGCGGGATGAGGCATGGACTATTGCCTGGGGTGGAGAAATATTCGCGGCACCTTCGCTAACGGTACTGATGGGGATAAACAGCCGTCGTTTTCACTTGCAAACAGGGGTTTCCAGTGGGGATTTTCTGGCTGGCCTTTCAGGAGGCCTGTGCTGGCGGAATGACCACTGGCGCGTGGTTTTGAGCATACGCTCCCTGGGAGCCCTAGGGACGATTCAGCAACTGGCACTCTGGTATCGGTTTTAACCCCCACCGGGGTTTAAGTTATATCCGGGGGTGGTTAGGCTTAATCTGACGCATGCGTTGGCGCACAGGGCCAACGGGTGCTGAACACTAAACTTAAAACCAAATGGTCAAGAGAAGACTTATACCAATGTTTTGGGCCCTGGGGCTGCTTTTGACCACCGGAGAATCGATGGCCCGCCCGGCCTATACGGAAGGGGTTGTCCTGGCCCAATTCCGCCGCGGCTTGGCTCGCCCGGTCATGGCTCAGCGGCTGCAGGCTTTGGGGCTAGTACCGGAAAAACTCCTCGTTCGCCGCTTGAACATCTGGAAACTGAGGGTGGTTAAGAGTGGTCTGAGCACCCGAGCGGCCCTGGAACAGCTGAAACGGCAACCAGACATAGTTGCGGCCCAGCTCGATCACAAAGTTTCCCTAAGAGAAATTCCGGATGATCCCTATTTCAGCCAGCAATGGAATCTAAATAACACCGGTCAGAATGGTGGAACTCCGGACGCGGATATCGACGCTCCGGAAGCCTGGAACATCAGCACCGGCGGTACCACCGCACTGGGCCGCGAGATAGTGGTGGCGGTGATCGACGGAGGCGCCGAATTAAGCCATAACGATCTGGTGGATAATATTTGGACCAACCCGGGTGAGATTCCCGACAATGGGGTGGACGACGATAACAATGGATATGTGGACGATGTTCACGGCTGGAATGCCTACACCAGTTCGGGACAGATTCAAACCAGCAGTCACGGCACCCACGTAAGCGGTATTATCGGTGCCCGGGGCAACAATAATATCTGGGTGAGCGGTATAAACTGGGATGTGAAAATCATGGAAGTGGCGGGAGCCTCTACCCAGACGTCAGTTGTCCTGGAAGCATATGGGTATGTCCTGGACCAGAAAATGGATTGGATTGAAAGCGGAGGGACTCGAGGCGCGTTTGTAGTGGCTACCAACAGTAGTTTCGGGGTGGATTATGCGGATTGCAATTCCGGAGAGTATCCTCTATGGAATACCATGTATGATGCTCTGGGAGAGGCCGGAATTCTTTCCGCTGCGGCCACGGCCAACACCAATGTGAATGTGGACGAAGATGGAGATGTACCTACCGGTTGCAGCAGTCCCTATTTGGTAACGGTAACCAATACCGACAAATATGACCATAAGGTTACTTACGCCGGTTACGGAGCTCTATCCATAGATCTTGGCGCGCCGGGGACCAATATTCTGTCCACCGATTTGCATAACGGAGCCAGTTACAAAAGCGGTACTTCCATGGCTTCACCCCACGTAGCCGGCGCCATTGCGTTGATGCATGCCGCCGCTGATGCCGCTTTTGCTCAATATTACGAGAACAATCCGGCCGCAGCGGCTTTGGAGCTTAAAACCATCCTCCTCTCTGAGACGGATTCTCTGGGCAGTTTGCAGGGAATTACCGTCACCGGCGGACGCCTGAACGTTTTCCGGGCCGTGGAAGCCATTTCTCAATGGGGTGGACCAGCCGATACGGTTCGAGTTCGACTGGTACTGCGAGATACCCTCTTCACGGCCCCTAATGGCGAGCACTTCCCACTGCTGAGCTTTTTCAAGGAGGAAGACGATTCGCTCACGACCGGGACGTTACTGCAATTACCTTCCCAGACTCTGGCATTGGAATTGGTTAATGCCACTGACAATCCAGCTTACTGGAGTTTAGCAACTTTGCACCCCGAGCCGGTGGAACTGTTCCCCGGGGACACGGTGGAGACTTACCTTCCCCCCGCGCCTCCCGGAGTTTACGTATATCGGGATACGAATACCGCCGCCTGGGCTCGAGGAGCAGCGGGACTGTTGGTTATTGCTGATACCCTTTCAGCCCACCATTGGCATATTTGGAGTCTTGCGGAAAGAGATACCGCCTGGTTGGAGAATGTGGAGGAGCCCTGGTCTCCGGCTCAGTATCACCCCCAGTGGTTCCTGATTAACGGTAAAAATGCTCCGGAAATTTACAATGATCCCCAAACAGCTTTTTCCTTTCCCCTCGAACAGCCTGTGCTGCTTTTCATCGGTAACACTGGTTTGTGGCCCCATAGTTTGCATTTCCATGGGTTGCGGGTCAGGCTGTTGAACCGCAATGGATTACCGTTACCTGGTGGCCAGCCCTATTTGGATACCGTGCCGTTGGCGGGGGGAACGGGAGTATTACTTCTGTTGACAGCAAATACAGCGGGAGAGTATAAAGTCCACGATCAGATATTGACTAATCTTACCGCTAATGGAACCTATCCCGGGGGGATTCTACTCCAATTGCAAGCGGTATCTGGGATAGGCCCATGATTAGAAAACTGGTAATATTCCAAATTCTGGCAATCAGCTTATGGGCGGTAGAACGGCAAGCCACGCTGCGTATGGCCGGTCCGCTGGTTCACCCGCCAACGGGCCTGAACGTCTGGGTTTTCCAAACCGCTGATATTCCTGCAGATAGTGTGATGCTGCCTGGCCCCGTTGTCTCGGCGCGGGTTGGAGATGAATTGCAACTGGAAATTCTCAACGATACTGATCAGCCCCAAAGCCTTTATTTCCTTGGCTTAGCTGAAACTAATGGCTATGATGGCTTCCTGCTCCCGGGCGAAACTCCAACCCTGCAACCTGGTAGCAGCACACAATTCTACTTTACTTTTCAACGCACGGGAGTCTTCCCCTATTTTGCCACTACTGGGGGACCTTTGGGACTGCAATTGGGGTTGTTTGGAGTGATCGTAGTGCAGGATTCTGTGCTAATCAGTCCCGCACCCCGGCTGTGGTTGGCCTATGAGCAGGATCCGCGCTGGCATACGGCGGGTTGGAGCACTAACCAATTGAATCAGTACGTCCCGGAATTCTTCGGTCTGAATGCTAATGTGATTTCACCAGGAGATGATACTCTAGGTATCGAAGTCATTTTCCAGGAAGAATCTTATCGGTATTGGGTGGTAAACTGCGGCTTCTGGTTGCATCACTATCAGTTCCAGGATTTAAATGTTCAGGTCTATCAGCGGAACGGGTATCCAGTGGACCCAACGTATTTGATTGATGAGCTCCTGCTTTATCCCGGGGAACGGGCAGAGGTGGTTCTGCAACCCAATGGCCCTGATCCCAGGGTAAGGTTGACATATTTTGCTCCCTTGGAGACCGATTCGGTTCAAGGGCTAATCTACTTGACTGTTCTACCGGGGGCAGGGCCTACTGGGGACGTGAATTTGGATGGGAGAGTAACTGTACAGGATCTGGTACTGATGGTTCGCATGGTATTGGGCCAGGGGGCTTTTTCCAACACGCAATTTCAGATGGCCGATCTGAACGAAGACGAACAATTGAATGTTCAGGATATCGTCCTGTTAGTGCAGCGGATTATTGGGCCGTAAGGAATCTTTTACACATTACTTCAATTTGATTTACGAGCTTTAATGATTAGAACCGGGGAAAACAAAGCCTGAGCTGTGCCGAGTTTTCCTCTCGGTCCCTTTATACATTGCTATAAGTAATTGAGAAGAAAATACGGCGGCAGCAGGGGCTGTGACCCATCTATGCCGCCGTCATTACAAATAACTGGAGCTTTTACTGGCTCAGAAAATAGTTTTTAGCACAAACAGAGCGCCGATTCCCGCCATGGTTAAGAGAAAAGCTGATATTTGTCGTCGAGCAGTATGAGGATCCAAAAAGACATGGACCTGGAAATTGTAGTTTGTGCTCAGCCCCCGTTTGTCTTGCAACTTGAAGAGAAATTCGTTGGCGCCCTGCTGATCTGGTAGCGGCAGCCAGGTGATGGTTCCCGTCTTGGGGTCATACTTGGCACCTTCCGGCAATTCCACCGGTTGGACCGTGAAAGCATCTTTGTTCGGATCCTCGGCCACCAAGCGGTAAGTATATGTTTCTCCTGCCAGAGCCACGGGAGCAGGTTTGGAGGTTACCACTGGGGGGCTATTGACGAAAACCTGGAAACTTTGTCGGGTGGTGATCAGTCCGTCTGAAACTTCGATCTGGAAAGCCTGTTTATTGATTTGTTTCGCAGTTGGTTTCCATAGCAACACATGATCAGGTCCCAGGCTAGCCCCCTGGGGAGCTTTAACGAGTTTGTATTTCAACTCTTGTTCGGAATTCTCATCAGTGGCTACTACGGGGTAACGGTACAACTTATCCACTACGGCAGTAAGGGGAGGTTTGGATTTGATTTCCGGGGGCACGTTGACGAAAACCTGGAATTTCTGCAGAGCGCTGCTCAGCCCATCGGAGACCTCCACTACCACTACCTGATAACCTTTCTGGGTTGGACGGGGGCGCCAGCGAATAAGCCCATCCCGGTTTATCTTCATACCAGCGGGGGCTTGCTTCAGCTTGTAAGTATGTGGTTGATTATGATTTAGATCCTCGATACGGATCTGGGTTTGATACACCTGCTTGGCAGTAGCCAAAGTTTCAGGAGTGGATACGATTCGTGGAATGCTGTTGACGAACACCGTTACTTTCTGAACGGCGTCCTGCAGCCCGTCACTCACGGAGACCACAAAGGACTGTTGATCTACTTCAGCTTCAGTAGGAGTCCACGTAATCGACCCACGCTGGGTAATACTAACTTCCGGAATGGTGGACTCAGTAACCAGATAAGTCAGATCCTGGTTGTCATTGGGGTCTTGCACTTCGACGGAATAATGCCAGGGAATGCCGACAGTTGCTTCCGTAGGATACTGGGAAACAATCTTTGGTGGAGCATTGACGAAGACGGTGAATGAATCTCTGAAGGAAACGATATCATCGCTTAGGGTGAAAACAATGTCATGAAATCCGACTTGGTCTTGAGCCGGCTGCCATTCAATGGTGCCGTTAGTCTTGAAACGCATTCCCGAGGGAACATGAATGGGAATAGTGGTAACGTGGGCATTCTTATTGGGATCGGTGAAAGTGATGCGGCTCTGATACAACTGGCCCACAAAAGCTACCGTGGCCGGTTTCTCCTTAATGCTGGGAGGAGCATTAACATATATTGCGATATGTTGTTTAGTGGAATCAAACCCATCCGACACCTGCAGTTCAACATATTGGGTATCCAGTTGGTCATCGGTAGGTTGCCAGGTGATTTGACCCTCAGGGGAAAGTTTCAAACCTAAGGGTGCCTTAAGCACTTTATAGCTCAAACGAGCGTCCGGATTGGCATCACGGACCTCCAAGCGATAGTTATACTGATGCCCAACCTGAACCACCGTTTCCGGTTGGGAGAGAATGCGGGGAGGATCGTTTACGTACAGCCAGAAGGTGGTGTCAATATCGGCGTAAGTGTAAGCAATCTTATAATAACCCAATTGTTCAGGGGTGGGAGTCCAGCTCAAAACCAGATCGGCAGATACCTGGGCACCCGGGGGGTAACTGGCAAAATGCAATTGCAACTGACCGGGATCAAGAGATGAACGCCGGGGCAGGGGATGCTTGAAGGCTTCTCCTGCGTGAATTATCACATCCGGCCGGGGAGTGGGAGGAGTTGGTATGGTCGGTGGTGGAGCTTCCGAAGTCACTGATTCGGTTTTAGGGGCCGCTTCCACTCCCGAC
>CAYXZO010000046.1:0-6254 GCA_964469505.1 uncultured Lentisphaeria bacterium | reverse complement strand
TGGTGGAGCTTCCGAAGTCACTGATTCGGTTTTAGGGGCCGCTTCCACTCCCGACCCCACTGGTGCTGCTGGGAGGCTCACCGCAACTTCCTGAGCCGGTTCTTCACTGGGCAGAATATCGACTTCACCGGTTCCTGAGGCCAAAGTGGGTCTAGTTAATCCAGACCAGGGGAAAAGTGCCGTTTCTCCTTCTGGAGTGATCATAAATAACCCTTCGGCCACTGGAAGACTTCGGGCGGATAAAGGCAAAAACTCGGTGTTCAAAGGACTGAGGTCATCGAACTGAAAACTGTTGCCACTTTCTTGATGGAACAGATAAACCGTGTTGCCGCTCTGCAAGAAAAGTTCCCAGTTGCCGTCACCGTCCCGATCAAACACCTCCAGGCCGGCAATTTTCTTCTTGAAGTGGTGCCAGACTTCCAGCGATACGTTCTCTTCCTGGTAAAAATCGGTTTTGGAACTCAGGGGGGTCAATGATGGAGCAAAAACGTCCCCTGACTGGGTCCCGATCAGTAAGTCTGTCTGGTCATTATGGTCCAAGTCGGCGACCACAAAAGCTTTGGGGGTTAAAACCGAGGTCAAATCCGGTGGTGGTGTCAGAACCAGTTTACGTGTGAAGAAATAGGAGTTGTTTCGTCTGGCGTTCAACTGGTTTAAGTACAATTTTCCCCGATGGCTTTGCAGTGCCAGAATGGGTGTGCCGGGTAGCTTATCCGCTATTCCGGTGCTTATAAGAAATGTCTCTGGATGGTGTTGAAACAACGGCGGTAATTGGGAAAACTCAAGCTGGAGGATGGGTTTAGGATAAGTGCCCCGGAATTCCCAGATTTGAATTGAAGGTTCTGGAGCCCCTAATGAGAGAGCCAGCTCCATCAGACCGTCACCGTCAAAATCTTCGGCTAGAATCTGAGAGGGACGAGGAAGGGGGGTGCGACCCCGTTTCACTGTCAGGGCGTAATCCGGATTTGGTGAGAAAGATTGACCTTGCCATTCGAAAAAGAAAAGCCAAGGAGTATCCGCCTGCTTATTGCGCCCCGCCCAGCGTGCCACAGCAATTAATTCCGGGCGGCCGTTAAGATTCATGTCGGCTAGGGTGAAATCCTGCCAGTGACCGGGGGTTTTACCCGGTAGGGCAAAACTCCAGATTTCTTGTAATTGTCCTACGGAATCCACCTCCCACACTACTAACCGACTGGAACCGTCGGAAGCGTTTTGAATCGCTCCGATTTCAGTTCGTCCGTTATGGTTGAGGTCAGATAAGGACTTAATGGTTTCCGGCAGCTCGGAAAAAGAAAAAGAAGCAAAAGCGCTACCTGTTACCAGCCAAAAAAGTAATCCGAAAGATAAACCCGTTCGGTGAACCAGTCCCCGAACGGTTTGAGCAAAGTCTTTTCGACGCATCTGAAACTCTCGTTTTATTTTGGGTTCCACCGCGGTCAGATGTTTGTCTTGTGAAGCAATTTATGGGGCTAATCCCTTGTATGCAATACAAATTTCACCAACCACTTAAAGTAATTTGTTAAAAATCTTGAATTGTTTCAAGGGCCAGCGTATATTGCAGCTGCTCAGACGGAGCGGACTATTTATGGGCAATAACATACCGTTCATTCGCTAAAGAAATTCTAGCCCTGGTGGGAGGTTTTTATGGGTAAACTGAAAATCGCCACATTGGCAGGAGTGCTATGGTTTAGCCAGCTAAATGCCCAAGGAAGCTTGGGAGTTCAACCCATTTTCAAAGGAACTGTAGGCCCCGTTTTCAGCTTCTACTTTCTCCAGCTTGACGATCAAGCTTTCGGTTCTCTCAAGAATTTGCACACCGACTTTGACATTACAAACTCCGGCAATACGCGGCAGATAAACGCCAAAATCTTATCTCTGACCGGCCTAGAAGGGATGGGGGAAATCGGTCGCAACTGGTGGCTGGGAATGGCCTTTGCGGAGGGACAATACGCCTCCTCGGCCCAAAGCAATAATGGTAACGTTAACTATAATGTTTTATTTACACTTACCCAGGCCGGTTTTCTGGCTGAGTACGAGCTGAAATTCAGTAGTCGCTTTCAAGCTGTCCTCGGTGGAATGGCCGGCTTGGGGAAGGCCACCCTTTCGGCCAATTCTACAAAAGGCGAAGGGTGGGATGTCATTATCGGTGGAGATTCGCTACGTACGGCTTACGAAGTTTCCGTCTGGAGTTCAGTGCTTCAACCTTATGCCGGGTTGAAAATCAAGATCTCGCGCCTAATCGGAGTGAAGCTGACGGCCGGTTGGAATCAACAAAAGGCTCCCCAGGGTAAGTGGGAATTGTATTCCACACAGAAGATTAGCGATTCTCCGGAAGTTAGCTTCAGTGCAGCTTTTGTAAGGTTTCAGATATACGTTAATCTGTAGTTCCCAAACCGATTAAAAAAATACGGTCTTGAAGAGGCCCCCCTTTGTTCTGTACAGGGGGGGCATTATTTTAGTGTCACCCGTCCTAGGTATTGGCGGGCCAACATAGAGGATTAGTGCATGACCGATAAAAAGGTTTTGAAATTCTTAATCATATCCCTGGTAATTGCGGCGAGTACAGTTCTTATCCCCTGGGAGTCCATCCGGGCTTCGGGAAATATTCTTTATCAGAAGCTGCGAGTCCTGAACGACATGATCAGGATCATAAATGATACTTACGTAGAAGAAGTGGACTGGGGCCAAACCATGGAAGGGGCCCAGCGCGGGTTAATGGAAGCTCTCGACCCTCATTCCATATATATCCCTGCCGAGGAACTAAAAAAGATTAACGAAAGCTTTCGAGGGAACTTCGAGGGTATCGGCATAGAATTCGACATTCTGGATAACTATATCACGGTCATCAATCCCATCGCCGGGTCTCCTTCAGACGGGGTGTTACAACCTGGAGACAAGATTATCAAAATCAATGGTAAGTCGGCCTATAAGATTACGCAACAAGAGGTGTTTGAAAAGTTGCGCGGCCCCAAGGGAAGCCGGGTGGACTTGGAGATCCGGCGGCCAGGAGTTTCCAAGCTAATCCCAGTTACCATCATTAGGGATAAAATTCCCATCTACAGCGTTCTGGCACATTTTGTCATGGACGACGGAACCGGATATATCCTGCTCAATCGCTTTTCGGCCACTACGGCCAAAGAATTCTTTGAATCCATAAGTACCTTGAAAAAACAGGGGATGAAACGGCTCCTAATCGATTTGCGAAATAACAGCGGTGGTTACCTGGATCAGGTGGTGAAACTGGTGGATGCCTTCCTACCCGGAGGGGAAGTGATCGTCTCCACTGCAGGTCGGATTAAGAACGCCAATGAAGTATTCTATTCACATAAGAAAAAAGATTACTACCATTTCCCTGTGATAGTGATGATCAACCGGGGTTCCGCCAGCGCCAGTGAAATTCTTGCCGGAGCCATGCAGGATTTGGACCGGGGGTTGATTGTTGGAGAAACCAGCTTTGGCAAAGGTCTGGTTCAACGGCAATATCCGCTACGGGATGGTTCCGCCATCCGGGTCACAGTGGCGCGTTACTACACACCCAGCGGACGCCTGATTCAGCGCCCCTATAAAAAAGGTGATAGTCGGGATTACTACCTGGAACTTTACGACGAAAAATACGGAACGGTGGATTCCACCAAGTTGAAAAGCCTGCCGGCTTATAAAACCAAAACGGGACGTACAGTATATGGCGGGGGTGGTATCACGCCGGACATTCATCTTCCCAAACCAGTGCTAATCTCCCATTCTCTGGCCAAACTGCGCAGTCATCCCACCCGGCCCTTTTTCGAGTACGCAACCGAATATGCCATTCGTCATCCCGAGTTGAAAAAAGACTGGGATTATTTCTTTCACCGCTTCGAATTCAGCGATGCGGAAGTGCGGGATTTTCTGCAAAGTGTGGACACTTTGGATTTGAAACTCGATAGCCTGGAATTGCGGAAAGATTGGAAATACATCAAAGCCTATCTGAAGAGTCAGGTGGCCGCTAAATTATGGGGTCGTCAGCAGGAGTATATGGTGCGGACCGAGATCGACAATCAGGTCCAGGAAGCGTTGAAGTATTTCGATCAGGCGGCGGAGATTGCCCGGCGCGCCGGCTATGAGATTTATGAATAAAGATCCTATTTGAGCCGGGAAAGTCGTTGACATCGCCTAGGTAAAGGGCTATGATTGCCGGGGCAAATGATAATGCAAAAGCTTAAAAGGAGGTAATTGCGCATGGTTGCTTGGTTCCTCAAAGGGGGGCCCTTCATGTGGCCGATTTTGATCGTGTTTATTCTGGGCCTGATTATCGCGATCGAGCGCTTCATCAGCTTGACCAAGACCTCCCTCCATACCAGGGCGTTTCTGGATAAAATTCAGGGAACCTTGAAGGAGCAGGGGGTGGAAGCTGCATTGGAAGTGTGCCGGAACACTCCCGGTTCCGTTTCACAAATCTATCTGGCTGGTCTTTCCCGGGTTGACCGTGGCCTCTACGCCGTAGAGAAGGCCATCGAGAGCGCCGGCTCCATCGAAATGTCGTTCCTGGAAAAAAATATGGTCTGGCTCTCAACCGCCGTATCCATTGCCCCTATGTTGGGATTTACCGGTACGGTGTCCGGTATGGTGCGGGCCTTTGACGCCATCGCCGCCGCCAACGACATTTCACCGGCCATCGTAGCTAATGGTATTTCCGAAGCTTTGTTGACCACCCTGTTCGGCTTGATCGTGGCCATGACCATTCAGATTTTCCAGAATCTATTCACTTGGATGATCGACCGTATCATTGTGAAAATGGAAGAAACTTCCATCGATCTGATTGATACCCTGGAGTCCATGGGCACCAAGAAAGAGTAAAGGCGATCCGCATGTTGTATCGCAAACGTCGTCGTAACGAGGGAGAAATTCCCACCGCGTCGCTGCCGGATATCGTCTTTATGCTGCTGATTTTCTTCTTGGTAACCACTACAATTGACGTGGACAAAGGATTGGGTCTGGTGCTTCCTGCTAAGGGACAAGAAACTCAAGTATCCAAGAAGAATATTACCAATATCTTCATTAACGCTGCCGGCAAAGTGGCCATCGGATCCGGGGATGATCTGCGGATAATTGAAATCCGCGACCTGCGCCGGGAAGTAAAAAAGTTGCTCACGGCCAATGACAAGATGATATTTTCCGTAAAGACGGATAGCCGGACCAAATACCAGACCTATATCGACGTCATGGATCAGCTGAAACGTGCTAACGCCAAACGTATTTCCATCGCCGAGCCGGAGAGCTAAAAATGCGGCTACAACGTAAACTCAAAACCGGCGCTTCCATTCCCACCGCTTCCCTGCCGGACATCATCTTCATGCTTTTGATCTTTTTCATGGTGGTGACGGTTCTGCGCCAATACCAGGGCCTGAAACTGTTGCTGCCGGAAGCTAAGAAGATTGCTAAGCTGGAAAGTAAACGTCATGTCACCCATATCTGGGCAGACAAAGCGGGTACTATTTCCATTGATGATCGGATCGTCAATATCCACGATCTGCGTAACATTCTGTACGATAAACGCGTGGCTGATCCGCAAGTGACGGTTTCCTTAAAAGCCGATCGCCAGGTGGAAATGGGGTTGATTACTGATATTCAGCAGGAATGCCGGGAAGCGGATGCATTGAAAATAAACTATTCCGCCAAGCCGAGGGACTAAGGACCATGATCGAACAACAACATCCCCACGCCAATTTGAAACTGCGTTACCGGAAATATCTGGAAATTGCCACCATGATAACCCTAGCCACATTTACGGTGGGGATGTATTTGTTTCCTAAGTTTGAAGCCAAGAAAATCAAACAGGAAGAGTTTGTAGCTCCTATCCAGAATATTGAGATCCCCCCGGAAACCCAGCAGTTTGAAAAACCCCCACCGCCAGCGAGGCCTACGGTACCGGTTGAATCAGAGAGTGAAGACATCGATGAAGATGTCACCATCGAAGAAACCACGTTGGACGAATTCCAGGAATGGGACGAGCCCCCACCACCGCCAGAGAATACCATTAGATTTATTCCCTACGATGAACCCCCCGAGCCCATCGGCGGCTACGATGCAATCAAAAAGAATGTGGTGTACCCAGATATTGCTCGGGAAGCAGGTATTGAGGGGCAGGTAATCGTTCAGGCATACGTTGACAAGGATGGTATTGTCAAGCAGGTCAAGGTCTTAAAAGGCATACCCAAAACTGGCCTGGATGAAGCCGCCATGGAAGCGGTAAAAAAGACCCGCTTCAAGCCGGCTTA
>CAYXZO010000045.1:4575-18651 GCA_964469505.1 uncultured Lentisphaeria bacterium | reverse complement strand
CCGGCTGCTGACAGGCAAGATGCTCTTGTTGAAATAAAACAACGTTGTGAGCGGGAGGAGTGAAGGCTTATCAACTCCTCCCGCTTCATATTTGACGCCCGGGATAGGTTCATGGGGGGTGAACTCGAACTTTGGGTGCCGCCCAGGAAAGTGGAATCCCGAGGTGATACAAAATAGAGGAAAGCAAAATGCCGACCTATTGCGGGAGGGGGGCCTGATCAGGCACAAGGTTATTCAGGTCTGTCTGATGGGGGTATTATTCAATGCCGTATGTTGGGGGCGAATGGTTGATAGTTGTCCCTTAGCTATTGGAATGAATCTGGCAGGACCTTCTGATTACGGCAGTGAATGGCCTTTCGTGAATATCATGAAATACGCTCGCAGTTGGGGTACTACTAATGTTGAATGGGTTGAAGGCGGGCAGAATATGTTCGACACAGGTTTGATAGACTCCATTGACCTGGATGAAAACGGTTATCCGCTGGAACTACCAGTCAGCATTAATCATCCCAATACTGACACCTCCCAATGCGTGTTTACCATCTGGGCTAACGCTGCCTCGTTGGTCAGCGGAACTTACGTGCTGCTTTATGATGGGGAAGGTGTCATAGATTTCTGGGGTGACGCGGTTATAACCGACGAGGCTCCGGGAAGATTGGAAGTCGAAGTGAACACCGGGCAGGATGCGGTAATCGTTATGTATATCAAAGAATCCGTTGCCGGGAATCATATTCGCAACATTCGCTTTCTAATGCCGGGCACGGAGACGACCTACCAGGAAGAACCCTTTTGTCCCCAATGGCTGGACAAACTGGAGCCGTTTAAATACATCCGTTTCATGGATTGGGGATACACTAATAATTCCGAACTGCGGCGCTGGTCCGATAGGCCCCAGGTGGATGATTACACATACACCATAAAAGGTGTGCCGTACGAATGGATGATTACCCTATGCAACTTGAAGGGGGCTGATCCCTGGATTTGTATCCCCCATGCCGCCGACGATAATTTCATCGCCCAGATGGCGATTTTGTTCAGAGACAATCTCAGCCCGAACCGCACTATTTATGTGGAATACTCCAACGAACTTTGGAACTGGATGTTTACCCAGGCCCAATACGGATTGGATTCCCTGGATCAAAACCTGGATTGGCCCGAACGCTTGGGTCCGAAAATTGAAGAGGTTATGGCTATCTGGGATAGCGTTTTTGCCGGTCAAACCCAGCGCTTGGTACGGGTCGTGGGAGCCCAGTTGTATTGGCCCGATATCGTGGACCGGATTCTATCCCAAATTACGCCAGGGAAAGTGGACGCTATTGCTTGCGGGACGTATGTGGGCCTCGATGGCGACTCTTTGAACGCTTACGGCAACGACCTCACGGTGGGAACCGTCTTCCAACTGGCGCAATATGAATTCGACTCGCGTTTGTACCCCTATTTGCTTGAGCACCGAGACATAGCTGAGAACTACAACCTGAAATTGCTCCATTACGAGGGAGGACAACACTTCACCCCGGAGCCTTTTGGGAGTGAACAGCCTTATAATAATGTGCTAGTGGAAGCGCAGACCGATCCAGCCATGTATGTTTTGTATGATCAGTTGCTGGACACCCTTGCTAATCTCGCTGGAAATGGGACCTCCCTGTTTATGCATTTTTCATTCATTTCTCCCCAGGATGGGCAATATGGTAGTTGGGGGGCTCTGGAAAATCAGTTTACCCAGATGCCACCCTATGACATCATCGCCCCTAAGTTCCAGGCTTTACTGGACCACGTTTGCGAATTTTCCGTGGGTATTTCAAGGGATGAAGTGATCCCTGATCATATGACTATTAATTGCAACTATCCCAACCCCTTTAATCCCACTACCACCATTGCATTCCATATTCCGCAGGCAAGTGAGGTGAAATTAGTGGTTTACAACCCGAGGGGTTTGCTGGTAAGGACTCTAATGAACAAATGGTTGAGCACTGGGGAGTACCAGGTGGTTTGGGATGGTCGCGATGCCGACGGAGAACCCGTGGCGTCGGGAATTTATTTGTATAGCTTGCAAGCCGGTTCGGAGCGCTTGACCGGCAAGATGCTATTGTTGAAATAGCAACCTGACTTGGAGCGGGGGGAGAAGAGGGTTACGTTACTCCTTCCGCTCCCCATTAAGGGGATTTGCAGAACTTGGAATCAGAAAGAATTATGAAACCTGAATCTCTGCGGCCAGCTGATCCTGTGGGATCGAAGCCCCCATTGAAACCTGGAATCCGACGGGGCGCCTGGTTGGGAATCGTTCTTTTATTATTCTTCGCTTGTGATCGCCTACCCAATCCCTTTGAGGAAAAAGCCCATACTGACCGGAATGCCAACCGCCCCCCGGAAACTTTCCTGATTTTGAATTTCCCCCCCGAGGTGATCGATACGTTGATAATCGACACCATGCGTTACGATTCCCTTTCCGGCGATTCCATCCTGACCAGGGACACGATTTATCAGGTGATTCGTCAGCTCCCGGATACCACCACCAGCGTGCAGGTCTTGCACTGGTGGGGCAATGACCCCGACGGGGAAGTAGTGGGTTACTACTATCGCTGGGACTTTCAGTCGGAGTGGAATTATACTGATCAGGAACAGGATACTTTCTTTCTTCCCCTATTGGAAGCTTATGCTGAGTTCACCTTCCAGGTCAAAGCGGTGGATGACAGTGGAGCGGTGGATCCCACCCCGGCTACCCTGCGTCTGCCGGTAGCCAACCAGCCGCCCTCCATCGAGTTCGTGCCGGGCAGTAATCCTCCCGTGGGCACCAGCCCCGATTCGGCTGAGCGTTCTTTCCCCACCCGCACCTTTGTGTGGATGGTACAGGACCCCGATGGCCTGGAGACTGTCAGCCGCATCCGATACGCCTTGGATGACACCAGTCATTGGAGCTACCTGCCGGGGTCGGCTTCCAGCGTCACCCTGTGGGATATTTCTCCCGGTTTCCACCGCTTCTTCGTGCAGGCGGTGGATACAGCAGGAGCCCCCAGCAATTTGCTGATGTATCCGGATTCCGCCGATTTGACCCACCCCAACGGTTGGTATGTGCGCGAGCCTCGGGGAACGGTGTTGCTGGTGGACGATTACGCCCTGGACAATGGCAACACCCGCGATTTTTACACCAGTTTGCTGGACAGTCTGGTGGGGCCTGACGGTTATTCCGTAATGGAGGTCCGGGACGATCACCGATGGATACCATACACCCAGACCGACCAGGCGGCCTGGTTCGGTTATTTCCAGGTGGTGCTCTGGTACCATTACTCAGAAGCGCCCCACCTGCCGGACGCCGACGGCGGTCTCAGCGCTTTCGTGGATAATGGAGGTGATCTTTTCGTCTCTTCTTTGCGACCTGATCCCGACTACACCTTCATCAGTATCGATTCTACCTTCGTGCTGAATCCCACCGGCCGTATGCTCACCGGGCTGGAAATTCGCTGCGTGGATCCCTTTTTCACCGACTCCACTCGCTTGCTACCGGAATTCTACCTGGAAACGGACGCTCTTATAGCCCGCCGGGTAAGCGCCTATTACCCCGGACTAATGGAGGCTGGCGCCTGGAGTCGGGACCTGTTCATCCTGCAAGAACCGCGTAACGCTTTCGACGCCTGGGAGGGTAATCCTCCCATCGCCCAGCTGTACCATCCCTCACCCACCAGTGGCTACTCCATTTTCTTCTCTTTGCCGTTTCACTTCTGCAACGGGCGGCAAAACGTGGTGGCCGTCATGCGTTACATTTTCACGGAGATATTCCAGGAGGAACTGCCGTGAAGCTCGGGTGCCGTGACTCAGCTTTCGCTCACCGTTTCGGTCTGCTCGTAGCAGTTATGCTCCTACTGCCCGCTATGCTTTGGGCCGGCAAAGGAACGGTGGAGGGCAAAGTCACCGACGTGAAGGGGAATCCATTGCCGGGGGTGAATGTGTTGGTGAAGGGCACCTACTATGGCGCGGCCACCGACGAAAACGGCTATTTCCGCATTGGAGGCATGAGTCCCGGCTTCTACGATCTGCAATTCTCCATGATCGGCTACAAAGTGGTGTTGAAAACGGGGATCAAGGTTACCGCCCTCAAACCCACCTATGTGGAAGTTCAATTGCAGCAAACCACCCTGGCTTTCGGGCAGGAAATCGTGGTGGAAGGGGAACGGCCTCTGCTGGAAGTGGATCAAACTGCTTCCAGCGTGCGCTTCGATTCCAAAGACCTGGATGTTCAAGCCGTCCACAACGTAAAAGACGTAATTTCCAACCAGGTGGGGGTCTCTACCCAGGACGATGAAGTCCATATTCGTGGGGGGCGGGTGGATGAAAGCATGTTCATCGTGGATGGTCTGTCCGTCAAAGATCCCCTTTCCGGCTACTCCAACAACCTGTACGTCAACGTGGATGCCATCCAGGAATTGGAGGTCATAACCGGGGGCTTCAACGCTGAGTACGGCCAGGCCATGTCCGGCATTGTCAATATCAAGCTCAAAGAAGGGAGCGATCATTTCCAGGGCAGTTTTACCTATGCCAGCGATTACTTCGGGTTACGCAAAACTCCCTGGTTCAACGAGCAAACGGATCGGACTGAATTCATTCTCAGCGGCCCGGAACCGTTCTCCCTGCTCTTGGGGCGAATGGGGATCAGACTACCCGGCAAACTCAGTTTCTTCAGTAACGGCTATATGCACCTCAGCAATACTTATTTGCCCCATGCTAAACGCCTGGTGCCGGCCCGGGAGTGGATGAAGCCCCTGGCGCGGCGGGAGGAGAATGATTGGCATTTTCTCTACAAAACCACCTGGAAGATCACCCCCCAGCAAAAGCTATCTTTTTCCTACGACCATTCCTTGAACATCAACCAGGGTTATTTCATGTCCCGCTTCCAGTCCCGCCGTTTTTATCCCTATGACTATCAGGAGATTCTGGATCAATACAACACCCTGACCAAAGAGTCTATTCTGACCAATCTGAGCTGGACTCAAACCCTTTCTTCCCGGGCGTATTACGAACTGATTCTGGGGAGATTTTTCACCAATCTGCATAGTGCCGCCGAGGGCAAACTCTGGTCGGCCTACGACCCGTACGGGGATACCAAGCCGATTCATTACTACCTCACTGATCTGGAAGGACATGTGCGGGTCACTTTTGGGGACCGTTTCTGGGACCAGGGCAATCCACCCGATTGGTACGATTACTATTCCGATAATTGGTCCTTTAAGGGGACGTTCAGCTATCATCCCTCACAACGTCACCAATGGAAAACCGGTTTTGAGCATCAGCGCTCCGAATTACAGGTCATCGACATTGATTCCCCCTGGTTGGGGAGTTCGGGGTTGGGGCGTAATTATGATGCCTACCGGGCCGTGGCTTATAACGGAGCTTTTTATATCCAGGACAAGATCACTTTCAGCGGTATGATCGCCAACCTGGGATTGCGCTACGATTACTGGTTTCCGGGCAAATATCTGGAAAATGCCGTGGCCGACACCACG
The DNA here is from genome assembly GCA_964469505.1 of uncultured Lentisphaeria bacterium. GTDB lineage: Bacteria > Fidelibacterota > UBA8477 > UBA8477 > JABMPR01 > CAYXZO01. Next base: position 13,156 of record CAYXZO010000045.1, on the reverse strand, counting down.
GTGGTGACCATTACTCCCGCAGCCCGGGAGAAATTCTACCGGGAGACTTTTGAACTTTTTGGCTATCGAGGCAAAGGGCATTTGAGTCCCCGCTTGGGCATTTCCCATCCGGTGACCGATTCGGATGTGTTGTATTTCAACTACGGTCATTTTTCCCAGTTGCCCACCTACAACTATGTTTACGCCAAGCTCCACGCCAATGCGGAAGCCACTTACCAGCTCTTCGGCAATCCCAATCTGAATCCCAAGACCACCGTGGCGTATGAAATCGGGATCAAGCACAAGTTCGACGCTAATCAGGTGCTGGAGATCAAGGCTTTTTACAAAGACATGTTCGATTATGAGACCAGCCAGCGGGTGAATCTGTTTAATCCCCGCTTGGGACACATGAGTTTCCTGATTTACATCAACATGGATTACGCCCGGAGCCGGGGCCTCGAAATGCGTTTCCGGCGCCGGTTTGCCCGCTACTTTTCCGCCGATGCCAATTTCACTTATAGCATCAGCACCGGGAAAAGCTCCACGCCCCTGGACAACCTGCTGGTGGTGGCCGGGCGCCTGGAAGAAAAACCACTGGGGGAGAGTTACTTACGCTGGGATCAACCGCTGCGTTTTTACCTGAATCTCAACTATCGGGTGGGGCCCGGGCAGCATCCCCGGTTGGGTGTCTGGCGCTTGCCCTCCGATTGGAGTGTTAATCTGCGTTTCGATTATCACAGCGGTCGGCGCTACACCCCCATGACGGATATCCGTCTGCGGGAGGAGAATGGCAAGCTCTACTACGAAGGTACTCCCCGTAATGACGAGCCCTATTCGGCCCTGGCGCCACCGGTGCACACTTTGGATCTGAAAGCGTACAAGGTCTTCCACACCGGCAAAGTGCGCCTGAAAGCTTTCTTGCAGGTGGAGAACTTGCTTAACAGCAAGCTGCCCCGTTACATCAATCCTTTCACCGGACGGCCCTATGACCCGGGTGAAATTTATTCTTACAGCTACGTGGACCGGCCCAATCCCAATGAGAATCCGGCCCGCTATCTGGAACCACGCAACTATGAATTTGGCTTGACGGTGTATTTCTGATGAGCGCGGCTAAACATAGTTTGGCCAGCATAACTCTGAGTTTGACGCTACTCGTATCCGCTACCTGGGGACAGCGTAGCAATCTCTTCCCCGTCTTGGGAGGGCAGCGGGCCGGGACTTCGGCGTATTCTTTTCTGAAGATTCCCTTGGATGCTCGGGGGGTGGCCCTGGCAGGTGCCGCCGTTGCTTTGAAAAACAACCGGGCGGCGGTGTTCTGGAATCCCGCAGCCCTGGCCTGGCTGGATGGAAACCGCAATCTCCAGCTCTTGCACGCCAACTGGATGGCCGACGTGCAACTGGAGGGGCTTACGGCGGCGGTTCGCCTGGGTCGGGTTCATCATTGGGCCGTTTCCGCCCTGGCGCTCCACATGCCGCCCATGGCGGAGACGGACGAATATCACCCGGACGGTACCGGGGCTACCTTCAATTATGGTGATGTACAGCTCGGGTTGCACTACGCCCTCACCATGACCGATCGCTTTTCTTTCGGGGTTAGTTTGAAGCTGGTGGAAGAACAATTAGCTGAACTTACCCAACGAAACGTTCTCCTCGATTTTGGAACTTTTTACTGGACCGGCTTTAGCACGCTGCGGCTGGCGGTGGCGCTGATGAATTTCGGTTCGCCTTCGGCGCCCAGGGGCGGCTACACCTACGTAAACGAGAACGGGGATACCCTCCGACGGGATTACCAGGAGTTTGCCCCGCCAACCATTTTCCGTCTGGGATCGGCTTACACCTGGGGCAAACCGGAACGGACCGCCTTGACCCTCTCGGTGCAGCTTAATCACCCGGTGGATAATGCTGAAAACCTGCGGGTGGGACTGGAATTGGTGCTGAAGAAGCGCCTTTACCTCCGCACTGGCAAAGCTTTCAACCGGGATGCCTGGGGTTGGACCGCCGGGGTGGGGGTACGTAGCGGCAAGCTGAGCTTCGATTACGCCTATCTGGATCGTAAGGATTTGCAGGGCACGGAGTTTTTTACCCTGGGATGGAGTTTTTGAAAAAAATCCCCGATGGCTGAGCCTGTCGAAGCCATCAGTATGTCACGGAAACAGGAGGCAGGAAACAGGAAACAGGAAGTTATAAACGACAATGGAAAGAATTAGTTACAGGCTATAAAATGTTCAGGTTGAGTAGTATCCATAAACGGTTTGCGAGACGAGCTAGCCTATTTGCCCGCGCCTGGCTACAGTGGCCCATCAAACTTCAATTTTTATCTTCCTTTACTTCAACCTCCCGTCTCCTGTCTCCTTTTCCCGGTCTCCGGTTTCCGGTCTCCTTCCTCCTTTCCCTTTTGCTTTTGAGCTGTGGTACCAAAATGCCGCTGCCCACCCCCAATCAACAGGCAGAAAATACTTTCTCCGCCGGCGATACCAGTTATATCCCCATGGTCCCGGATTGGGACCCGGCCCAGGGCTATCCCTTTCAGGACCCCCGGGATATCATTGTGGGCACCGAAGGTTACCTCTTTCTGGCCGATTACGCCGGTGGGGCCGTTTACGTGCTGGAACGCAACGGTGGCTTGCTCACCGGTGACGAGTTCGGCAATGACTTCAGCGTTTTGCAGCATCTTACCGCCCCGGATGATTCCAGTACTACCGTGCACCCCCTGGCCCTGGCCCAGGACGATCGTCTGAACTTGTTTCTAGTGGATAGCTCCAACCGGATTTACGTCTGGTCTCAGTTGCTGACTCAGGTGGGGGTGGAGGCCCGGGCTGATAGCGTTTTACTGGAAACTCCGGCCGGAACGCAACACTGGAGTAGCCGGATGGATTCCCTGCCCCTCTGGTTGGATGCCGGAGAGCGTCTGCTGCAGGTGGCCTGGGGACCGTCGGAGGAGAATTGGACTGGGCTGCGCCTGTTCTGGGACGGGCGCGACAGCTTGTCTGCCGCCGAAGCGGCTTACTATTATGTAGGCGCTGATACCATGACCCTCACGGGCATCGCAGCTGGCCCCTACGGCAGCGACGTGCTATACGCCGCCGATGGGGCCGGAAACAGCATTCTGGAATTTCGCTATGAACCGTGCGCTCTGGTACGCACCGGAACGGGCGACTCTCTCCTGGTTTACCGGGGACGCATCGCCGGACGCCGGGTGTCCCGAGGTACTGGCAACGGCACGGCCAATCTCCCCCGGGGGCTGACGGTGGATGATCAAGGCGCTTTGTACTACGCCCAGTGGGGACCGGTTTTCGGCGTACACAAGGTGGGGGGTAGTGGCTCCTTTGAGCTGGGTTTGAATGACATCATGGACCTGGACCGTTTCGACCATCCCACGGATGTGGTGTTGGATGTCACTGGACATATTTACGTGGCTGACACTGGCCACCGGCTGGTGCAGCGCTTCACGGCTCTGGGTGAGTTCGAATACTTCGTCGGGGTCACCAAGCAGGTAATCGATACCGTGCTGGTGGATTCCGCTTACACCGACAGCGGTTGGGTTTACACCGCCGTGGACACGGTGATAAAGGTGTACATCCCCGATCAATTACGGGCACCGTACGGCGTTGCGATAGACAATCAGGGAGTGGTGTACGTGGTGGACCGGCCCGAGCGGCGAGTACGGCGGTATCAGTTATCTACGGAGTTGGATTATCAGCCGTAGGCTATCGTTTCTAGCACGGAGACACAAAGAATACCAAGATTTTGTTAAGAATATTCAATAGCCCTTTTTGATACTCTTTGGTGGGGTAATACCTCACTCTTCGGTTCTCTGGAATTTCTTTTCCTCTTTTTTTCTTGAAGAAAATGACTCCCATGACGGAGTATAACGTTCCACCCCGCTCCGGGTGATGCAGGTGTGTAGTAGATGCTTTTGGGAGTGCGGCACTTTAGCGCCGCTCTAATGCAGGCCTTTTCAAAGGCTGGTAAAATTGTGCCTGCGGTCAACATTTACGCTCGGAAGCTCCTGCGTGTTTAACACTGTTGTGCTTGAATTATTACGTAAGCTAACATAGCTTTAGACTGTTGCTTAATTATTGAATTAATAGAGTTCGCTTGGACGTTAAAGAGTTAGGTAGGATTATGGAGATTACTTTGGCAAAAGTGCAATTTTTTGCCGAACGGCAATGGTTTGTCGAGGATTTACCGCGCTTAAGGGCTTACCTTTCCCAACGGTACAAGGAATATCATGAGTTGCATAACCACACCACCGAAGGTGGATACCGCTTCGTTTATCCGGAAATTCAGTTCAAGTTTATAGATGGAGTTCCAACCATAGTCGGTTTCGAACGTGGACGTGAAATATTGGAGAGAGTGTTCAAGGATGTGGAACATGTTGAGCTAAAGGACAGAGCTTTTCAGATTTTTGAGAAAACTTTCGAACATCTTAACTACAAATTGGGAGTTAGTGAGAAACCAATTGCTTATCGGTTTGTTACTCCCTGGATGGCTTTAAAGCAGGAAAATTACCAGCGTTTCAAAACTCTGGATAATTTCGAAAGGCAAAGATTTTTGCGCCATTTGCTGCGAGAAAATCTCAAAACTATTGCTCACGCTTTCGGGTATTGGATTCCAGATCCTGAAGAAATACAGGTAGAAGGCTTTTTTCACCAACGTGAAAGCAAGTTTAAAGGTATGGTAATGTTGACTTTTGCCGGCGAATTCATGACCAATTTCCACATCCCAGGTTGGCTGGGTATCGGCAAACAGGTTGCCAGGGGGTTTGGCACAGTGTTCCAAAATGACAAACAAAAAAGCAGCAAAACTCACAAACAACGCCACCAACGGCCGAAAAGGAGAGGCAATGCTCACTAAGCTAAAACTTATCGGTGCTTTGGCTCGACGCACTGAGCCCGATGATCCTTTAGGGCTTAACCGGTCGCTGGAGCAAGCGATGGTTCTGGAAGTATGCTTCCAACGCAATGGTGACCAGTGGGAGTACAGGGGATTGACAATTTCCGAATATGACCCCGATAAAGCGGAGAGTTACCTCTTGAAAAATGTCAAAGGGAATGCAGTATCTCCTTTCCCCACCATTTATTGGGATGCTCGCAAAGCACCCAAGAAACTACAGCGGATCTTAAAAGCTTGTGCCACTGTTAATCCCACACTACAAAGCCTCCTTGAAAGCTGGGTAAATAGTGAGAATGAAATAGTTGCTCAAGCCAATGCTACACCTGATGCAGATACCAAACTGATGACCATTAAGCTGGATGGAAAACTCCCAGGTGATTCACCCTACTTCGGACCCATAATTGCGGAGGCTAAGGAGGAACAGTATCGCGATTATTTCCATAAGTACAACGTAGAATCGAAAGCCCTTGACAAGTTATGTTATATCTGCGGCAATAGTGCCAAGGAAGTTTGGGGTTTTGTAAGCACATTTTCCTTTTATTCCGCCAATGAATTGGCTCCTATCGCCGGTGGATTTCAGAAAGAAAAAGCCTGGCGTAACTATCCTGTGTGTCCCGAATGTGCCGCGGACTTAAAAGCTGCCCGAAAATACCTTGAAAAGTACCTCCGATATAACTTCTATGGTTTTTCTTATTTTCTGATACCGTCTCCGGTGATTACTACTAAAGCGCTGGCGGAAATCTTAGAGATTCTACGGGAAGACTACGACCGGCTGCAGTTAAAAGAATCTGCTGCCCAATCCCGGGCCCGTATGACTAACGCGGAAAATGAAGTTTTTGAACTTCTGGCTGAACAACAGGACACAGCTAGTTTTTCATTGTTTTTCTTTAAGGCCGCTCAAAGTGAATTCAAAATCCTGCTCGAAATTCAGGATATTTTGCCCTCGCGCTTTCAGAAACTATTCGAGGCCAAAGCCTGGGTGGAGAGCTTTGAAATTTTTCACGACCTAAAGGGGATTTATAAAAAGACCCAGGTGGATAATTTGCGATTCGATTTTGGTATTCTGCGCAATTTCTGGCCGGGGCCCAACTTTGATAAGCCTTTTTTGGAACTCACAGGAAAAATTTTTCTCGGCAAGTCTGTCAATATGCAATTTTTGTTGCAACGAATCCATGAGCACATTTGCGGTAAGTTCACGCGCCAGGAAATATACCAGCATGATGTGCTCAAAGGATTTATGCTTCTGCTTTTCATGGAATATCTCGGTCTTTTTCCGCAAACAAAACATTTAACCAATACTAACAGAGAGGTGCTTATGAGTAATGATTATGAAAGGTTCTTTGACCAATACCCCGGCTTTTTTGACTCCGACGTCAAAAAAGCCCTGTTCCTGGAAGGAGTGCTGGCCCAATATCTACTGAATATTCAATATCAGGAGCGCCAGGCCACTCCCTTCCGTCATCGGCTCAATGGTTTGAAATTAGATGCTCGCATTGTCAAACGCATTCTGCCGGAAATGATTGATAAACTGGAAAGCTACGGCAAAAACTACTACCGCCACCTGGAAGAATTGATCGCCCACTACTTACTGACCGGTGAGCCGGACCTTAACAAAATGACCATCCCTGAAATAAGCTTTTATTTCGTTATGGGAATGAGTCTAGCCAATCAATTCAAACCCGAGCGTGAAAACTTGATGACGGAGGAGGTTATATCATGAGTGAAACCATTAAAAACCGCCGTGAACTGCTTTTTTGCTACGATATCACTAACGCCAACCCCAACGGTGATCCTTTGGATATGAATAAACCTCGAATCGACGAAGAATCAGGCCTGAACCTGGTCACGGATGTCCGTCTGAAACGAACCATCCGCGATTACCTATATGAGTACAAGGGATTTAACGGATCTAACGGCCGGGATATTTTCGTGCGTGAAAAACAAATGGAAAGCGGCGGTATCCAGGACGGGAAAACCAGGGCCAAGGACTTCGGCGAATCCGCTGATGAAATTCTGGCGGCCTGCATTGATATTCGCTTATTTGGGGGAGTACTGCCCCTGGCCAAAGATAGCATAACCTTTACCGGCCCAACTCAGTTTAAAATGGGGCATTCATTACACCGAGTGGAGTTGAAACATATCCAAGGCACGGGAGCCTTTGCTTCCACCGCTGGAGCTAAGCAACGCACCTTCCGAGAAGAATACATCTTACCCTACTCTTTTATTGCTTTCCATGGAATCGTTAACCAGCATGCTGCCCGCCATACCGGACTTACCGAGGAAGACTTTAACTTGCTCCTGGAAGCCATTTGGTTTGGCACCAAGAATCTCATAAGTAGGTCTAAATTTGGCCAGGTCCCCCGTATGCTGGTGGTAATTGAGTATAATGACGACTATTTCATCGGAGATCTCGATCATAAAATTCGCCTGTCTGATGTGGAAAATGAGGTGCAAATAAGAAAGCCTTCCGATTTTACCCTGGATGTGTCTTCACTTGTGGTAGCCACTGAGGAGGCAGAAGAACACATCGCGCGGGTGAGCTATCAGATTCACCCTGATTTGCGGGTGAAACCGGATCTACCAGAGAGCTGGGTTGAGCTGCAGTTGGAGTAAGATAATGCGCGTAGTCGTTTTCGATATTTGGGCGGATTACGCCCAGTTCAAGAAACCTTTTACCACTATGTCTCCCCAAACTTTCGCGCTACCACCGGGAACGGCCTTGGTTGGTCTGCTGGCAGCGATTGTGGGTTTGGACAAGCAACGTTACTGGGAAGAGTTCAACCCAGGAAAATACTGGCTGGCCGTGGGCCCGCGAGTCCCTATTAAGAAAGTAGTAATTCCTATCAACTTATTAAAAACAACCTCTCCCAAACACTTTTTCCGTTACGAAGCACATAAACCATCAACCGTTGAATTTTTGAAAGCTCCCGCGTATCGCTGCTATTTTCATTGGGAACATCCTTTGTTTGAGGAACTGGAACGGCGTCTGACTCGCCACGAACCATATTATACCATTTCTCTAGGGCAAGCCTGCAACCTTGCAAATTTCCGCTTTAGGGGAAGTTTTAATGCTCAAAAAGTTCAGGATGACGCCTGGATAACTCTTAATTCAGCCGTTCCCCGCGAAATGGTAAAAGAAATGGATTTTACCAATCGTCGCATTTTCTCTAATCGTTTGCCGTTGATTATGAAACCCTCCCCGGAGAGCAGGGAATTAGCCGTCGTAAAAGATGTTCTTTTCCCCGCCGATGGACAACCGTTGCGTGCCCGAGTGACCCATTACTATGAATTGGGTGATGAGAAAGTGACACCCCTTGTCGAGTAGAAGTAGTGTAGCTCTTTAAAAGAACATTGTCCCATAGTTGCGAATAATGGATACTAGACTATTGCAGAATACCCAAAATTCTGAACCCGAGGTCTTACTCCTGGCCCATCCCGACCATTCGCTGATGGACCATTTGCGTGGTGTTTACCACCAGGGTATGCGCCTTTGGCGGGAAAAACCGTTCAGCTTTCGGGAGGACGAAAACCCTGAAATCTATCGTCGTGTTTTAGCGGCAACCCTGTTAGGGCATGATGTAGGTAAGGCTACCCCGTGGTTCCAAAAGTACATTAAGAGCATAGCCGCCGGGGAAGCTATCACCTTCAAGCGCGATGAACGGCAACTGAAACGCCACAGTCTGCTATCTGCCTTGTTGGTATTTCA
>CAYXZO010000045.1:0-4475 GCA_964469505.1 uncultured Lentisphaeria bacterium | reverse complement strand
CGCCAGCGTCGCAAAGTGGCCCGTTTACTCGATGACCACCTCTGGAATCTATTCTTGTACCTGTACTCTATTATGTTGGCTGCCGATAAGAACGACACAGTGTACGGTGAACGACCTTTCACCTTGCCGGGAACTGATTGGTCTTCACGACTCATTGACACTCACCGCCGCCGACTATTCAGCGGCAAGTCTCCTTTGAGTTCTCTTAGAGAAAAGCTATACCAACAGGTTATGATTTCCCTGGAGCGTGCTCCTAAGGATCAAAGCCTGTTTAGTCTTACTGCCCCAACCGGTGCCGGTAAAACGCTGGCCGCCTTAAGAGCGGCGCTTTTAATTCAGGAACGCTATGGGTTGGAAAGAGTAATATATTGTTTGCCCTACCTTTCCATTATTGAACAAAACGTGGAGGTGATGCGGCGTTTAAGGGAAGCTGCTAAGCTGGAGACTAGCTCGGCAGCCCTGTTGGAACATGATCACCTGGCTACTTTGCGATATCGAATGCCGGAAGACCAGGGGGCAGATATTTATAATCCGGGAGATGTGTCCTTGGATTGGGCGCAATTTCTGGTTGAAGGTTGGGAAAGTCGCTTGATAGTTACTACTTTCGTTCAATTCATCAACACGTTATTTCCAGGTCGTAACGCGGTGGCTCGACGTAGACATCAATTGGCCCGAGCGGTGATTATTCTGGATGAGGTGCAAGCTTTTCCCCATAAATATTGGAGATTAGTAAGAGTGGGCCTTGAAGCGCTGGCTGAAAGGTTGGGGAGCCGCATTATTCTTATGAGCGCCACCATGCCCCTGATTTTTCCAGATAAAGAGAAGCGCTTGTATGAATTATTCCAAAATTATCAGGGAGCTTTTCAGAACCTTAGCCGAACGGTTATGGAATTTCCTTGCAGATTTGAGTTGCTGGAATGGGAAGATTTCGTGGAGGAAATCGAGGATCTTCCCCAACGGTACGAGCGTCAGTCTTTGCTTTTTGTGTTGAATACTATCAAATCAGCCCAAGAGCTATTCGTATATCTAAAAAGTCGTTATCCGGAACGGGAATGGTTTTTTCTTTCCAGCCATGTTTTGCCAGTAGAACGCAAGCGACGCATTGCGAAACTGAGGGCGGCCATAGCCGCCGGCAGGCCGGTGGGATTGGTAAGCACCCAGCTTATTGAAGCGGGAGTTGATCTGGATTTCAACCTAGTAGTTAGAGATTTTGCCCCTTTAGATTCCCTGATTCAGTGTGCCGGACGATGTAATCGACACGCCTATTGGTCAAGTCCCGGCAGGGTATTGGTTTATCGTGTTAAAGATCAAAGGGGTTATGAAACCGCCCGTATCTATGATTCTTTTTTGCGAGCTAAAACGCTGCAGGTTTTAGCCGGGTATGGCGCCACAATACCGGAACCAGACTATGGAACCCTAGCGGCCAATTACTATCAAGCGGTCTGGGAGAGTCATAGTAGTAGGCCGAGCTCAAATATTTTAACGGCTTTAGCTGAGTGGCTTTTTAAGACGGCCCTGGATGTTGATGAATCTGATGAAGCTCTGAGATTGATAGATGAGAATTTCACCGGTTCTCTGTTTATCCCCTTGGATGCTGATGCGCAAAGGGCTTGGGAAGCATATAGGGAGCTATTATGGAGTGAGCGCACATTTGAAAGAAAGGCGGAAATCAAAGAAGCATTCCGGAGACTGGCACCATATATAATAAATGTGCCCAAGAAATGTTTACCGCCGCGCGGTAACGGCAAAATCCATTATCTGACTCCAGAGGAGGTGGAACTGTATTATGATCACACCCTAGGATTCCGGTTGGATCAGGTAGTTCCGGAGAAAACGGAAATGGTTCTCTTTTAGCGTTTTGATTTTTTATGCAACTAGTATTGAACACCTGGGGTACCACTCTGCGCCGTGCGGGAGAAATGTTTGAGATAAATGCCAGGGGAGAGAAGTTTAGGGTTGCGGCGCGCAAAGTGCAGAGCATTCTGGTGCATCGGGGCATATCGATTACCTCGGACGCCATTCAGCTGGCGGTTCAAAACAATATAGACATTGTGATCATGGATGATTTCGGTAGGGTTTATGGTCGTTTCTGGCACGCGAAATTGGGCAGTACGGCCCGCATCCGCCAGGCGCAACTGAAAATCACCCAGGCGCGTGAGGGATTGGAGCTGGGCTTGAGGTGGGTAAAAGACAAGCTGAGCAATCAAATCGAATTTTTGAAGCTCATGCGGAGCAGGCGGACTCGGATTTCAGCTGTGCTTACGGAGGCAATTACCGCTTTACGGGAAGCTTTGGAAAAAGTGGAGCGCTTGAGTGGAACTATCACAGAGCTACGAGGAACAATTTTGGGAATCGAGGGTTCAGCCGGACGCCGATATTGGGAAGCGTATTCCCGACTTTTGCCTGCGAAATTTAGATTTGATGAGCGTAGCCGTCACCCAGCTCGGGATGGCGCCAACGCGGTATTGAATTACGGCTATGGAGTGCTTTACGGGGCAGTGGAACGGGCGACGATTATTGCCGGCCTTGATCCATACATCGGGTTTGTCCACGTTGATCATTACAATAAGGTTTCCCTAGTGTATGATGTCATCGAGAAGTATCGGATATGGGTGGAAGAGGTGGTGGTTAATCTTTTTTCCACCCGCAAGTTAGATGAGCACTGTTTTACGGCACTACGCCATGGAGTATCATTGAATGAACAGGGGAAGAAAATATTCTTGCCGGCATTAAATACTTATTTAGATACTGGAATACGTTATCGGGGGCGCAATCTTCGGCGCCGAGATTGTTTGCAACTTGATATGCACGCTTTTGCCCAGCAATTGTTAAAGTGGGATCAAGGGGAATACGAAGATGGTAAAGAAGACTGAGCAATTAGTTTGGGTGATATATGATATCTCGGACGATAAAGTTCGTCGCAAAGTTGTAAAAGTCACGGAAGAGGCCGGATTATATCGAGTACAGAAGTCGGTTTTCTTGGGTACGATTGAGCGCAATCCGTTGGATGAATTAGTTTTGCAGGTATCGGAGTTGATCGATGAGGATACTGATAGTGTTTACATTTTCCCCATGTGTGAAGCTGATTTCAAAAAAGTTATCCTCAAAGGACAAGCTTTTGACAAGAAGCTAGTGTCGGATGAAATCAAAGCGATGTTTTTCTAGGAATGGAAGTAGTGAATATTAAGCTGACACCCTCTGAGATTTTGGAGTACCTTTTTTGCCCCAGATTTTTCTATTACATGAATGTTTTAAAAATACCTCAATATGAGGAGCGTAGATATAAAGTCATAAAGGGCCGGGAAGTTCATGAGCGTCGTCGCAAAGAGAACCGGGGGTATTTATGGAAGAAAATGGGGGTTATCAGCCGGGAATCAGATGTGGTGTTATCCTCTCAGAGCTTAGGCTTATGGGGGATAGTAGACGAAGTTGTTCAGTTGGAAGATGGCACATGGGCACCGGTGGATTATAAATGGGCTATATATCCTGAGTACGTGTATGTTAGTCATAGAACCCAACTATTAGCTTATTGTGCCATGGTAGAGGAAACGTACAATGTGGTTGTTAATAAAGGATTTCTTATTTACGTTAGGGAAGGGAGGAGGCAAGTGGAAATTGCTTTTGGAGAGGCACAACGGGCCAAGCTGGCAACAGTGATAAATGAGATGGTTTCTTTAGTAACTAGCGAACGGTTAGCACCTCCTACGAGCGGGCGAGTTCGATGCCGTGACTGCACATACAAAAATATTTGCATCCCGGTAGCTTTTTGAAAAATGGGCTTGTTTTTAATTTGCTTACGTTATTATCGAAGTTTCTGTTGTAAGGATATTTTGGCGTGTGTAAGAAAAGTAAAGTAGCCAATACAAACGGCAGGAAAATGCCTGCATGTTTATTAATAACAGTAGTTTGCGAGGCACATGCTGTTTTAACTCATAATCCACTAAGCCAAGGATTGAAACATGCAATAAATTCGATTAGTGTTTGAATTTCAATCGGGTTTTAACTCATAATCCACTAAGCCAAGGATTGAAACATCTGCTCAGATGATAGCTTCTCCAGAGCAGCCTTGGCGTTTTAACTCATAATCCACTAAGCCAAGGATTGAAACGTTGAAGCCCTCATTAAGGCTTTCAACGCGGGAGCGGTTTTAACTCATAATCCACTAAGCCAAGGATTGAAACCCTGGACATCCGCCGCGTATGGCGTAACGTCTTGGTGGTGTTTTAACTCATAATCCACTAAGCCAAGGATTGAAACATCACACAATAAGCTTCTTCACACATGTTTACCCCTGTTTTAACTCATAATCCACTAAGCCAAGGATTGAAACAAAGAAAATAAGTGGACCTTTTTTCTGGTCCCATAGTTTTAACTCATAATCCACTAAGCCAAGGATTGAAACAAATGAAACATCCACCATTTGCAGTTCCGGTGCTGTAGTTTTAACTCATAATCCACTAAGCCAAGGATTGAAA
>CAYXZO010000044.1:10619-18838 GCA_964469505.1 uncultured Lentisphaeria bacterium | reverse complement strand
GGGAGTGGAAATACGCCTTTCCCGCCCGGCCCAAACCAACGCTCTGAACGAGGCGGTGTTTACCCAGTTGGCCGCGGCGTTGGAGCAGAACTCCGACGCTTCGCTGGTGATTTTGAGCGGCCACGGCAAGAACTTCGCCGCTGGGGCTGATATCAAATTCTTTATCCGCCGCATCGAGGCCGGCAAGATCGATGAGATCGTGTCTTTTACTCGTAAGGCCCAGGAGGTTCTGCGCCGACTGGATGAATTCCCCGGTAAGGTTGTGGCGGTAGTAGATGGTTTTGCCCTGGGGGGCGGGGCAGAATTGATGTTATGCGCCGATTTGATAATCGCCACTCCCCGGGCCCGCATCGGCTTTCCAGAAACGGGAATCGGTATCTATCCCGCGCTGGGGGGCACCTACCGTCTCACCAAACGGGTGGGTGAAGGCCTGGCCCGCTACCTCATCGGTACCGGACGCATCGTAGACGGCACCACCGCCCAGGCCATCGGTCTGGTGGATGCCTGTTTGCCTCCGGAGAAAATTACACCCGAGGTTATCAACAGTCTAAAACCTCACCGGCCCGAATCCCTTCCTCCGGAATGGTACCGCATCGCCGATTTCATGGAACACCATGATTTGTTGACTCTGTTGAAACGGGGCTTTATCGAAGATTGGCAGAAGAAGATTCAGGCCTCTCTCCGTAAAAAGGCACCTCTAGCTCTGCAAGCGGCTTTCCGTCTCATCGCCGCTAATCAGGAAGGAAGTCTGGCCGAAGCCTACCAGCGGGAATTGGCCGATTTACCGCGGATTTTTCGCACCCAGGATGCCCTGGAAGGGCTCAAAAGTGTAGGTGGCCCGCCACCAGCTTACCATGGAAGGTAATAACGGATGCCTTTACAGTCACAACGTGAATTAAAACCCTTGCTGACCGCTTATTACGAGCGATTGGCCGCCCGGACCAAACCCATTGCCTGGTGTACTTCGGTGGGTCCGGCTGAGATTCTGCGCACTTTCGGTTACGAAGTCTATTTCCCTGAAAACCACGGCGCCCTCATCGGCTCCAAACGCCTGGGGGGAGAACTGATCCCCCTGGCCAATAGGGAAGGGTTCTCCGCCGATATCTGCTCTTACCTCACTAGTGATGTGGGCGCTTTTCTGGCCCACCGCACCCCCCTGGCTCAATACGGCCTGGCAGAAGTACCTCCACCGGATGTTCTGGTTTATAACACCAGCCAGTGCCGGGAAGTGAAGGAATGGTTCACCTGGTTCGGCAAGCAATTCGATGCCCCGGTGATCGGCATCCAATCGCCCCGGGATGTGGATGAACTGACTCCCGAATTGTTGCGCTATCTGGAGAATGCCTGGCGCCGATTGGTGGCAGACCTGGAAGAAATCAGCGGCAAAAAGTTCGATGAGGATTTGTTTCAGGAAGTTTTAGGACGCTCCGTGGAAGCCACCCGGCTCTGGCATCAATTTCTGGACAGCAACCGAGCGGTGCCGGCCAAACATACTTTCCTGGACCACGTCTTCCTTATGGCCCCGGTGGTAGTTCTCCGAGGTGAAGAAGAAGCCTGTGACTTCTACCGCCGCCTGGTGGAGGAAGTGGAAAACATGCCCGATCCGGAACCGGAGAAGTTGCGCTTTTACTGGGAAGGAATGCCCATCTGGGGCAAAATCCGTTTCCTGGCCGAATTTTTTGCCGCCCGGGGGGTGAGGGTGGTGGCTTCCACCTACGCCCACTCCTGGGCCCTGGAGTTTGACCCCTCCGACCCCTTTGCGTCCATGGTGAAAGCCTACGCTGAAATCTTTATCAGCCGTTCTCAGAGATTCAAACTGGAATATCTGAAACGTATGGCTCAGGACTTCAAGATTGACGCCTTTATTTTCCACGACGCCAAGACCTGTCCGTACAACACCAACACCCGCTTTGCTCTGCCGGACGAGCTGGAGGAGGCCACCGGTATACCCGTAACCCGCATTTTTGGAGACCTGGTGGATATTCGCCACTTCTCGGAACAGGAATTCGCCTTCCGCCTGGAAGCTTTTCTGGAGCGCTATGATTGAATCCTGTGCCCTGGGCTTGGACCTGGGCTCTTCGTACGTAAAAGCGGTTTATCTCGACTCTCGGAACCGCCTGCGGCGGCGGGTGAAACCCACCGGGTATAACTACCAACGCACCCTGAACAAGCTTCTGGCCGAATTCCCCGAACACAACGGACCGGTAGGAATCACCGGCTACGGCCGTTATGAATGGCCCGGGGACGTACGTAAAACGGAAATAGCCTGTCTGGCCCGGGGCTTACAGCACTACGGAGTGAGCGACGCCACCCTGGTGGATATCGGTGGCCAGGATAGCAAGGTGTTGATCATTCGGGGGGGAAAGGTTAAAAATCACTTCCTAAACCGCCGTTGCGCCGCCGGGACCGGCAGTTACCTGGAATTCATCGCCCATCGATTGGACATCCCCTGCCGGGAAATGAATTCCGTGGCCCAGGAAACCGAAACTTTCTACCCCATTAACAGCTTTTGCACCGTCTTCACCAGTACTGAACTACTGGATTGCATGAACAAGAAGATCCCCTTCCCGGAATTGATCCGGGGGCTGTACGTTTCCATCGTCCACCGAATTCGGGAGATGGCGCCCCTGGAACCCCCGTTATACCTCTCCGGGGGCGTGGTAGCCCACCACCCGGTGATCCTGGAAGTGTTTCAGCAAATACTGGAAATGGAAGTCAAGCGACCGCCCTATCCCCAATACCTGGCCGCTCTGGGCGCCGCACTGTATGCCAAGGAGGGTCGCCGATGAATGGACATTACCGCAATTCACCGATTCCCCTGGGGCCGGTGACTCGTTCCTTCGGAGTCATGCTGGCACGTCAATTCCGGCGTCTGCCCCACCACCCGGTTTTCGCTTATCCCGACCCCCAGGGCCAATATCACACCATCGATTGGCAGACGTTCTACGGGGATATCTGCTCCGTGGCCACCTTTCTCCATGAGCAAGGAATCGGCAAAGGCGATCGCGTGGCCGTGTTCAGCCCCAACAGCTATCAAATGTTGGTGTGGGAAATGGCGGTTACCTCTATGGGCGCCGTATCGGTTCCTATTTTCGCCGGCTACGACGTCAAGAATCTAGACTACATCCTGGGGCATGCTGAACCCCGAGCCATTTATCTGGACGGGGATGAGCGGCTGGAGAAATTCGAAGCCTGCAACGCCCGGACGTTGGTGGAGACCGTCGTTACCCGGCAGCCCAGCCGCTATACAACTTTCGAGGAATGCCTGAAGGGCGGCTCCCGCGAGCTGTTTGAAAAGCTGGTAAGCCGGGTCAAGTCCAACCAGGTCTGTTTCATCCAGTACACCTCGGGAACCACTGGCGAACCTAAAGGGGTAATGCTCACCCACCGCAACATAATGTCCCAACAAAAAGCCCTTTCCAAATTGTGGAAAATCAACACCCGGTCCCGTTTCCTTTCCTATCTGCCCTGGCACCATTCCTTCGGCGGTCTTTTCGAACGTTTTTCAGCCCTATACAACGGAGCAACTCTTTATCTGGAGGATTCCTTCGGTAAAGACCTGGATCGGTTACTGCACAACTGGCGGCAGGTGCGCCCGACCCAGTTTTTCAGTGTCCCCAAAATCTACATCGGTCTGGTTACTGAGGCCCGCTTGAGACCGGAGGTGGAAGAATTACTGTTTCATCCCGATTTGGAATTCGTATTCACCGCCGCGGCCCCGCTGCCCCAGGATTGCGGGGAGTACTTCAAGGCCCACGGCATTCCCGTTCTGGAGGGGTGGGGGTTAACCGAAACTTCTCCCTGCGTCACTCTGACTCCCATGCAGAAAGAAAGGGTCCACTCCTACGTGGGCGAACCTATCCCCGGGTGTGAGATTTTGACCACTGAATCGGGTGAGATTCTGGTGCGGGGACCCAACGTGATGCGAGGGTATTACAAGATGCCGGAAAGAACCGCCCGGGTTATCGATGAGTACGGTTGGTTCCACACCGGCGATCTGGGGGAAATCACTGATTACGGCTTGCGCATGATCTGCCGGGTGGACGGGCTGTTCAAGTTGAGCAACGGCGAAAAGGTTTCTTCCATGCTGGTGGAGAACCGCCTTACCATTTCTTCCCAGTGGATACAGTTTGCCGTGGCGGTGGGGGCCGGACAACACTTCGTGGCCTCTTTGCTGTTCCCCAATTTCAGAAACCTGAAGAACTGGGCGCGTCAGCAAGGGAAAAAACTGCCCGCGGGCTGGGAACTGGCGCGGGATTCGGCGGTGCGGGAGCTGGTTACCGGTGAAATCCGTAAAAATATGGAAGGTTTCCAGCCCAAGTACATGCAGGTGGGGGCTTTCGTCCTGATTCCCAAAGAACTAACCCTCGAGGCCGGTGAGCTTACCCCCACCATGAAAGTCATTCGCCATCAAGTTTTGGCCGAATATCGGGATTGGATCGAGGCTATCTACAAGCCCGAAAGACATCCCGATAAACAACCTTTTATCGCCCATTTAAAACCCCTTTGAAAGGAGTTTGATCATGCCCATCGCGCCACGCAAACCGGAAGATTTCAATTTCAAAGAAATCATTTACGAGAAACGGGACGGCCGCGCCGTCATCACTTTGAACCGTCCCCACCGGTACAACGCCTATTCCACTTACACCCTGAAAGAATTGATCACCGCTTTTCACGACGCTTCCTATGATGACGCCGTGGCGGTGGTGATTTACACCGGGGTGGGGACCGACGCCTTCTGCACTGGCGGTGACGTGAAGGAGTACCAGGCCGAATACACCGCCCGGCCCCGCAACTACTGGAAATACATGGGGCTTTTCCGGGAGTACATCGAAAGTATTCTCAACTGCGGTAAACCGGTCATCGCCCGCCTGAACGGCATGGCCGTGGGCGGCGGTAATGAGTCCCAACTGGCCTGTGACCTGACGGTCATGGCGGAACACACCTTTATTGCCCAGGTCGGTACCAGCGTGGGTTCCGTAGCCTGCGGTGGAGCCACCCAGTGGTTACCTCTGATAGTTGGCGACAAGCGGGCCCGGGAAATCCTGTATCTGAATCCCCGCATTCCGGCCCGGCAGGCACTGGAGTGGGGGCTGGTGAACCGGGTGGCACCTTCCGTTACCCTCAACGGTGAATTCGTGAAGAATCCCACCCCCGAACAGATCGCCAAAGCTCGTAAAGGACAGGATGGTTACGGCATCGATCTCTCAAAGCTGGACGAAGAAGTGGACAAGCTGGTGGAGCAACTCCAGGACAAATTCATGGAATGCTCCCGCTATACTAAAGAACAAACCAATTTCTGGAAAAATCTGGCCTGGTACCAGACCATCGGCCACGCCCGGGACTGGCTCTCCATTCATTACTGCGCCCTAGAACCCTGGGAAGGTATGACCGCTTTCGTGGAGAAACGACCGCCCCGCTACCGAGAACTGCGTCAGCGGGCGGTGGAGGATCGCAGCAGCGAATTCCTCTACGGGCCTTACCGTAAGGAATGTCCCAGCTGCGGCGCTAAAGGATTGCCCGACCACTTCGAATATTGCGGCTTATGTGGCGCTAAATTGGAGGCCGATGCTTAAGGATCGCGTCGCCCTGGTTACTGGCGGCAGTACCGGCATCGGCGCCGCCATCGTCAAAGCCCTGGCCCGGGAAGGGGCGCGGGTAGCTTTCTGCTACATCGGTGAGGAAGCACCGGCTCAGCAGGTGGAGCAACAAGTCAGCGCCGCGGGTGGCCTGGCTCAAGGCCACTATCTGGATGTAACCGATTTCCAGGCCGTGCAGGCCTGGGTTTCCCGGGTACGGGAGGAATTCGGCGGAGTGGACATTCTGGTAAACAACGCCGGCATCAACCGGGACGCCGTCATCTGGAAAATGGAAGAACGCCAGTGGGACGAAGTCATCGCCACGGATTTGAAAGGGGCGTTCAATACCATCCGGGCCGTAGCCCCCATTTTCAAGACCCAAGAGGGGGGTAAAATCGTCAATATTTCCTCCATCAACGGCCTGCGGGGCAAATTCGGTCAGGCCAACTACGCCGCCGCTAAAGCAGGCCTCATCGGCCTCACCAAAACCGTGGCTAAGGAGCTGGGGCGTTATCAGGTCAACGTGAACGCCGTCTGTCCCGGGCTGATCGCCACGACGATGATCCGCAGCATGCCGGAAGAATTTCTGGAGCAATCCCGCCGGGAAATCGTCCTGGGCCGCCTCGGAACCCCGGAAGATGTGGCGGAGGTAGTGCTTTTTCTGGTTTCGGATAAAGCGCAGCACATCACCGGCGAGGTAATCAAAGTGGACGGGGGACAATACATATGAAAGCCACCGGCGTCGTCTGCGTAGGCGCTTTGCGCTCCCCCATGGGGCGTTTTGGCGGCACGCTGCGGGAGCTGCCCGTTTACGATCTGGCCGCCCAGGTGATTCAGGCTTTACTGAAAGAATTGGACTTCCCACCGGAGCGCATCGACGAAGCCCTCATCGGCAGTTGTCGCCAGGCCGGCAACGGTCCCAACCCGGCCCGCACCGCAGCGGTGAAGGGCGGACTGCCCCACCAGGTGCCCGTCACCACCATCAACATGGCCTGTCCCTCCGGTATGAAGGCCCTGGAACTGGCCGCGCTGCATCTGCTGCACGGCGCAGGACGCTTCATTCTGGTAGGAGGCATGGAAAGCATGAGCACCATTCCCTATCTGGTGAAGGGCTACCGGTGGCGGGGTTTCCGTTTCGGCGATGTGACCCTCTACGACGGTTGGAGCGACAGCATCGATCCCTTAATCAACCAGGGGATGGGGGGTACCGCGGAGAATCTGGTGGACAAGTACGGTATTTCCCGGGAAGAACAGGATGAATTCGCCGCCTCTTCCCACAGCAAAGCCCACCAGGCCTGGGAGCAAGGCTGGTTCACTCGGGAAGTAGTACCGATCCAGGCGGGCGATAAAACCCTGGAGCGGGACGAAACCATCCGCTACCCCGTCAACCGCGAAAAAATGGCCCAACTGCCGCCGGTATTCCGCAAAGACGGTTGCGTTACCGCCGGTAACGCGTGCTCCATGGCCGACGGGGCCGCTTTCTTGCTGCTCACCACCCGGGAAATCGCCCAGGCGGAAGGTTTGCCCATCCTGGGAGAATTCGAGGTTTTCGCTCAAGCGGCAGTGGACCCGGCCTATATGGGGGAAGGTCCTGGGGTGGTGATTCCCCAGGCGCTGGCCGAGGGGAGTTACCAGCTTGCCGACATGGATTTGTTGGAAGTGAACGAAGCCTTCGCGGTGCAAATTCTGGCCAATGAACGGGTGCTGGGCTGGGATCGGGAGCGGCTCAACGTCCACGGCGGGGCCATTGCCTTAGGTCACCCCACCGGCTGCTCCGGCGCCCGGATTGTAGTCACTCTACTGCACGCCCTGCGAACCCACGGCAAAGAACGGGGGTTGGCCTCCCTGTGCGGCGCGGGCGGCGTGACCATGGCCACCATCGTGAGGAGCAACGTATGATTAAAGAAGAACGCCGGGACAATGTGGTGTGGCTGAAACTGGACCAGCCACCGGTGAACGTGCTGGATAAGGCGTTACTGACCGCGCTGGCGGAAAAAACAGAGCAATTGCACGACGATGAGACCGTGGGCGCTTTGCTGCTCTCCGGCGCAGGTAAAATGTTTTCCGCCGGGGCCTCCGTCGAAGAACACCAACCGGAACAGGCACCGGAAATGCTGCAAGCTTTGGAACGGGCCTGTCGGGCGCTGGAAAACGCGCCTTTCCCCACCGTAGCTCTGCTTCACGGCAACTGTCTGGGGGGCGCTTTGGAACTGGCGGCCTCCTGCGACTTCCTGGTGGCCGATCCCGCTGCCCAAATGGGGGTTCCGGAAATCAAACTGGCTTTTTTCCCGCCCTTAGCCTGCGCCCGCCTGCCCCTGCTCATTGGCCGGGCCAATACGGCCTACCTGGTTTTCACTGGCGAGAGCATCTCCGCCGAAACGGCCCTTCAATGGGGCCTGGTGCAGCAGATTATGCCCCAGGACGAGTGGCCGAAACTGGCGGAGCGCTTTAACCGTCTCTCCCGCCCGGTATTACGTCTGGCCAAGCGCGCCCTGGGCGCGGCGGCGCTGCCGGAACCAGCGGGAGCCAGGGAAGCGGCAGTGCATCTCTTTCTGGAAGAATTGTATCGAGTGGAAGACGTCCAGGAAGGCATACAAAGTTTCATGGAGAAACGCAGGCCGGAATGGAAACATAGATGAA
>CAYXZO010000044.1:0-10519 GCA_964469505.1 uncultured Lentisphaeria bacterium | reverse complement strand
GAAGGCATACAAAGTTTCATGGAGAAACGCAGGCCGGAATGGAAACATAGATGAACGGAGACAGGAAACAGGAGACAGGAGACGGGAGGACGCCCGCCAGGGGGCGGACCTGACGGCAGGAGACAGGAGGCAGGAAACAGGGGGACGGAGACCTGAGGAAGGAGAACGGAAAGGTTTTGGAGTTGAGCCTGACGCGAAGAGACATGATACAAATGCAAACAGCACCATACTTTAGTATGGTGCGGGCAACTGCACACAACACCATACTTCAGTATGGTGCGGGCAACACGTAATGAGAACTCAGTATGGCGCTAACTGCGGTCGGCCATCCGCAATCAAAACCCAACAAGGGGGAAGGATAGACCATGAAAGCAGCGGTTTTATACAAAGGAGCGCGAGAACTTAAAGTAGAGGAAGTACCTCAACCCCAGCCGGGACCCGGGGAAGTGCTGGTGAAAGTGGCCGCTTGCGGGGTGTGTCACACCGATTTGCATTATCTGGATCATGGTGTGCCCACCTTCAAAGAGCCACCCATGATTCCCGGGCACGAAATCAGTGGCACGGTAGCTGAGCTGGGCGCCGGAGTGGAAAAACCGGCGGTGGGCACCCCGGTGTTGGTGCCGGCGGTTCTCACTTGTGGTCAGTGTGAAGCCTGCCGGCGGGGCCGGGAGAACATTTGTCGGAACATGGTAATGGTGGGGAATAACATTGACGGCGGTTACGCCGAATACCTGACGGTCCCGGCCAAGGATTTGATTCCCTTGCCCCCCGAATTGCCACTGAAGGATTGCGCCATCATCGCCGATGCGCTGACCACTCCTTACCACGCCGTGGTCAACCGGGGCCAAATCCGGCCCGGGCAGCAAGTGGCCGTGTTCGGCTGCGGTGGAGTGGGGATGAACGTGGTGCAATTCGCGGCCCTGAGCGGCGCCATCGTGCACGCGGTGGATCTGGTGCCGGAAAAGCTGGCCCTGGCCCGCAAATTGGGAGCAGCCTACACCTATTCGGCCGCGGACGAGGACGTGGCCAAACAGGTGCGCAAGGCCAGCGGGGGCTGCGATGTGGCTTTCGAAGCCATCGGCAAACCGGCGGTCATGCTCCAGGCCATGGCCACCCTGAAACCCGGCGGGCGTTTCGTCATGGTGGGCTACAGCGCTGAGAAACTTACCCTGGCCGCTTCGCGCATCATGTTCCGCGAGCTGGAAATCGTGGGCTCCCTGGGCTGCCGACCGGTGGACTACCAGCAGGTGGTTCAGCTCACCGCCCAGGGTAAGGTGCAACTGGAACCGTTGATTACGCACCGCTTTCCTTTGGAGGACATTAACGCCGCCATGGACGAGTTACGTCAGGGCGCGCCGGTAATCCGTAACCTGATCGAATTCTAACCATGTTTCTGCCCCCCTTCGATTACCGCGCTCCTAAATCACTCACCGAAGCCGTGAGTTTGCTGACGGAAGAAACCGACGCCGCCTTGCTGGCCGGAGGAACAGATTTACTGGTGGGTATGAAGGAGCGGCGTTTTCGGCCACGTCGGGTTATCTCCCTGAGGCATATCCCTGAATTGCATCGCTGGGAAACCCGGGGAGAATGGGCCTACCTGGGGGCGGCGGTAACCGTGGCCGAACTAGAGCAGACTCCCTGGCCCACGACCAACGCCGCCCTGGGCGATCTGATTCCCGAAATGGCGGTGCCCCAGGTACGCAACCGCGCCACTGTGGGTGGTAATCTCTGTACCGCCGCCGCTTGCGCCGATTTCCCGCCGGTGTTGCTGGTGAGTCAGGCCCGAGTAATTCTGACCGGGCCTCAAGGCGAACGGGAAATTCCCCTGAAAGAATTCTTCACCGGCCCGCGCCAAACGGTGCGGCGACCCGACGAAATCCTCACCACCATCATCTTCCAGGCCCATAATCCCGGCAGTGCTTACGTCAAATTCGGTTGGCGGCGCACTGCCAACATCGCCGTGGTGGGAGTAGCGGCTGCTCTGGAACTGGACGGCGAAAAAATCTCCCGTGCCGCCGTGAGTGTCACCGCCGCCTCGCCCGCGCCGGTGGTCCTGGAGGAGAAAGAACTGGAATTGCGGGGCGAACGCCCCACCGAGGAAGTTTTTCAAAAAGCGGCTGAGAAAGTGTATCTTGCCCTCAAACCAATCAGCGATTTAAGGGGGAGCGCGGCCTACCGGCTGCATCTGGCTCGGGTTGGCACCATCCGGGCCTTCCAACGGGCACTGGAGCGCTGGCGGAAGGAAGAGGTCCATGCCTGAAATCACCCTGTTCATCAACGGTGACAAACACCTCCTGGACGTGCCCAGCCACGAGCTGTTGCTGGACACCCTCCGACGGCGGCTGCATTTGACGGGCGCCAAACGGGGCTGTGACACCGGGGACTGCGGCGCCTGTACCATTCTGCTGGATGGCAAACCGGTGAACTCCTGCCTGGTGCTGACGGTGGAAGCCGACGGTTGCCGCATCACCACCATAGAAGGCATCGACCACCCCATCCAGGAAATCTTTGCCCGTTACAACGCTTTCCAATGCGGCTATTGCGCTCCGGGAATTGTGGTTTCCAGCACAGCCTTACTAGAAAACGGTCGGGAGCTTTCTCCCGAAAAAATCCGGCGGGAATTGAGCGGCCACCTCTGTCGGTGTACCGGCTACCAGCGCATTCTCCAGGCTCTCTTGGGAGAAGAACCGCGCTACGATCAGGTTGCCACCCAAGGCAGCATCGGCAAGCCGGTGGTCCGTAAAGATATCCGCGCCAAGGTTACGGGCCGGGCCCAATACACCGCCGATCTGTACTTCCCCGGTCTGGTTTACGGGGCGCTGGTCACCAGCCCTCACCCCTACGCCCGGATTCTGCATGTGGACCCCGGTCCCGCGTTGGAACTGGAGGGCGTGGTGCTGGCTCTCACCGCCGCGGATGTTCCCCAGACACCTTACGGTGTATCACCCGCCCGCTACGATGAGACCATTCTGCCCCAAGATTTCGTGCGCCACGTGGGTGAGCCGGTGGCGGCCGTTTTCGCTGAAACCCCGGAGCTGGCGGAGCAGGCCGCGGAGCTGGTGCGGGTGGAATATGAGCCCCTGCAACCGGTGACTGATCCAGCTCGGGCTCAAGAACCCCAGGCACCCCAACTCCACGAACGCTTTCCCCGCAACGTCAATACCGAAATACATCACGACTTCGGCGATGTGGAGCAGGCTTTTGCCCAGGCGAAGCTGGTGCGGGAAGATGTTTTCCAGGGCCAGCGCACCCATCAGGCCTATCTGGAACCTCCGGCGGCCCTGGCGCTGGTGGAAGATGATTTGATTCAGCTCTGGACCGCCAGTCAGACTCCCCATTACGTGCAGTACCAGGTTGCGCGGGTTCTGGACATTCCCATGAGCCGCCTGCGGGTAATCAAACCGGCCATGGGCGGTGGTTTCGGGGGCAAGGCGGAAGTCACCAAACTGGATTTTCTGGCGGTGATCGCCGCCGAGAGGCTGCGCCGACCGGTGTTGATGGTGATGGACCGCCGCCAAGTTTTCCACCACGGACGGGGGCGGCACGCCCAGGAAATGAAGTTGAAGACCGCTTTCGATAAAGAGGGGCGCTTGTTGGGCACTCACGCCGAGATCACCCTGGACGGCGGAGCCTACACCAGTTACGGCATCATCACTGCTTACTATTCGGGGGCCCTGCTGACTATTCCCTACGAGCTGCCCAACTTCCGCTTCGATGGTTATCGGGTACACACCAACCTGCCCACCTGCGGTGCCCAGCGGGGCAACGGCACACCTCAGCCCCGCTTCGCCTTCGAATCCCAACTGGATATGACCGCCCGGGATCTGGGTATCGATCCCCTCACCCTGCGCCTGCGGAACGCCATTGGGCCGGGGCACCGTACCGTGAACGACCTGCAGGTTACCAGTTGCGCCATGCGGGAGTGCCTGGAAAAGCTGGACGAAATCGCCGACTTCCGCCGCAAATACGGTAAACTGCCCTTCGGTAAGGGCATCGGGATGGCGGCGGGGAGCTTCATTTCCGGCGCGGCTTATCCCATCGTGCGGGGCGATTTGCCCCATTCCGCCTGCACCCTACGGGTGGCCGAAGACGGACAGCGCGTCTTTCTCCACACCCAGGCGCCGGACATTGGCCAGGGCTCGGACACGGTGTTGTGTCAAATCGCCGCTTCCGCCCTGGGGGTGGAATACGAACAGGTTTCCATTCTGGCGGCGGATACCGCTTTAGGTCCCATCGATCTGGGAGCCTACGCTTCCCGGGTGACCTTCATGGTGGGGAACGCCATCGTATCCGCCGCCCAGGAGATAAAGCATAAACTGACGCAATTCTGGCGGGAAGAAATCAATTCAAACGCCCAGGACCTGACTTTTACTGATGGAAATATCTCCGACGGTGCCACTACACGTCCTTTTCACGAAGTAGCTCGAGAATATTACCAGCACCACGGCCCCTTACTGGGCGCCGGCAGCTATTCGCCCCCGCCCCT
This sequence comes from uncultured Lentisphaeria bacterium, assembly GCA_964469505.1. Lineage (GTDB taxonomy): Bacteria > Fidelibacterota > UBA8477 > UBA8477 > JABMPR01 > CAYXZO01. The sequence goes on along the minus strand of CAYXZO010000044.1, from coordinate 6,033 downwards.
GGGCGGCAAATTCAAAGGAGCGGCGGTGGGACCTTCCCCGGCGTACAGCTTCTGCGCCATCGCCGCGGAGGTTACGGTGGATCCCGAAACGGGTCAGGTGCAAGTGGATCATTTCTACGCCGCCCACGATTCGGGTACCGTGATCAATCCCGCCACCTTCCTGGGACAGGTGGAGGGCGCCCTGGTCATGGGTCAGGGTGAAACCCTGCTGGAAAAGGTGGTGCAGCACGACGGGCATTTGCGGAACCCCAATTTCCACGATTACCTGCTGCCCACTTTCGCCGACGCCCCGGAAATCACCAGCGTGGCGGTGGACAGTACCGATCCCAACGGGCCCTTCGGCGCCAAGGAAGTGGGCGAGGGGACTATTCTGCCGGTCATGGGGGCCATCGCCAACGCTGTGTTCGATGCCGTAGCCGTGCGAGTCACTTCTTTGCCCATAACTCCCCAGAAAATTCTGCAAGGATTGGGAAAACTGAATGGAGCTTGAGGCTATCATCCAACGGATTCGCGACGTTTCTGAAGATCCGGAACTGAAAGTGGTACAAGAATGGCGGGCCGCCCATCCCGACGCGCCCCTGGTGGGCTTTCTGCCGGCCTACGCCCCCCGGGAAATCATCCATGCCGCCGGCGGCCTGGCGGTAGGCATCTGGGGCGGAGGACTGGGCGTAGAAATCGTCCAGGGCGACGCTTTCTACCAGTCTTACATCTGCCACTTGCCCCGCAGCGTAATCGAACTGGCGCAGCAAGGAGTTTACAAGGACTTCAGCGGGGTCATTTTCCCCTCCATCTGCGACGTTATCCGCAACCTCTCTGGAATGTGGAAGCTGCTCTACCCCCACCAGTGGGCCAAATACCTGGAACTACCCCAGAATTTATCCCTGGACATCGGCGGCCAATTCTACCGCAACGAATTGCTGCACCTGGTAAAACTGGTCCACGGCGAATACGATGAAGAATTCAAAGCCGGCTTAAGGGAAGCCATCAAGCTTTTGAATCGCCAGCGGGAAGCGCTACAGCAACTTAAAGCTCGGCGGCGGGAGACGCCTCACCTGGTGCCCATCGACGAATATTACTACTTCTTCCGCAGCGCCCTGGTGCTGCCGGTGGAAGAGCATTTGAAGTTGCTGGAAGAATATCTGCGGCTCATCGACCTGCGGGATGCCAAGCTGCAGGACAACATTCGGGTGCTGGTGGTGGGCGCTTTCTGCGAGCAGCCGCCCATGGGTCTGCTGAAAACCATCGAGCTGGCGGGGTGTTACATCGTGGATCACGATTTTCTCATCGGCGTGCATCTGTTTCGGGAGCCGCTGCCGGAAGAGGGTGATCCCCTGGACGCGCTGGTAAAAGGCTATCTAGAATTAACCCCGCCGTTGGCATTTAAATATCAAGGAAACAGCGACCGGGGCGCGGCTTTGATCGAGACGGTGCGCCGCAATAACATCGACGGGGTGATTTTCGCCGCGCCTTCATTCTGTGATCCCGCCTTGCTGGAAAGGCCCATGCTGCAGAAAGCCCTGGAACGGGCGGGAATTCCTTCCATGAGTTTCAAATACGCCGAGAACACGGGACAATATCAACCAATCCGAGAACAGGCCGGAACCTTCAGCGATTCCATTCGCCTGTGGGTGGAGGACTAAACGTGACGCAGACAGCAACCAAGCCGGCGGTGAAAAAAGACACCTCCATGCTCCTGCAGAAGCAGATGATGGCCAATTATTACCAGGAGCTGGCCCGGGCCCCCGAAACGGGCAAGAAGGTGGTGTACACTTTCGTCCCCGGTAACCTCACCGAGCTGATCCTTTCCTTCGATATGTTGCCGGTTTACCCGGAAATCAATGCCTTGCAGTCCGCCATGCGCAAACGCTCCATGCAATTCATCCACACCGCTGAGAAATTCGGCCATTCCGAGGATGTGTGCACTTACGTGAAATGCGACGTGGGCATGCTGCTTTCCGGCAATATCGGTCCCACGGGCCAGAAATTGCCGCCGCCGGACTTGATTCTTCTCTCCTACACTGGCTGTTTCACTTTTCTCAAATGGTTCGAGAATTTGAAGTTCATGTACGATTGTCCCATCGTCATGCTCCACGTGCCCTACCAGGCCGATGGCGCCATTACGCCGGAAATGGTGGATTACATCGTGCACCAGTTGAAAGAAGAAGTAATCCCCGCCATGGAGCGGGTTTCGGGCAAAAAGTACGATCCGGAGCGCATCGAGGAGATGTGCCGACGGTCGGTGGAGGCGGAAGAACTGTTCGTGGAATGTATGAGCAGCGCCAAGCACGTACCGTCGCCCATCGACGGCTACTTCGGGGGGGTGTACTACATCTCCCCCATTTTCACCGCCTTCCGGGGCACGCCCGAAGCAGTGGAATATTACCGGCAATTGAAGCGGGAAATCGAGGAGCGAATCCGGAAGGGGCAAGGTCCCATCACGCCTGAGGGCGACCTGCAGGAAGAACGCTACCGCCTGGTGGTGGAAGGACCGCCCAACTGGACCAGCTTTCGCGATTTCTGGAAACTTTTCTACAGCCACAACGCCGTGGCGGTGGCCTCCACCTACACCCGGGTGGGAGGCATTTACGACAACGGCTTTCGCCACGATCCCAAGCGGCCGCTGGAGAGCTTCGCCGAGTATTGCCTGGGGTGCTACACCAACCTCAACCTCCCCAGCCGCATCGATCTCATTTGTCGCTACATCGAGGAATACCAGGCCGACGGGTTCGTGGTGAATTCCATCAAGAGCTGCAATTCCTTTTCCGCCGGGCAGTTGTTGATTCTCCAGGAGGTGGAAAAACGCACCGGGGTGCCGGTGGGCTTCATCGAATCAGACCTGGTGGACCCCCGGTACTACTCCCACGCCCACCTTAAGAACCGGTTGGACTCATACTTTCAGATGATTGAACAGAAACGGAAACTGGCATGAAAGTTTGTGTCGGCATCGATCTGGGCAGTACCACCTGCAAAGCGGTGGTGCTGGACCCTGACGGGCAGATCATCGGCAAGGGTATCACCAACACTCGTAGTAACTACGAGATGGCCACCAAAATCGCCACCCACGAGGCCCTCACCAACGCCCGTTTCAACCGCATGTGCGAAATCGGGGGCCTGGATGAGGCGGAACGGCGTAAACTGGAACTGAATTATCACCTGCAAGACTACCGCCACAAGCATCACGAACTGTCCCAGCGCCTGCTCAAGCTGGCGCCCCGGGATGACAGCGCCGCCCGGGAAGCGGTGGAAAAAATGACCGCTTACGTGGAAGATTGCCTGACCCGCCCCGCCACCCAAGCGGAGCTCACGGACCGGTCCAAATTCTTCAAGGATTTCATGACGGTGTTCTATCTGGAAGCGGTGGAACTCTTTCTACCCGCGGGCCGGCTGGACGCGGAATTCTTTCTGGGGCTGCTGGACAAAGCCCTGGTGGCGGTGGAGAATGAGGTCTATCCCATCTCCCCGGAGAGCATTCTGCTGGAAGAAAAAGAGCTGCTGAACGATTTCACCCACACCCAGATGGAGCCAGCGGTGCAGGTGGGCACCGGCTACGGACGGCAGCTCTTGCCTTTTCCGGAGGAGCAGATCCGTTCGGAGATTCTGTGCCACGCCCGGGGGGCTTACTACTTCTTCCCCAACACCCGCACGGTGCTGGACATCGGCGGTCAGGATACCAAGGCTATTCAGTTGGGGGAGAAAGGGGTGGTGCGCTCCTTTTTCATGAACGACCGTTGCGCCGCGGGTTGCGGGCGGTACCTGGGCTACGTGGCGGAAGAACTGGCCCTGGGGCTGCCGGAGTTGGGGGCCACCGCCTGCTCCGCCTGCCGTTACATCCCAATCACCTCCACCTGTACCGTCTTCGCCGGAGCGGAGTTGCGGAGTCTGCTTTACGCCGGGGAAAAGAAGGAGGAAATCTTGCTGGGCTTGCACCGGGCCATCGTGCTCCGGGCCATGTCGCTATTGGCCCGCTCCGGGGGAGTGTTCAACGAGTTCACTTTCACCGGGGGCGTGGCCAACAACGAAGCAGTGGTGATGCTGCTTAAGGAATTGGTGGCCAAGAATTATTCCGAGATAACCTTGAACATCCATCCCGATTCAATTTACATGGGCGCGTTGGGCGCCGCCTTTTTCGCCAGGGAGTTGCTATGATCGTAGCCGGTTGTGACGTGGGCGCCAGCTCGGTGAAGCTGGTGGTAATGGAAATGCCGGGTGAGGAAATTCTCCTTACCATGACGGAACGCATCCGTAAACGCAACCCGGTGGAGGTAGTGAATAACTTGCTCAAGCGGGTAGCGGAAAAAGGATTTCCTTTGGAGAAAATCACCTACCTGGCCTCCACCGGGGAAGGCGAAGCAGTGGAGCAGCGGGACGGGCATTTCTACAGCATGACCTGCCACGCCCGGGGGGCGCGGTATTTTTATCCCCAGACCGCCAGCGTGCTGGACCTGGGAGCCTTGCACATCCGGGCTTTGAAGCTGGACGAGAAAGGCAAGGTGGTGCAGTACAAAATGACCAGCCAGTGCGCCTCGGGCACGGGTCAATTCCTGGAGAACATCGCCCGCTACCTGGGGGTAACCATCGACGAGATTCCCCAGTTGTCGTTACAAGCCACAGAGCCCCGGGCTCCGTCCACCATCTGCGCCGTACTGGCGGAAACGGACGTAATCAACCTGGTCTCCCAGGGGGTGTCGTTACCGAATATTTTGCGGGGGATTCACGATTCGGTGGCCCAGCGGGCGGGGAAATTGCTGGCCACCTTCGATGTAGTCTCGCCGTTGACCCTCACCGGCGGGTTGGCCATGGATGCCGGTTTGGTCAAGGCGTTGGAGGATCGTTTGCGGGAGAGGGATCCGGGGATCGAGATTCTGACCCCGGAGCAGGCCCTTTACGCCGGGGCCATCGGCGCGGCCTTATGGGGTGCCCGGCGGTGGGAGATTTTGCAGCGGAGGGAGCAGGCGGCGCGGGTTAAGACTGCAACTTAAAACAGCTCTCAGCGCGGCACCATGAGGATATGGAGATGTAGGGTACAAATGTTTCGCCCAAGGTTGCTTATCTTGTTCAGATCGCGCTAACCTGTTCAATGGAGTCGCTTTCGCAGGAAGCTTCTAAATCATTTTCCGGCTAGGCATTACTGATTGCACATCTCAATTATTTGTTAATTAAAATTGGTAGAGATCTAATAAAAATGTCCTGCGCAAAAACTGCTTTTTGCAGGGTTTCAGATAAACATCCAGCCGCTAATGAAAGTAATTTTTTATGTATTCATAGACCGGATCTACACCGTTCAGATAATCGGCAAAACTGCGTTCCACGAGCATATCCGGCCGAACAGTTTTAGCGTCAGGATGATTTTTATCAAGTTCGAAAAATTTAGTTGAATAGTTTATCTCCACTCCCGAGGTAGGGAGTTTTAATCTTTTAATATCGCCATAATGATTGGGGCGAGCTGAGGTTTCTTCCCCTATGAGAAGGGCGTGGGTATAACGTTTAAAGTCATATGTATTAATGATAGCTGAAGAAAAGGTTCGGCGGCCGATCACGACGAAAAGTTTTCCGCGCCGGTTGATAGAAGTTTTGGCCAACTTTCTAATGAACCTGGTACCCTGATAGGAGGCGCCGCCGGGGTTGAATTGCATATCAAAGATAAGTTTCTTAGCCTTACCCTGGCGAACAGCAGCAAAGATATTCCCGGTAAAATTTTCAAAAGAATTAGTATCCACATCGATACAGCGGTTGTACTGGGCATAGTAAATAGAATCTTCTGGAATGTATTTGCCCCAATAGGGCATTTGGGGATTTTGCAGGTAGAGGGGTTTAGCGGGAGTTCTTACGGCCAGTAAGTCGGTTGATTGGACGAGTTCTGGTAGTATATCAATTTGGCTGGGGTGGCCGTCATATGATTCAAGTTGAAAGGTATAAACGCTATCTTTCCTGAAGCCGAAGTAGTCCAGTAATTGGGTTTGTCGGAGCAAAAAAGGAATATTTTTTCGGAGGACACTTTTATTATCCACAACCAGCAGGGTGCTGAGGCTGTCA
>CAYXZO010000043.1:0-19420 GCA_964469505.1 uncultured Lentisphaeria bacterium | reverse complement strand
GCCAAAACCCACGAAATGGACTGCTCCCGGGCCCTGGATTTGATAGTCAGGATTGCCAGTAAAATAAAATCCCCTCGCAAAGGGAGATTTGCGAACGGTCTTTTCTACCGTTGCAGATCTCACTACACTCCGGAGCGGAATTTTCTGTTGCGCGCATGAGTCTGGAGTTTGGGCTTTGCCGTATAGCTCCTAGTTTCCCTACGGAGCCCAGATAACCCTATATCTTGATGATGAAGACTTGTGGGGACTCAATCTAAACGAAGCTCTGTTCCCCTGAGGTCAACATCAACGCCAAATACTAATCGGTATTATTTAGGCTGAAAACCTGGTTTCTCCTCTTTTATCGTAAGAGGTTCAACAACGGCGTCAGATGGGGAATTGGTTTTTTGAATTCGAAAGCTCCGCGACAATTTGCCAGGCTTGCAATCTAAAAAAATCGGCTCTGAACAATAATTGGTCTATGGAATCGAGCATTGAAAGCATTTTATCAAAATACTTTGTATTGTGAAAAGGTACGGCAAACAAAGAAACCAGGTGAAAGTATGAGATATTAACATTGTCAAAGAATTCCTTGAATAACTTTAAATCCTTTTTAATCAAGGGATGTTCATCCTCGCTTCGCAAGTGCGGCGTCAGGTATCTATAGATATTTATAAACGGATTATGACCAAGTGGCTCGATAAATAGAGCACTACCAGTACTATTCAATACCCTGGATACTTCCTTTAACGCATTTTTAATATTCAAGTGATGCAGTATGCTAACCCCACAGACAATATCAAAATAACCATCATCAAACTTAAGATCTTCGGCATTCATAACCATAAATGATATGTTTTTGGTCAGCCCTCTTTCTTTGGCTTTATTTCTCGCCTGTTCGATTGCTACTTCTGAAATATCGATTCCAGTAACGATTGCCCCTTTTTCGGCTAGCTCAAACGAGTAAGTGCCAGGCCCACAACCATATTCTAAAACTTTTTTCCGCTCGCAGTTGGTCAACAATTTTTCCAGGTAATAATTCCTGCTGGTTTTGGTAATAGAATAAAACTTTCTGACATTAGCCCTTATATCATCGCTATACTTTCGTTCATGAAAAGATTTCTCTCGTTCTATTCTTTCTGTTTCGTTCATGGGTTAATCCTTACCTAGTCGCTTTTAAAGCTAAATATTCAAACAACTTACAGCATCTTCTACACCTAAAATACGGAGCGGATTTATTTAAGGAACATACATTTTAAAAAGCAGCCATGGTGTTCGAGCTTTGAACCAGTTTGACAATAAAAATTGGGCTAAAGCCCTGAATTATACTGTGCCTTTTATTTCCCCCGAGCTGAAGCTCGGGGCTATTCTTAGGAATCCCCATAAAAAAATCGGTACGAGCCCAGCTTTTGTAAAAAGATGAATCTAAACTGAAATAATAAGTCGGGCTGAAAACCCCAGCGGAAGGTAGGCATAATCACAACGTAGTTCTCCCAGGCCGGGGAGTTCCAACCATAAACCGCCTCCCAGACTGTAAGAGCCAAGATCATAACCCCAACCATAACCACCCCGCGGGAATACCATTACACGATAGGCCCCTTCCATCCCCAGCATGACATGCTCCCGGTTATCGTTGGGGTGCACGACGTTCAATTACACAGTAACCCGCAGTTGGTGACTGCGCCAGGGCGCCAGGTCAGATTCCAGCAGGCACATGCCAGACTCTATGCGGATTATTAGAGGCAAGGACTAGGATTCGGTGGTTATGACTTGAAACTCCCCTCGGAAAATCCCAGGTGGAGCCATGTCGTTGGATATCTGCAAACCGGCAAATTGGTTAAGCAATTTCAGCTTTCTCATATGTCCGAGCCGGTCCCTATTTCTCCTTTATTAAGTTGATCAACCCAATCATCGCAAAAGCTCTTTGCCCAAACACCCTCCTAAACTCCATCTTCCCGGCTGATCATCAGAATAATTCGCGCCCTCTCTTACAGCGCGGGCTTTTTCACTTGAAATACCTGATTCTCTCCCTCTTAGCCCGTACATTCCACCATGGGCTTGTGGCACGCGCTCTTCGGACCCCAAATTCCCCAGAGTATCAGCGTAGCCTTCCTGGGTGGCGGAGGCAAAACCAGCCTGATGCACGCCCTGGGAGACGAAATCGCCGCCTACGGCCGAGTAATTCTAACCTCCCTCACTAAAGCCGGACCAGAAGCAACTCCGGTGCTTTTTACCTCCGAACTACCGTCTCGACTGCCCTTTGAGATCGGTCGGCCGCTGTATCTCATGTCCCGCCGGGAGGGAGAGAAATATATCGGGCTCGCCGCAGAGCAACTGGTTGAGCTTAAGAAACAAACGGACATTCTGCTCTTCGAATGTGACGGCGCCCGCAAGAAACCCCTGAAAATTCACACCCCCTGGGACCCACCGGTGCCACCCGACACTACCTACGCCGTGCTGGTGGTAGGCGCGGAAGTAGTCAACCAACCCCTGGGACCGGAACTGATACACCGCTGGGAGCGATTTCGGGAATTCTGGGGAGTGGAAGAAGGAGCGTCACTTGATGCTGATTCATTGGCGGAAATACTCACCGATCCCCGGGGTTATCGCTCCAAAGTGCCTCAGGGAGTCGAGATTCTGTATTTCGTCAACAAAGCCGAACACTACCCAGTGGCGGCTCAAGAGTTGGCCCAGGCGTTGCGCCAGAAAGGTGCTCGCGCCTTCTGGGGCAGCGCCCGGGAGCATTGGTGCGCCCGGCCGGCAGCGCTACGGCCTCGAATTCAATTGATCATTCCCGCCGGAGGTCTTTCGCGCCGCCATCCGCCCAACAAGCTGCTACTTGAAGTAGATACTCATTTACCGGCCATCGCCCGGACCGTAAGCCGCTTCCTGGCCTCCGACTGGGGTATCAACGTCGTCCTGGGTCACGAAAGTCGAAAAGTGGCGGCCCCGCTGCAACGCTTCGGTAACCGAGTGCAACTCCTGGAAAATCATGACTACGCTGAAGGACTAGCAGCGGCGGTGCGGCTGGGTGTGGCCCGTGCCCCAGAAGTGGAGTATTTCGCTTTCCACCCCGGTGATAAACCGTTTCTCCACGAATCTACCTGGCAGCGTCTGGAGGAAATTCTGTGGTCCGTTCGTCCTCCTATCCTGGTGCCGCGCTACCAGAACCAACCAGGACATCCGGTTTTCATTGCATCCACGTATCGGGAAAAACTCCTGGCGCTCAAGGGCGATATCGGCGGACGTCAATTGTGGCACCACGCTCCAGCGGTACATTTCGTTGACATGGACGACCCGGGAGTAGTGCTGGACCTGGACGAATACCTGGATAATCCCCTCTAAGCCGCGGACAATCTTACTCGCGGCTTGGTTGAATGCCCTCTTTCGCATAGACTTAAAGGATGAATCCGCTGTCACAATGGGTGATATGGGTCCGGGGCGCAGGTGAAATGGGCAGCGCCGTGGCGTGGACCCTAAAACGCTGTGGCTTTCCCGTCTTCTGCAGTGAACTGGAGCAGCCTCTGGCCATACGACGGGTGGTAACTTTCAGCGATGCCATGCTCCATGGCGCCGCTGAAGTGGAAGGACTCCCGGCCCGTCGGGTTACGCCCGCGGAAATTGCCTCTTCACTGCGTGAGCAATTCTTACCGGTAGTGCTGGATAATGAGGAAACCCTACGGTCGCAAGCTGGAATATATGTTGATGCCCGCATGCGTAAACAAGCAGAACCTGATCAGCGACCTTATTTCGAATTCACAGTCGGCTTAGGTCCCGGGTTTACCGCCGGCGGCAATGTTCACGCGGTGATCGAAACCCAGCGAGGCCACAATCTGGGTCGGGTAATCCCGGCGGGCAGCGCCGCACCCGATACCGGCATCCCTGGAGAGGTGGGGGGACATACCAAACGCCGCATCATCCGCGCCCCAGCCACGGGGAAAATCACCTGGGCGGTGGAACTGGGAGATCTAGTAAATGAAGGGCAGCCACTGGGTTACGTCGGCGCGCAACCGATTCTGGCTCCGTTGAGCGGCAAACTACGGGGCTTGATCGCTCCAGGAATCGAAGTTACCCAGGGAACGAAAATCGGTGACGTAGATCCCCGTGGTGCGGCGGTGGATCACCGGCTCATATCCGACAAAGCCCGCAACGTGGGCCGCGGCGTGCTGGAAGCCATTCTACGCTACCTGTTTGGAGAATTATGAACTGGCGGGAATTGCTGCTGAGCCTGAGGGAAACGGAACCGGTCGTGCTGTGCCGGGTGGTTTATTCTCAGGGTTCAGTGCCCCGGCGGGATTTCCCCCTGATGGTGGTTCCGTCCAGGGGACCGATTCAGGGGACTCTCGGGGGCGGGGGACTGGAACAGCAGGTCATCCAGCGGGCACGGCAGTTGACAACCGACGACACGCCGGAAATCATGGAATTCCAGCTCAACGCTACTGATGTGAACAGCGAAGGCAGCCTTTGCGGCGGCAGTGCCCTGGTGCTACTGGAGCCCTGGCCCACGGAAGCGACTCGGCACTGGCAATCGCTAGCGGCCCAGGCCCGGGACGGCGAGCAAGTTCTGGTACACTCCATCCAATTGACCTCCACCGTCACCATCCAGCGACGCCTGTGGCCGGTAGCCGGGGATGAGATAACGGAAATTAAAGAGCTGGCTCAGCAAGCTCTGGAGGCTGAAGAACCCCGGGCTTTCCGCAGGAGAGAAGAGGTCCTTCTGGCCGACCCACTGGTTCCTGAGCCGGTTTTGCACCTGTTCGGCGCTGGACACGTAGGACAGGCGGTGGCCCATCTGGCCTCCTGGCTGGGTTGGCCCATTACGGTCTACGACGACCGCTCTGAATTGCTGACTAAAGAGCGCTTCCCCCTAGCCCGACTGGTGGCGGTGGATTACAACCGGTTGGAGAACCTCCCTCTCCCCGCACATCGTGATCTAATACTGGTAGCCACTCGCGACCACCGCCTGGATCGGATGGTTCTGGAGCACCTTCTGCAAGTCCCAGTCCGGTATGTGGGACTAGTGAGTAGCCGCCGCAAATGGCATTTCATTCGGGAAGCGCTGCGCCAGACCGGGCTGCCCCTGGAACGGGTGGAGCAGGTTCACGCCCCAGTGGGCTTGGATCTGGGAGCCGAAACAGTGCCGGAAATTGCCCTCAGTATCCTGGCGCAAATGGTGCAGGTTCGCAAAAACCGGCGGCGGAGTAATGATTTTCAGAAAACAGAACAGGCTCGAAAGAATTAAGCTAACCGAGGAGGAAGGGAAATTATGCCAGGGCATGCATGGTGTGGTCGAATCATTAATTACGGTCTGACGGGCTTGTTGTTGTTGGGTGGCACTAAAATGCCGGCGCAAGTATTGAAAGTGGTAACCTTCAACGTCTGGTCGGGCTTGAATTATCAGGGCTCCTTCAAGATGGGCGAGTACGAATCCCCCAGTCGCCGGGCGCGGCGTTATCGGTTGCTGGTGCGAGAAATGAAAGCGCTCCAGCCGGATATCATCGGCCTTAACGAATGTAATCCCTTGCCGGAATATGCCCAGCGTATCGCCGGCGATCTGGGCTACGATGAATATCACCATCTGGGAGTGGCGGGGATTCACCTGGGCAGGGTGGGACTGCCGATCAATCTGCGGGAAGGGGACATGGTATTGGCGCGGCCCAAATGGCATCTTTCCACACCACTGCGGCAACAGCTTTCCGGCGGCCCGGTGGGTGAATTCGCCACTTTCCATCTTTCCGACGCCACCCAGGTGGTGGGCGGCAAAATTCTCGTCAACAATCGGGAAGTGTATATCTTCGTAACCCACTGGCACGCCTCGCCCTTCGCTGTCCGGCAGAATCTGGAACGTTGGATGGAGGATTACCTGGTGGGCAAGCTGGCCGGGAAGGAATACATAACTAAAGTCAAGGAAGCGGTGGAAGGAGCCGCCTGGAGACTGGATGAAGCCCGTAAAATGCTGGAGTACATTAATAAAACCGCCGGCAAGGCACCAGTGCTCTTGTTGGGTGATTTCAACGCCGTGGATACTTTGCCTGAAATCAAACTGCTACTGGCGGACGGTTTCAAGGATGCCTACGTCGCAGCCGGCGAGGGCTTACCCTACACCTGGGACGAAGTGGACAATCTGAACATCAAAACCTATTACTACGGTACGGAAACGGACACCAGTCATTTGCGCCGGCAGAGGATCGACTACATCTTTTATCGTGGGCCCTGGAAAGTGTACCGAGCCCGGCGGATTTTTGACCGAGCGGTGGAGGACTTGATGCCCTCCGACCATTTCGGGGTGTATGCCGAATTAGAGCTGCTCCCGGCAGGCTCTATGAACACCCCTCGATAAATTCCCATGCCTGCAATTCCCCACGCCCAGGGCTATTCTCTGTGGCTCATACCAAGAGACCCGGAAGGAATCCTGACACAGACTATTCAACGCGCGGCTCGGCTAGCCGGCGGACCGATATTTCCACCCCACATTACGCTTTGGGGCGGCCTGGAAATCGCTCCCGCCAAATTGTCAATCTGGCTGAAACAGCGGGAGTGGGTGCCTTTCACCCTGTATTTTCACGATTGGGGAAGCGAGGATTATTACTTCAGGGCTTTAGTCCTCCGCTTGGCACCAAATTCCACCTTCACCGAATGGCGCACTTGGTGGAGCACCCAACTGCAACAACCTGAGCCACCAATAGAGCCCCATTTGAGTTTGTACTATGGTCATTTGTCCCCAGAGCAGCGGCTACAGCTATGGTCCATTTTGAATTTTAAGCTCCCTTTCAGAACTGAAGTCCAGGCCCTGGCTTTATGGCGCACCACCGGACCGGTGGTTGATTGGCTGGAGATAAGTAGAATTGAGTTGGGATGAAATGACCGACGACAGTATGTGGCTAGCCGAGCAGAGTCTAGGCCTCCATTCTCAATTTTTGCAACGTTAGCCTAATCGTTGGTTCTCTCGGCTATGACCGGGGACCGGTGAAGTGACAGGTGCGTCAGCTGGGGGAATTGAACTATTAGTTTAAATAGGCAAATTCTGAAAAAAACTTCAACGTGCTTTGCGTACTTAGCGGGCTTTGCGAGGGACCCTAAATACCCGGCCCCACAATGGGCGTTTCCAGCTTCCCTAGTCCCTGAATTTCTAATTCCACCGTCTCACCGGGCTGGAGCCATTCCGGCGGCTCCTCGGTAGTAAGCTTCACCAGCGAGGCTCTCGGCAGACCAGTGCAGGCCAAAATGTCTCCGGGATACAGCTCCGTCTCCCGGGAGGCTTCCACTATCAGCTCCGTGAAACTGAAAGGCGGATTCCGGTAATCCAATCTGGCGATTTCAGTGCCGTTGCGTCGCGCTACCAGCAGCAAATTGTACCCTGATCCCAGCCGTAAATTTTCCCACTCATCGGGAGTCACCAACCAGGGCCCCACGCTGGTGCCGAAATCCTTAGCTTTAGCGGGTCCCCACCCCCCAGCCTGCTCCAATTCCAACCGATCCCGGGCGGTCCAGTCATTTAGAATGGTAAAGCCAGCCACCGCTTCCGCGGCTTCGGTGGCAGAAAAATCCCGGCCGCCCCGGGCCAGCACCACCGCCAGCGTCAAATCAAAATCCAGCTGCCGGGTGAAAGTAGGGTAACGCAATGGTTGCTTATGTCCCAACAGGGAATGGGGGTTAGCGTAGAAAAAGAAAGGCGAGCCGGCGCTCGCGCGCGTTTCCGCCGGGAACAAACGAATAGATGGGGGCGCGGGGACCGGGGGAAAGAGAATCACTTCCTCTAAAAGCAGGGCTACGGGCCGGTTGTGGGAGTAAAGCCCATCTAGCTCCAGACTGGCCACGGCTGCGGCCAGGTCCTGTAGCAAGGGAAAAGTCACCGCCCAATCTTTCAAGGCTGCCGTCATAGTGGAAGGCAGATGGAAAAAATCCACCCGGCCCCGGTGATCTTTAAGCCACAGGGCGGCGCGCAGTACATCCACCACTCGTTTACCAGTTACAAAGCCCAGCCGTGGTTCCATTTCGCGGGCTAAAGCGTAGGAGACTAATTTCATGGGGAAAATCTACCCCTACCAGAGAAATGTAATACAGGGGCGAGTTTTATATGTTTTTTTGCGGTTGATGCCAAAGTTCAAATACAACAAGAGAATCAACTCATTTACCTAAGATTTTTCAAAAGTACCCTAAGTTGCTCAGTAAGCTTGGGTAAATCCTCCTTTACTGTATTCCATACTGCTCGCAAATTCACTCCAAAGTACGCATGAATCAGTTTTGTCTCTTGTGCCTGCTATTTCACGCCATGGTATGTCCGGAAATGCTTTTTTTATTTCTGATGGTACCTTTTTGGAAGCCTCCCCGATTATCTCTATTGTCCGCACGACTGCATATTGCGTTTTCAAATCATTTTCGAATTCGCTGTATCGCATATCTCCCACAAACTCAATAGCTCTTTCGGCGTTTTGCAACATATCCATGATATAGTCTGAATATTCCAGCTCATTTCTCATACAGCTCGAGCCTCTTCCAAAATAAATGGTGCCAACCCAGGCTTTAAGCTGTCTTTCATCACTAAATCTACCTTAATACCCAACTGATCACTTAAAAAGTTCTCCAGCGCTACAAATTGAAACAGCGAAGGTGTTTCCCTGAAGGTTACTAGAATATCCAGGTCACTATCAGAACGTGCCTCGCCGCGAACATAGGATCCGAATATTTCCAAAGTTTCCACCTGGTATTGCTCTCGCAGAAGCGGCAAGAGAGTTTTTAAGTGTCCAAGTAGGTTGTCTAAGGTAGTTGTGGCAGATTTCATGCGTTCATTATACTATGACCATGGATTGCTAGGGAAGTAAAAACTCCATTTTATTATTACCTGGATTTCCAGGGGTAAAAGCTTGTCCACTAGCTAAATCCAACAGATACAGTTCAACGGTTCTCTACCATCAAGCAATTCATTATATTGAGCTATTGATAACTCAATAAACACCGAGAGTGCCTAAAATGACTAAAAAGCATTTGATCCTTTTAAGGAATCTCATCGGCGGAGCAATATTTGTGTATGGTACTGTCTCGCTGGAATCAACTTTAGGTCGCCCAGCCACTTTTGATATACTCCTGATGTTTATTGGGCTCATGGTGGGAACAGGTATCGGGTTCCCGGAGAACTGGCTACGGTAACCGCTAAAGGTTTCCATCCCGCCATTAACTCAGCACTACGTCCTCTCAGCTCAAGCTCCACAAGGAGTTGTAGCACCAACATACAAGATGGCCGTAGCTTTTCCCTTTCAGCCCCTGAGACTGGATTTCTGCTTCTTAAAAAATATTGCCAGCGGGCCGGTTCAAACCGGGCCCGCTGGTTGACTGCATTTACAATTCGATCTTGGTTCCCAACACTTTGAGAAACTGAGCAATCCACTGGGGATGGGCGGGCCAGGCGGGTGCCGTTACCAGATTGGCGTCGGTGTGGGCCTGATCCACCGGGATGTCAACGTACTCGCCACCGGCTTCCTTCACCTCCGGTCCCACTGCGGGATAGGCGGAACAGGCGCGACCTTTCAGCGCTCCCGCCGCCGCCAGCAACTGTGCTCCGTGACAAATGGCGGCTATGGGCTTGTTGCTTTCCGCGAAATGCTTGACGATCTCGATGACCGCTGGATTCAAGCGCAGATACTCGGGGGCCCGCCCGCCGGGGATCACCAAGGCATCGTAATCTTCCGCTTTGATTTCATCAAAAGTGGCGTTGAGGGTGAAATTGTGACCCCGCTTTTCGCTGTAAGTCTGATCACCCTCAAAATCATGAATCGCAGTTCGACATTGAGCACCGGCCTTTTTGTCCGGACAAACGGCATGCACCGTATGGCCCACCGCCTGTAAGGCCTGAAAGGGAACCATCACTTCGTAATCCTCGGCGTAATCCCCCACCAGCATTAAAATTTTCTTGGCTGCCATACAAAGCCTCCTTTCAAAACAGGGCTAAACATACTTTAAACGCCGTCTAAAGGCTGGTTATTATGGCCTAAAAGTATTTAAAAAAAGCCGCAAAAAAAAGAGCCTACCGTGGCCGAACCCTGTTTTTGAATACAATCAGAGTATAAGGACTTATGTAAAATCCCAGGATTAGCAGCCTTTCAGGAGCTTTACAAATGAATACCCTTCCCCAGCGCTTGACCGGCAGCCTCCATCAAAGCCTCCGCTAACGTGGGATGCGCATGGGAAGTGTAGTAGAAATCCTCCAACGTGACTTCCATTTCCAACCCCAACGTGGCTTCGGCGATAAGTTCGGTAGCTTCCGCACCCAGGATGTGCACGCCCAACACCTGGTGATATTCTTTCTCCGCCACCACTTTCACCAACCCCTCCATGTCTCCGGCGGCCCGGGCGCGGCCACTGGCCTGGAAGGGGAAAACTCCCGTCACCACGTCATACCCCGCTTCCCGGGCGGCTTCCTCGCTGAGCCCTACCGAAGCCACCTGTGGCCGGCAGTAAATACAGGCCGGTACGTTACGGTAATTCACGGGGTGCGGCTCAGCGCCGGCCAGGTGCTCCACCGCTACAATGCCTTCGTGGGAAGCCACGTGGGCCAGCCAGGGCGGCCCCACCACATCCCCGATGGCGTAAACACCGGGAACGGAGGTCCGCAGATACTCATCCACCTTGATCCAGTTCCGCTCCACGGTTACTCCTACGGTGTCCAGACCTAAATTCTCCAGATTAGCCTGTACTCCGATGGCCACCAGTACCGCGTCTCCTGTAAAGGTCTGCTCTCCCTTTTCACCGGCAGCGGTAACGGACACATCTTTCTCTGAGACATTAACTGCAGTGACCCTATGTCCCGGCAGAACCGTCAGCCCGCGTTTTTTGAAAGATCGGGCCAATTCAGTCGCCAAGGTCTCGTCCATTGTGGGTAGAATACGCGGGAGCATTTCAAGCAAAACTACTTCGGTCCCCAGAGTATGGTATAAATAAGCGAACTCCACACCAATGGCCCCAGCTCCGATGATAATGAGTCGCTTGGGCTGGCTGGAAAGGTTCATGGCCTCCCTGGCCCGTAAGATTCTTTGACCGTCAAACGGTACGCTCGGTAGCTCTCGAGCTCGGGCTCCCACGGCTAGAATAATTCCCCGCTGAGCTTGCAACAAACGACGTCCACCATCCGCTAGCTCCACTTCCACTACCCGATCAGTCTTCAAACTCCCTCGGCCGTTCAACACCGCTACCCTGTTCTTTTTCATAAGAAAAGCCACCCCCTGGGACAGGGCTTTGGCTACCCGCCGTGAACGGCGGATGATGGCTGGGAAGTCTACCTCCGGATCACCGACTTTGAGGCCGTAATTGCGGGCGTGGCGCAAATTTTCCAAGACTTCCGCGCTCTGGAGCAGGGCTTTGGTGGGAATGCAACCCCAGTTAAGACACACACCTCCCAGATTCTCTTTTTCCACCAGGGTAACAGACAACCCCAATTGGGCAGCCCGGATGGCGGCTACATAACCCCCGGGGCCACCTCCTATGATAATTACATCACTACGCGTTTCAGACATTGTCTCCTCTATTGGTTTTTAATACTACTTTGCTTTTTCTCCAGATACTTGCGCAAGGCCGCCAGTTTAACGGGAGTCCCAACATCAGCCCAGAAGAAATCATCCATTCTGAAGGCCTTGAGTTTAGCGCCCGCTGCCGCAGCTTTCAAATAAGCTTGTATTAAAGAGAATTTGGCCCCTAACTCGTGCATGTAAAGAAAAATGTCCGGACGCAAAACCTGAATGCCATTGAAAGCCCAAGCAGTCACCTCCCCAGTGGTTCGGCGGGCCCACAAACGTTCGCCGGTTGTGGTATTCTCCCACCCCACCAGCTCACCAGTTTCATCAAACAATAAGCGGCGCGTAGACTCTCTTTTGCTAACTAATAAGATTCCTATAATCGATTCGTCATTAAGTGCCCGCGCCGCTAAAGTTAGATCCATGTCTGTGTAAACATCTGCATTATAAACATAGAAATAATCTATTCCCTTGAAGTAGCGGCGGGCCTGATACAAACCGCCACCAGTGTCCAAGAGCTCGGTTTCCCAGGAAAGGTGAATTCTCAAGTCGGCAAAGGGTTGCTTTTTAAGGTAAGAAGCAACTTGTTCAGCCAGATGATGAACATTTACTACTACTTCACGCACCCCGGCTTGATGAAGACGCCCCAAAGCGTGCTCCAGCAACGGACGTCCTCCGACTTCGATGAGACATTTAGGACACTCCAGGGTCAAGGGCCGCAAGCGACGCCCTTCTCCCGCGGCCAGAATCATGGCCCGTTGCGGTAAAGCCTTAGTGTCGGGGAATTCCACCAGCCAGTTCTCGATGTATCAGTTGAACCTTTACCCGCTGATGCCGCTGTAGATGTTGGGCCACCTGTTCTGCCACGTATACCGACCGATGTTGGCCGCCGGTACAGCCGAAACAAACCATCAAATCGGTGAAATTCTGCTTAAGGTAGCTCTGGACCGTTGCATCCAGGATATCTTCCACCCGGTTCAGAAAATGATCCACCTCCGGTTTGTCGCGAAAATAAGCGACGGTTTCCGCATCCTTCCCCGTAAGGTTCTTAAACCGGACATCTCGTCCCGGATTGGGCAAATAACGACAATCGAAAACAAACCCACCGCCGTGACCTTTCTCATCCACCGGGACTCCGTTGCGATAGGAGAAACTGATGACCCTCACGGTTAAGGGCAGTTGCACCTGACCGTACTGGCGTAGCTTTGAACTCTGGATGATCTGGCGGAAAACTTCCCACAGCTCCGGTAAAGCTATCGGCGGTTCATAGTGCTTGATCAAATGTTCCAGATTGCGCACCGCATAAGGGATGCTCTGCAGGAAATGGGTCTTGCGTTCATAAAACCCCCGATAGCCGTAAGCTCCCATGGCCTGCATGATGCGAATCAAGACAAAGGCGTGGAAGAATTCCATGAAGCTGCGCTGATCAACCGGCATGTGGCGTGACAATTCTTGCAGGTAAATTCCCAATAATTGCCGCCGGAACGGAAAAGGCAAATCAGCTTTGGAATCGAACAGCAGGGAGGCCAAATCGTAAGGTAGGGCGCCTTTGCGACCACCCTGGTAATCGATAAAATACACCCGGCCCTCTTTCACCATGATGTTCCGGGACTGGAAATCGCGGTACAGGAAATAATCCGCTGGAGCTTGTAGAAGGTAGTCGGTGAAAGTCTGGAAATCGTCTTCCAGGCGCTTTTCGTGGAAGGGGATGTACGCCAGCTTCAGAAAGTAATACTTGAAATAATTCAAATCCCACAACATGGAACGGCGGTCGAAAGCCTGGTGAGGATAGCACACGGAGAAATCCAACCCTTGGGCGCCCTGAATCTGGAACCGGGGCAGCCAGCGCACGGCCTGGGCGTAGTATTCGGCGATGCGGGCGGGCACTTCTTGCTTACCGGCCCGTTCTTGCTGGAGCAGATCAAACAGCGTGTCGTCGCCCAGGTCTTCTTCCAGGTAGGCTTTCTCATCCTCAGCCACGGCGTAAATCTCCGGCACCGGTAGTCCCTGTTGCCGGAAATGGCGGGAGAAATGGATAAAGGCCCGGTTTTCGGCTACGTCCTCGTTTAAAGCTCCGATGGCCGTATGTTTTCCCGCTCGTAAGCGGAGGTAACGCCGGGGTGAACCATGGGCCGGTAGCGGTTCAATCCTCTCCGGCGCCGAGCCAAAAGTTTTTTCGAAAAGCTGCTGCAAACGCTCCATGTATGCTCCGTTACAAATTGCGCAGACCGATGATATTCAGGAACTCGGCGCGGGTTTCGGCTTCGTCGTGGAATTCTCCCAGCATGGCGGACGTGGTGGCGAAGGAATTCTGCTTTTCCACGCCGCGCATCTGCATGCACAGGTGGCGGCCTTCCAATACCACGGCCACCCCATGGGGATTTAACAATTCTTGTAGAGCGGTGGCGATCTGGTGGGTGATGCGCTCCTGCAATTGCAGTCGACGGGAAAACATATCCACTATGCGAGGGATTTTCGAAAGGCCAATAACCTTGCCGTTGGGGATATAACCCACATGGGCCTTACCGAAGAAGGGCAGCAGGTGATGTTCACATATACTGAAAAACTCGATATCCCGCACAACCACCATTTCGCTGCAGGGGTCCTCGAATACGGCCTCATTCAGGACCTGCACTATGTCCTGGTGATAGCCCTGGGAAAAAAAGGCCCAGGATTGCGCCACCCGGTGGGGAGTACGCAACAATCCTTGCCGCTGAGGGTCCTCCCCCACCAGCTCCAGCAGTTCTCTTATTATTCCCTCCAAACGCTTAAGTCTTTGTTCATCCATCAGGAATACTCCTATGTTTCTTCCAGTACCGCTGCGGGTACCGGGATGAATTCTGGATCTTCAATGTAATTGCGGCCCAACCATACCCCCAGGTAAAACAGGGGGGTATCACACAGGGCAAAAAAGAATTTGAACAGGTAAGAATTGATGATCAAAACTATCAAATCCCAGACGCTCCGAACCGCGCTTCCCAGGTTACCAGCCAGGTACAAAATAGTGAGGATAGAAATAGAGTCCACCAACTGACTGACGGTAGTGGAAGCGTTATTGCGCAGCCAGAGGTGTTTGCCCTTGGTAAGGCGTTTCCAGAAATGGAACAACTGCACGTCGATGCTCTGGGCGGTGAGATAAGCCACCATACTGGCCAATACGTTGCCCACCATGAACTCATACACCCCATCAAAGAGATGTTTGCCACCAGACACCCCAGCCGCATCCGGGAGCAGATGGTTGATTGTCATGAGTCCCAGCATGAAAAAATTCATCCAGAACCCCACCCAGACCACCAGCTGCGATTTACGGCGGCCGAATAGTTCTGAAATGAGATCGGTGGCCAGAAAGGTGAAAGGGTAAGCGATGACGCCTGCCGGGACAGCCATGGTGTAAGTGTCGCCCTGGCGTACCAGCTCCGGCGTTATGGCCTGCAGCCAGGACGGCAGATGAACAGTAAACAGCTTAACAAATTTGGTAGTACCGATGACATTCCCCAGCACCAGCGCAGTGAGGAAGATTCCGGCAAGGGATAGAAAAATGGCGTCCCGCTTGTAGGAAGGAGGAACGGGGCGCTTCATTCGGGAGTGGGACCGTAATAATCGGTGTAAATGGTGGGAGTTTCCTGCAGGCGAATGCGGTAAAGACGCGCGCCTTCCAAGCGGGGTGCGATTTGATTCCAGATCCAGACCACCAGGTTCTCAGTGGAGGGTTGCTTGTCGGCGAACCACGGAATATCCTGGTCGATCTGGGCGTGATCTAATTTCTCCAGCACGTGCTCTCGCACGATTTCTTTCAAATGACCCAAATCCACCATGAAACCGGTGGCCGGATCCACATCTCCCGTGACTGAGATTGTCAAGGTGTAATTATGGCCGTGGAGTTGCACATCTTTACCGAAAGCCCGCTGATTTTCCTCTTCCGAAAAAGCGGGTTGGTGATAGCGGTGAGCAGCACAAAAGGTAAAGGTTTTATGAAGTATCAGTCGGGGTGGAGTGGAGCCGTAAATCACGGGGCGAATTTAGGCCTCCCCACTTTCAAAATCCAGCGCTTTGCCGGGCCGATTTGTCTTTGGATTTCTTGGCTCTACGGCTAAATTCCTAAAGTATGTTGAAAATCATTCGCAAAAACAGATAAGGAGCAAAGCAATGAATCATACACTACCCGAACTACCCTATGCCATGGACGCGCTGGAACCGGTGATTTCCCGGGAAACCCTGGAATATCACTATGGCAAACACCATCAAGCTTACGTCAACAATCTCAACAAGCTGGTCCCGGGAACCGAATTCGAAAACGCCGCGCTGGAGGATATCATCCGCAAAGCCTCTGGTGGCATTTTTAACAACGCGGCTCAGGTATGGAACCATACTTTCTACTGGAACTGCCTCTCACCCAAAGGCGGCGGTGAGCCCCAGGGCAAATTGGCTGAAGCGTTGCGTCAAACTTTTGGTTCCTTCGAGAATTTCGTTAAGACTTTTTCGGACACCGCCGTTAAGACCTTCGGCTCCGGCTGGGCCTGGCTGGTGAAGAAGGCGGATGGCTCTCTGGCGGTGGAAAGCACCAGCAACGCCGGTAATCCATTGACCTCGGGTGATACGCCCCTGCTCACCATGGATGTGTGGGAACACGCCTATTATATCGATTATCGCAACGCCCGGGCCAAGTATGTGGAGGCGCTGTGGAAAATCATTAATTGGGACTTTGTGGCTGAAAAGTTTAATTCCTAAGAGCTCCCCTTCCCTTAGTTAAAAAAGGCCGCCTTCTTTAAGGCGGCTTTTTTATTTAGAAATTCTTACGAGGTGCATTGGCTGTGAGTTTAAATCGGGATGCAACAACCCCTCTTTTGCCTTGGTAACCCCAACGAGGAGCGTAATATTGCCTTACTAAGAGAGGATGGAGGACAAATTCAAATGTTGAAAAGAATCAGCATAGGGGTGTTGTTAGCCCTCATTCTGGTTGGTGCCGGCATTTATTTCTATCTGAACAGCGGACAACCTAAACACAGCGGGCGAATCAAGCTGGCGGGGCTGAAAGCACCGGTGGAAGTGGTTCGTGACCGCTATGGCATACCCCATATCGTGGCCCAGAACCAGGAAGACGCCGCTTTTGCCCTGGGCTACTGCATGGCCCAGGACCGCTTATTCCAGATGGAACTGATGCGGGCCGCAGCGGAAGGCCGGCTGGCGGAGTTGCTGGGGCCTAAACTGCTGGACACGGATAAAACTCTACGTCGCTTGCAACTTTTTACTTTAAGTGTCGCCGAGGTGGAAGAACGGTTGCCGGCCAGCATATTTGCCTACTTGAAAGCTTTCGTTAAAGGCATAAACAGTTATTTGGACCAGGGCAAAACCTTGCCCCTGGAACTGCGTCTGCTGAAAGTCCAACCGCACCGGTGGAAAACTACCGATGTGCTCTCTATCGCCAAGCTGCAGAGCTGGCAATTGTCTTACAACTACAAAGCCGAGTTATTATATCAACAAATCATCCAAAAGCTGGGAATGGCCAAAGCCCAAGAGTTGTTTCCCTATTACGGGCCTGAACAACGTAAGATACTTGACTATCTGTACACTTACGGCCCGTCCAAAGGTACCCAACGGCTACTGGCGGCGGCCGAAACCATATCTGAACTGATCGGGGAAGTAGGCGGCAGTAACTGCTGGGCGGTTAGCGGGTCCCGCACCGTCAACGGTAAACCAATTCTAGCCAGCGATCCCCATCTGTTCGGCTCTCGCTTGCCCAGCCCCTGGTATTTTGCCCACCTGAAAGCTCCGGGACTGAACGTGGCCGGAGGCTGCATGGCAGGGCTACCGTTGGTGCTGATCGGTCACAATGAACATATCGCCTGGGGCCTGACCAATATGGGACCGGATGTTCAGGACTTGTTTATTGAAAAAGTCGTACCGGGCGACCTCAACCATTATATATATCGTGATCAATCTCGGGCCTTTAAAGTCCGGCTGGATACCATCTGGGTCAAAGACAAAAAAGCTCCCGGCGGCCGCAGGGCGGAGCCTATTCAACTCCGCAGCACTATCCACGGTCCGGTGGTGGTAGAAGGGGACACGCTGATGGCCTTGAGCTGGAGCCCCCGGGGATTTCTGGGTGAAATGGAAGCTTTCTACCGTATCAATCGTGCCCGGAATTGGGAAGAATTCGTACAGGGGGTCGCAAAATACACCGGCGCCCCTCAGAACTTCGTGTACGCCGACAGGGATGGTCATATCGGTTATTATGGGGCGGGAAGAATTCCTCTACGTAAGACCCCACACGGTCCCTATCCTGTTCCCGGTTGGACTGGGGAGTATGATTGGACGGGTTATATCCCATTTGAAGAATTGCCCCATGTTTTCGATCCCCCGCAGGGGTACATCGCCACCGCCAACACGGAAGTAGTAGGCCCTGGCTATCCCTATCCTATGCCTGGGGTTTACTCTCCGGATTACCGTTTGCGCCGCATTGAAGAAAAGTTGCAATCCAAATCACGCACCTCCCTGGCAGATCATCAGGCATTGCAGCTGGATCAAAAGAGTCTGCTGGCCCCCATATTTTTGCGCTACTTGCTGGCGGCCTTACCCGATTCCACAGAGGTGGGTTATATGGAATTGCGAGACTGGGACGGTGAGCTTGCCCCCGAATCATCGGCGGCCACTTTATATCATGAAACATTGCATCAATTTCTGCGCTTGATCTGGCGGGATGATTTAGGTCCCCGCTTAGGAGACGAATATGTGAGGTCTTGGTATCTCTCTTTGAATCGAGTACTCAAAATGATGGAAGACAATGCTAATCCCTGGTTTGATGATGTCCGTACGCCTCAACGGGAGACCCGGGATGAGTTGTTGCGGCAGGCTTACCAGTTGGCCCAGGAAAATCTGGCAGCCACTTTCGGTACCGATGACTTAAGCAAATGGCGCTGGGGACGGGTACATACGGTGGCTTTTCATCATCCCTTCGAAAAACAAGGTGAACTGTTCCGCAAAATTTTCAGCTACGGTCCCTTTCCCTTTGGAGGCGATGGAGAAACGGTCAACCGGGCGGAATACGATTTCGAGGATCGCTACCAGACGATCATGACCGCCTCCATGCGCATGATTGTGGACCTGGCTCACCCCAGTGAAGCCTACTTCGCCAATAGCGGTGGTCAAGTGGGAGTGGTTTTCAACAAACACTACACCGATCTCATCGACTTATGGTTGGCAGGACGGCATTTCGTGGAGAGTCTCCAGCCCAGTGTCTGGCAAAAGGATTTGAAGAAAGAGGTGCTGCAATTATTGCCGGCAAGTTGAGTGGTGTTTCAAAGTTCACCCTTCTCAGAAAGGCGCTAAAGTTTGCAGTTTTCAACGAAGAGAACGCTTTTCCTTTTGAAAAACGGCCAAGGTCAGGAACTTACGTGGGTGTTGTGGCTCTAAACAGACAGGCTGATGGAGGAAAGTAACCGCTATCTGACCGGACATGTGCTCATTGCCATGCCGCATATGACGGATCCCTATTTCCGGCGGTCGGTGGTTTTAATCTGTGCCCATGACGCTTCGGGAGCCATGGGAGTCATCATCAATAAACCGCTCCGCCAGGGGGCTAATACCGAACTACAAGCGGAGATACATTTACCTACCGACCTGCGGGAAACATTCAAAGAAATCTATTTCGGGGGGCCGGTTTCCCTGGAGCGGGGGTTTATTCTTCACTCAGCCGACTTCGAGAGTGCAACTTCCTTACAGGTCAATTCCGAGCTGTCTCTATCCAGCGATCAGCAAACGCTGGAAGCTATAAAAGCCCAGGCGGGACCTGCTCATTACCGCTTTTTGCTGGGTTATGCCGGCTGGGCGGCCGGGCAGTTGGAGCGGGAAATCGAGAACGGACACTGGTTATTCCGTGAAGTTGATATCCAATTTATCTTTGAGCTACCGGATGAGGAAAAATGGCCGGCAGCTATGGA
>CAYXZO010000042.1:3282-19626 GCA_964469505.1 uncultured Lentisphaeria bacterium | reverse complement strand
CAAACAATGGGTCTTCAACAGCTGGCAAACATCCCCATGCTGGATGTGTTGAGTTGGGAAAAAGACTGGGAGAAGGATCCCTTCTACTATGTTGATGAAGCCCATATTCAACGGGATGAAAGTGTAATTAACAAATTCTTTGGAGGTGATGAAGGCCAGATTAAAAACCTGCAGTTGACGGGTATTTCGCAACAGGGAAGCTCTGCGTTTGCAATTATAAATGGAGACATTGTGACCGTGGGTGATGTAATAGCTGGGATGCGCGTAGAGAAAATAACTTTTAATTATGTAATCTTGGCACAAGGGACCAAAACGGTGAGGTTAAGTTTGAATGAATAAAGTAAGAATTAAATACCCCATTTTTATAAGCCTTTTTATGTCTTTAGTTTTTGGCAGGGAAAAGGCGATTATAGAAAAAATTACGACGTATTCCAGTCCCGAGGAAGTTGGTGTGACGGTAGTGATGAATCGTACCGTCCCCTTTGAAAAAGTTGTATCTCAGACTCCTCCTCAAATCACCCTGCGGTTTCGACATACCAAGTTGAAACAGGAGAGATACAGCCGACAAACCGCCTTACCGCCATTGTATAGGATCGATGCTCGGCAGATGCGCGGCAAAGAACTTTTTACAGAAGTCGTTCTTTATTTTACATCCCTACCCGATTTTCGGATCGAAGCCGATTACGCCAACCAGATTCGTATCTACTGGACACCCTTGATTCGGAAACATGCGCCTCCCTTCAAGGGCAAAACCCTTGCCATGCTGGCAAGTACGGTTTCGCTGAATTTTAAGGATGCCGATCTTGTAGATATATTAAGACTACTGGCGGTGCAGAATCATTTAAACATAGTAGCCAGTAAAAAAGTTACCGGTAAGATTACCGTCTCATTAACTGATGTAAATCTACAACATGCTTTGGATGCGATTCTGAAAGTAAATGGCTATGATTGGTTCATCCAGGGAAATATAGTAGTTGTTAAGCCTACGGATGAAAGCCTTCCAGGCGAGTTGGATACTCGTATTTATAAACTGGAGTACGTTAATGCTTCGGCTGTAGCTCAAGCCCTGCAGAACGTGATAACTGATAAGGGCAAGCTGCAAACTTTCTCTCCCGTTCAACAAGGCGGCTTTGCAGTAGGAGGCGCCGTGGGTGGTGCAGCTGCGGGGGCTGTACCTGCGCCCACTGGTGGGGCTACTGGCCTACTGGGAGGTCTTGCGGGAGCAGGTGGCACGCAAGCCGCGGCTACTACAACCGCAGGTGCGGCAGCAGGTGCTGGTGGAGTTGGAGTCGGAACGATTTCACCCCCCGACCATCTTTTGGTTACTGATGTGGTTCAAAATTTCGATAGGATCGAAGAAGTAATACGCAAACTTGACCAGCCCATCCCCCAAGTCAATATCAGTGTCAAATTTATCGAAACTAAACTCTCATTAGACGAAAGACTGGGAATAAACTGGGAAGCTCGGGCAGAAATGACCGGTCCTATATCTAAAGCCATGCTCGATTCCTCCGGATTGATGGAACAGTTAGCCTTGGGATGGCTGAATAAAGATTTGCGAATTGCCACTTTGAGCCTACCGGCATTCCGCAGCCTGCTGGAAATACTTTCTTCGGATAACAACACTCGTTTGATTCAAGAACCACAGATCACTACCAAAGATAACACTCCCGCTGAAGTCACTGTAGGAACTTCCTACCCGGTGGTCATTCCAGGGCCTACAACTATTCAGGGAATCCAAACTACTAATTTTAAAGAAGAAAAGAT
This sequence comes from uncultured Lentisphaeria bacterium, assembly GCA_964469505.1. Classification (GTDB taxonomy): domain Bacteria; phylum Fidelibacterota; class UBA8477; order UBA8477; family JABMPR01; genus CAYXZO01. Next base: position 17,859 of record CAYXZO010000042.1, on the reverse strand, counting down.
CAACATAACCCTTAATGTGACCCCCAAGATTAATGAAGGCCATTATATATCTATGGATATTAGTGCCGTTGTGCAGGCATTGGTTGGTTTTGCCGGCCCCAACAGCGACCGACCAGTTATATCTGAACGCTCGACCACAACTAAAGTCATGGTGGGGGATGGCGAAACGCTACTAATCGGTGGGCTGATTTTTAATCAATCCACTGTTACCGAAGCTGGGTTTCCATACCTACGCAATGTACCAATTCTCAGGAAGATATTTTCTCATACAGTGACCAAAAACGAACAGCGAGAACTTTTAATCTTTATTACGCCCAATATCGTGAGGTTCGAATAAATGGGTGATCAATTAATGGAAATCTTCGAACTGATTCAATTCGCCAGGGAAGCGGGAGCTTCGGATTTGCATTTAAGCCCCAACTCGCCACCTTTGGTTAGAATTAACGGTGAGATCCGGCGCACGGAACTGCCCATTTTAACTCCGGAAGATGTTCACATGTTGGTTTACGATTTAATGACGGATGAACTGCGTAAGAAGTATGAAGAAGAGCTGGAGGTGGACTTTTCCAGCTCTCTAGGGACCTCAGGACGGTTTCGAGTTAATATTTTTCATAGCTATTTCGGGGATACCGCCGTATTACGGGCGATTCCCGATAGGATCTTCACTTTCGAAGAGTTGGGGCTGCCACAGGTCTTAAAAGAACTGGTCACTCGCGAGAAAGGCCTGATTCTAGTTACCGGTCCCACTGGAAGTGGTAAATCAACCACCCTGGCCACTCTGATTGACTATATCAACACCAATCAACGTAGACACATTATTACTATTGAGGACCCGGTAGAATTCATCCATACCAGCAAGAATTCTTTAATTAATCATCGGGAGTTAGGTAAAGATACCCATTCGTTTCCAAAAGCCTTACGCAGTGCCCTGCGGGAAGACCCGGACGTTATTGTAGTGGGGGAAATGCGCGATTTGGAAACAACCTCATTAGCCATTACGGCCGCTGAGACAGGTCATCTGGTTTTCGGCACCTTACATACAATAAGCGCTTCCAAGACAATAGACCGGATTATTGATCAATACCCGCCCTCGCAACAAAACCAGATCCGGGTGATGCTCAGCGAAGCTATTTTGGCTGTGGTCTCGCAGGTTTTACTCAGACGCATCGATGGCGGGCGGGTTGCAGCCTTCGAAGTGATGATCGCCACCCCGGCCGTGGGTAATCTGATTCGGGAAGGCAAAACCTATCAATTGAATTCAGTCATCCAGACCAGTGGTAAAATTGGGATGATGACTATGGAGCAATCATTACTGCACCTGGTTGAGACCAAACAAATCCGTCACCAAGACGCCTTGGCTGTGGCTGCCAATCCGGAAGAATTGAAGAAGCTTATGGGAACAGAATAAAACGGTAACTAAGCACATGTACTCTCTCGAAGATTTGTTAGTGGTAATGACCGAAGCACAAGCTTCGGATCTTTACATGAGCGTGGGAGCGTATCCCATGCTAAAAATCAGTGGCAAAGTCGTCCCCCTGGAAAAAGAGATCGTTACCCTGGAAACCATGAATGAATTGGTCAAAACCATGGCTGACGAGCGGGTGTTGGGGATTTATGAACGAGAGCATGAAGTAGATTTTACCTATAGCCTGGCTAATGTCGGGCGTTTCCGGGTAAATCTTTTTCGCCAGCGGAACACTCCCGCCTTCGTCGTGCGAAGGATAATGTCCAGGATAAAAACCCTGGAAGAGCTGAATCTGCCCCCTTTATTGGGTGAGCTGGCTTTGAAAGAAAGGGGATTGATATTGGTAGTGGGAGCCACCGGTTCCGGTAAATCCTCAACCCTCGCGGCCATGATCGATTACCGGAATGCCAACCTTACCGGTCACATCCTTACCCTGGAAGATCCTATTGAATTCCTACACACCCATCGACGCAGCATTGTGAATCAAAGAGAAATTGGGCAGGATTCCTTTTCCTACTCCCGGGCCCTCCGGAGTGCCCTTCGTGAGGCACCTTCCATGCTTTTGATCAGTGAGATCCGTGACGAAGAAAGTATGTCGGCTGCTTTGAATTTTTCTGAAACGGGGCATTTGGTATTGAGCACCCTGCACGCCAACAATGCCTATCAAACTATTGAGCGCATCTTGAGTTTCTATCCTCCAGCTCAACAAGGAATCATTCGTCTTCAATTAAGTCAGAATTTGCAAGCCATCATTGCGCAACGCTTAGTGCCTACGGTTGACGGGGGACGGATACCGGCTTTGGAGATTTTGCTTTCCAGTGCGCGAATAAGGGATTTGATCCACAAAGGTGAAATTGAAATCCTGCGGCATGCAATCGCTAGTTCCACTGGAGAGGGAATGCAACTGTTCGACCAGGCCCTGTACAAACTATTTCGTCAAGGTATCATTGATGCTGACACGGCTATTCGTTCCGCTGATCGTCCCACAGATCTTAAATTGAAAATTCGCTCGGAAGCCGATCAGCCCATCAGCAAAAACATCAAGTTAGCTGGAGATGAAGGATAATAAGGTATGAGCAAGAAAATCCTAATTGTGGATGACGAAGATTTCTTCGTTAGACCCATCAAAATGGCACTGGAGCAGCGGGGATTTGAGGTGATTACGGCGGAGGATGGCGTAACAGGCTTGCAAAAAGCGCGCAAGGAGATGCCCGATATTATTATGCTGGATCTGATGTTGCCGGGATTGGACGGGTACCAGGTCTGTCGGTTACTTAAGTTCGATGACAAATTTCGCCAAATCCCGGTGATCATTGTTTCAGCAAAAGATACAGACAAGGACCGCAAGTTGGCGGAGCAAAGCGGTGCCGATGTGTACCTGACAAAGCCCATAAATGCGCCGGAATTAGCCGAAAAATTCGCTTTACTCCTTACTGAAGAATAAGTTTCATATGCTGTCTTTCTTCGTTTTTCTGTTTGGCTTATCCATTGGGAGCTTCTTGAACGTAGTGATCTATCGGGTACCCCAAGGTAAATCCATAGTTTCGCCCCCTTCAGCTTGTCCAAACTGCGGTACACGCATTAAGAGCTGGCAGAATATCCCGGTCGTCAGCTTTCTCGTTTTGCGGGGTAGATGTGCAGTCTGCAAAGCTCCTATTTCATGGCGTTACCCTTTTGTCGAACTGCTAACTGGTATTCTATTTTGGGCCCTGTTTTACCGTTTTGGACTTAGTTGGGAGCTGCTGGCCTGGGCAATCGCGTGCGCATCGTTAATAGTGATAACCTTTATCGATCTGGACTATCAAATAATTCCCGACCAGTTTCTGATTACTACCCTTTTAGCAGCCGTTATCTTACTGGTACTCAAGCATCGAAGTTGGGATGGTGTATGGGGAGCCCTGGGACTGGGTTTAGGCTTTTACCTAATAAGGGCTGTAGGCAGTATCTTGCTCCGCAAAGAAAGTATGGGCTTCGGAGACGTTAAATATGCAGCGGTTTTAGGTTTGCTGCTGGGCTGGAAAGCGGGACTGGTAGCGGTTATGTTGGCCTTTTTCAGCGCTGCGATATTCAGTCTGGGGTTGATGACAGTAAACCGCGCCGAATGGGGGCAACGCATCCCTTTTGGGCCTTTTCTTAGCCTGGGAGCTCTGTTGGCCTTGTTCTGGGGCCAATCGATTATTAACTGGTACTTAGGACTGCTGAGTTAAAAATGGCGGCACCACGTAAACAACTGGGACAAATCCTAATCGATGCTGGAAAGCTGGACGAAAAACAGCTCAAAACAGCTTTGGAATATAAAAAAGATCATGGGCTATACCTGGGCCAGGCGATAGTGACCCTCGGGTTCTTGACCGAGCAGGAACTGATAGAGACCCTCAGTGAGCAACTGGGGATGCCTTATTTGAATTTGATGACGTATGAGGTAGCGGATGATGTTCTGGATCTGGTAGATGAAAAAACAGCCCGGCGGTTGAAAATAATGCCGTTGTTTACCGTGGGTGAGACGCTCACAGTGGCTACCTCTGATCCCCTCAATGTAACGGTGGTGGATGAATTAAGCCGCCTGACTGGAATGGATGTGAACCTGGTGCTGGCAACCGAGAGCGATATTGAGCAAGCCCAGGATATGTTCTATTCAGCCAAAAAATATGTGGCCGAACATGGTGAAGAACCAGGTGCTACCGAACAACGGGTGGTCTCCAAGGCGATCGATGAGCATACCGAAGCCGTAGAGGCCGTTGACCTCCTGTTTGCCGAAGCAGTGAAAGTAGGCGCCAGCGACTTACATATCGAGCCCCGTGAAGAGGATGTCAGAATTCGCTATCGGGTAGATGGGGTGTTGCAGCAGTATTACACCGTGCCTCGCTCTTCCATGGCACCCCTCATCTCCCGTGTGAAGATTATGGCGGATATGGATATCGCCGAAAGCCGCAAACCCCAAGATGGACGCTTTACTCGTACCGTAGGGGATAAGCAGATCGATGTCCGGGCTTCCACTTATCCTATCACATATGGGGAGAAGATAGTGTTGCGTCTATTAGATCAATCTAAAGGAAAAATTGAACTTCATAAGTTGGGGTTTGCCAGGGATACTTTGGAACGATGGCGCCAGATTATCCGCTTACCAAATGGAATCATTCTAGTCTCCGGCCCGACAGGTAGCGGTAAGACCACCACACTTTATGCAACTTTGAATGTCATCAATACCGTTGAATTGAATATAATGACTATCGAAGATCCCATCGAATATCGGTTGCCGAATATCAACCAGGGTCAGGTTCAGAGTAAAGCGGGATTCACTTTTGCCGAAGCCTTGCGCGCTATGTTACGTCAAGATCCCGACGTGATAATGGTGGGGGAGATGCGCGATCAGGAGACTATGGAATTGGCCATTAGAGCTGCTCTGACGGGCCACTTGGTGTTCAGTACCATTCATACTAACGATGCTCCTTCGGCTTATACCCGCATGTTGGATATGGGGATGGATGCTTATCTAGTCAGTTCCACTGTGCGAGCCGTGCTGGCCCAACGGTTGATCCGCCTTCTGTGTCCGCGCTGCAAAGCCGAGTTCGAACCGGATGAAGCTGTGTTGCGGACCCTGGAACTTGAAGAAAAACCGGAAGGTCCCTTGTTTAAGCCAGTCGGTTGCGTTCATTGTAAGAACTCCGGTTATTTTGGCCGTGCAGGTGTTTATGAGTTGCTGATACCCGATGAAGAGGTCGCCGATATGGTGAACAGACACGCCAATGCCAACGAGATTAAAAAAGTGGCCGTGAAAAAGGGAATGCGTACTTTACGCATGGACGCCCTGCGTTATATTCTGGAAGGGAAAAGCTCCATTGAAGAGATGCTGAGGATAACTTTGGCGTGAAGCAGCGAAGGTTTTTGCTTTGTACAGGAGAAAGCAGAGCGGCGGAACTTAAGTCTTTACTCTCTGCTCATAGTGAAATAACCATAGCCCGTGACTGGCTTTCTGCGCTGGAATACCTGGCGATCGAGCAATTCGAGGCCCTATTTCTAAGTTGGAAACAGGTAATACGCCAGGCTCGTGATGCCTTCAAACGTCGGCTAGGCAAGCTTGCCCCCAGAATGCCAGTGGTGCTGTTGATCGATGGGGATGTGCTGGATGCGGGGTTATTCTCCATGGAAGAGCACCTCTTTGCCGTTATGCGTCCGGAATTACTGCCTGAACGCTTGCCTGATATTCTTGAGCGGCTCGATCGCTATTTCGAATTGCTGGAAATGCTGCCCGAAAATGAAATCAAGGATCTGCGCCCCTCTGGTTTCGGACCTTTTATCGGAAACAATCACAAAATGCTGGATATCTATCAGCAGATTCTAAAGGTTGCCCCCACCGATTTTACCGTGCTGATTCTGGGCCCCAGCGGGTCGGGGAAGGAACTGGTGGCCCGTACGATTCATGCTTTAAGTCCCCGACGTAAGAAAGCTTTCATCTCCATCAATTGCGCCGCGATCCCTGAGACTTTACTCGAAAGCGAATTGTTTGGAGCCGAAAAAGGCGCTTACACTGGTGCAGATCGTAGCCGACCGGGGAAAGTTGAACTAGCAGACAAGGGAAGCCTTTTCCTGGATGAAATCGGAGACATGCCCTTGGGGCTCCAGGCCAAACTGTTACGGGTATTAGAAGAAAAAATAGTTGAGCGCCTGGGGAGCCGCACAGCCACAAAGGTTGATTTCCGATTGCTTACCGCGACCAATAAAAATCTGGAGAAACTGGTACACCAGAATAAGTTCAGACGGGATCTTTATTACCGCCTTAATGTGGTACCAATTAGACTGACCGAAGTAAGACATCGGGGCGATGATATAACTTTACTCACGATTCATCTGCTTAATAAATTGATCAAGCAGGCGCCGCATCTATCTAAAAACATATCCTGGAGTTTTTTAGAGGAACTGAAAAAAACACCCCTTTCCGGAAATGTGAGGGAATTGGAGAACTGGCTAACGCGCCTTCTGTTGCAATGGACCCAACCAACGCTTTCGAGTCGAGCACTCTCGAGTCTGGAATTCGCGGCTCCAAACGCTGGTTTAGAGGAGACTTCGATCCTCAGCGACGGCTCAGTTAAGCCGTTGAGGGAAGTGGAAAAAGAGGCAATCCAGGCAGCTCTGCGTAGCTTTAAAGGCAATATTTCGCGAACAGCACAAGCCTTGGAGATTTCCCGCACGGCTCTGTATCGAAAAATTAAGCGATACGGGCTGGAGCATGAGTCCCAGGATAGCGGTGGGACCCAGGATGATCAATCCATAATAGATTAAAAGCCTGGAAGGAATAGGATGCCCCGATTCCATTGTCGTCTTATCAGTCCTGAAGGCAACATCGTAGAAGAGGAATTCGAAGCCGATTCCAAGTTTGATGTATACGAAATTGCTGAAAGACGCAATGAAATGGTATTGTCAATTAAAGAGCTCAAGGGGCCGTCAGCCTTCCACCGCTTTTTACAGAAACTACAGTCAGTTAATCCCCAGGAACTGGAGAACTTTACCTCCCAACTAGCTATAATGCTCCGTGCAGGTGTGCCCCTGGTAGGAGCTCTTAATAGTTTGATTGAACAAGCAGAGACGAATCGAATGCGGGAGATAATTTCTTCCCTGGTAGACGGCCTAAACAGTGGGAAAGCGCTCTCGGAAGCCATGGCAGAACATCCTGAAGCATTTAATAACCTGTATGTCAGCATGATCAAAGCCGGTGAAACGGCGGGTGTGATGGACCAGATCTTGGAGCGCTTGGCTACTTTTATTCAACATGATCTGCAGGTAAGGCGCAATATTAAAGCCGCCCTTCGTTATCCGACCATCGTGTTTACCGCCATAATTCTCGCATTTATAGGCGCTATTGTCTTTATCATCCCCAAATTTGCTAAGCTGTTTGCCAGTCAAGGGATTGCATTACCTTTACCCACCAGAATCATGATCAAAGTCAGCGATATAGTTATAAAATTCGGCCCCCTGATTGCCCTGGTGGCTTTCTTGGCGGGAATTGGCTGGATTCTTTATTCCCGTACCCCCAAAGGCCGGTGGTTAGTGGACAGCATCAAACTGAAACTTCCGGTTTTTAAAGAGATTTTCCAGAAAGCCACCATCGCCCGCTTTGCCCATATGTTGGAGACCTTAAGTCAAGGGGGAATTCCCATTATACGAGCCTTGGAAGTTACCCAAGACACTGTGGGGAATGTGGTGATTGGCGATACTATTCGACAGGCAAAAGAAAAGGTTGCGGAGGGTGTTTCCTTGGCCGATGCGCTAAAGCCATATCGACAATACTTTCCTTTGGCAACAGTGAAGATGATCGCTGTGGGCGAACAATCGGGTGCCCTGGATAAAATGTTGGCCAATGTGGCCCGACAATATGATTTGGCCGTTGATGCCAAAATAAAGCGCCTGTCGGCATCGCTGGAACCAATGCTTACGGTGGTGATGGGAGCTTTCTTACTACTCATTGCGCTGGGGATCTTCCTCCCCATGTGGCAAATGTATTCAGCTATAAATCAGTAATTCCCCGGTCCTAATACGCTGATAATACGATTGGGGAGTTTGAGTCGCTGATTATTTTCGTCTGAGTCTAGCTACCTAAAACAGGGAGTACTGGATGGCAGAACGCACAAAATTATGGTTTTTACAGAATTTTAACTTATTTCGCAGTCTACCCCCGGAGGCCATGGAGCGCTTGAGCCAAAAAGTGCTGATGGAAACATCCCAACCTAAAACCATTCTGTATTTCCCGGAGGAACCCAGCAACACCATTTATTTTTTGAAAAAAGGCAAGGTAAAAATCACTCGGATAAGCGAGGACGGACGTCGTACCACCCTGCAACTATTGGGACCGGGTGATATTTTTGGAGAAAGTGCTATCCTGGGGCGTGATAAACGGGAAAATGTAGCCGAGGTGTTGGAAGATGCAGTTATCTGTACGATTAGTAAGGAAACTCTACAAGAGTTAATGGATGAAGTCCCTGAACTAAACCGCAGCATACGCAAATTAATCGGTTTTCGCCTCCAACGAATACAAGCTCAGCTGGAAGATTTAGTATTTAAAACAGCCCGAGAACGAATTGAAGCTTTCCTGCGGCGATTCACCAAAAAATTTGGACGGCAAATGGTGGATGGCTGGCTGGTTCGTCCCTTTCTTCGCCATCAGGAAATTGCGGAGCTAACTGCAACCACCCGCCAAACGGTCACTGCTGTGCTAAATGAATTGGTGGCGGAGGAAATTATAGCATATAAGCGAAGTTACCTTCTGGTTAAAAACCAGGAATGGCTGGAAAAAGAGAGCTGAAAAACGATTTTACTTACGCCAACCACAACTTTTATCACCGTCAGTTATCCCTTTTTACAGTTACGAAAAAGATGATCTGTCAGGTAACCGACATTTATCGTAACCCGGTTTGCATATGTTCAACCTCATGAGCGTTAATCACATTCACCTACGACTTGAGCTCTATGTTCGGCGCTGTTGCCATCTGTCCCAAGTGGTGTGCGAAAAGTTTCAAAATTTGCTGCCCAAATTGGGACCCGCCGTAGTTGGTAAAGTGCGTTGGGTGGATGAAAAGGCAGCCGCCGGGATTACCCCTGCGCTTTACGTGAATGGTAAGCTTTGGAACTATGGTGATTTTGAAGTTCCTAGGCTTCTGCTAAAACTCCATCTAGAGATGGAGAACATGTCTAATTGGACAAACTCAATCGAAGGAGGTTGAACTATGGAAACATTGAACAAATTCAACGGGTGGGGCCATTGGTTTCTGCGGCTTGCTTTAGCAGCTATTTTTCTATACCACGGTTTAGGAAAATTCCCTATGGCTGGGGGAATTGCTAAGATGATGGGTATGCCGGTTATCGCCGTATACCTGCTGGCGTTGATGGAAATAGGTGGTTCTCTATTGATTCTATGGGGTGGCGCTGGCCCCGACTGGGCCACCCGGGTAGGGGGTATCCTGTTTAGTATCGTAATGTTGGGCGCCATTTTTATGGTTCATGCCAAAAATGGTTGGAACTCCATTTCGATGGACCCCAACAAAGCAGCCATGGGAGCTGAATTTCAGACGTTGATCTTGGCGGTTTCGTTGTTCTTTGTGGTCAAAGGCAACACCACCAACGGAGTAACCGCGACAGAGTAGAATCATGCTCAAGGACCCCAGTTGTGTGGCCCACCAACTGGGGTCCTTTTTTATCAAATTGAACCTTTTATAGGGGATAATCATGCGGCGGAAGTTCCTCATTTGGTCGGCAATTGTGGTCGCCTGGATGGCTGCCGTTTCCTATTTCTGGCCCCCTATCTGGTGGTTAGGGATTATCGTTTTCCCAACCATCGCTCAGGGGCTTTATGATATGTTCCAGACACGCCATACCGTCGTGCGTAATTTCCCCCTGGCAGGGCGTTTACGTTATTTCATGGAGCTATTACGCCCCAAACTCTATCAATATTTCGTTGAGTCGGATGTGGGCGGCCGCCCATTCAATCGAATCAACCGCTCGGTGATTTATCAACGGGCTAAAGGCGAATTGGATACAACTCCATTCGGCACCCAATATGATGTTTATGAAGTAGGCTACGAGTGGATGAACCATTCCCTGCTGGCCCACAACCCCCGCGAGTGTCCCCTTGACATACGGGTGAAAGTAGGGGGCCCTCTATGTTCTCAGCCCTACAATGCCAGCATTTTCAACATTTCTGCCATGAGCTACGGTGCTCTCAGTAAAAACGCTATTATGGCCTTAAATCAAGGGGCCCAGCGTGGAAATTTTGCCCACAATACCGGAGAGGGCGGCATTTCTCCATATCACCTACAGGGAGGCGACCTTATCTGGCAAATCGGTACCGGCTATTTCGGATGCCGGGACCATCAGGGACGTTTCAGCCCTGAATTGTTCGCTGAAAAGGCTGGTATAGAAGCGGTAAAGATGATCGAAGTTAAGCTTTCCCAGGGGGCTAAACCCGGCCATGGAGGAATCCTACCGGCAGCTAAAAATACTCCGGAGATTGCCGCTATTCGTAATATGGACCCATACACTGAGGTTGTGTCGCCACCTCGCCATACTGCTTTCGATACACCAATTGAACTTTTGTACTTCATTCAACACCTGCGTGAACTTGCCGGCGGCAAGCCTGTTGGTTTCAAACTTTCTGTCGGACATTTACATGAATTCATGGCCATTTGTAAAGCTATGTTGACCACCGAAATCTATCCTGATTTTATCACTGTGGATGGGGGAGAAGGCGGAACCGGAGCTGCGCCCCTGGAATACAGCAATTTCGTGGGTATGCCTCTTACGGATGCTCTGGTTTTCGTCTCCGATTGCCTGCAAGGATTTGATTTAAAGCAAAATATCAGGCTCATTGCCAGCGGCAAGATTGTTACCGGTTTCGATATTCTGAAAAATATGGCTCTGGGAGCTGATATGGCCAACAGTGCCCGGGGCATGATGATGGCTCTGGGTTGTATTCAAGCCCTGGAGTGTAATAAGAACACCTGTCCCACCGGCATAACTACCCAGGATCCCCAATTGGTGGTTGGGTTAGTAGTGGAGAACAAGGAACATCGTGTTGCCCGTTACCATGCTGAGACGGTAAAAGCAGCGGCCGAATTACTTTCCGCCACCGGTTTGGACCACCCTGAAGAACTGACCAGAGCTCACATTAACCGGCGGATAAGTCCGGATCGTGTAATGCGTTACGATGAGCTCTTCCCTCCGGTAGCTCCAGGCAGCTTTCTGGATGAGATTATTCCCCCGGCCTATCGGCAAGCTTACGAATTAGCCGATCCCTATACTTTCGCTCCCCAGGGAAGCTGAAAAGGCAAGCCTGGAATTAATGGAAAAAAAGATTCCCACCACGGCTGAAACTATCTATTTCCCGCGTATGGCGATTGACCATTTCCCCGTAGTGGACCGGGATATGATGCGACGGATTGATGAGATAGTGACGAAACGGTACGGGGTAATGTTGGAGCAAATGATGGAATTGGCCGGCAGCCGCCTGGCGGAAGTCGCCCTAAGGCTTTTCCGCGAAGTGATTTTTGAGAGGGGTGCCATCGTTCTGGCTGGGAAAGGCAATAACGGCGGCGGAGGATTGGTGGCCGCACGCCACTTGGCTAACCGGGGGATTAAAGTTGCCCTGTGCTCTACGATCGATCGGGAAAAAATGAGTCCCTTGCTGAAGGCTCGTAGTGCGACCTTGGCTAGCCTATCGGGAGTTAGTTTTTTTGAACTCCACAAAGAAGATCTGCTTCACCAATGGGATGGAGCGGTAGTTATCGACGCCCTGGTGGGTTACAACCTTAAGGGACCTCCCCGAGGGCGGGTAGCGGAGTTGGTTACCAGCTTCCAGACTTGGTCCAGTCCGATCCTATCTTTGGATTTACCAACCGGATTGGACACCGATACCGGCGAAATTTATGAACCTTGTTTTGCAGCCACCGCCACTCTGACTCTGGCCGCTCCCAAAGCCGGCTTTCTAAAGGCTTCAGCCCGTCCTTATTTCGGCAGACTTTTTTTAGCGGATATCGGTATTCCGTCGGATATTGGCCGTTACCTCAAAATATCCTGGCCTTACTGGCCGGTGCCGGAGGGAATAATCGAATTGATATTCGGTTGAGCCTCAACCTTTACGGTTACCCCCCAGGTCCCTCGTTCCGCATAAAACCTCAGGCACAGCTTTTAGTTGTGCTTTGCTGTCCTATTTTACCGCCGTGCAAGTGAGTTCCTCAGCAGCAGCCCAAGCTAGTATTTTGGTGGTCCATTATGGTGAAATCGGTTTAAAAGGCCGTAACCAGATCGATTTTGAAAAACGGTTAAAGGCCAATATGCAACTGGTCCTGGAGCGTATCCGACTGACGCAGGCACGAGTAAAGCGAATGCGGGGCCGATTGGTGGTGGATATTAAAGAGCTTACTCCTGCTGAACGCATTGCGGTAGTGGTAGCCTTAAAGCGGGTTCCGGGCGTTGAGAATCTGCGCTATGGCCTGGTTGTACCGCAGGAATTGTCCGCAATTCAGGAAGCGGCTCTGAAACTTATGGCATCGCTGGAATTCGAGACTTTCCGCGTTTCCGCCAAACGAGCGGACAAGAACTTTCCCCTCACTTCACCGGAAATCAATCGTAAGGTGGGTGCCTTTTTGGTGGAGAATCTTGGCAAGCGGGTTCGATTAAAGGGCGCAGACGTGGATTGTCGCGTGGAACTGGTTCAACGACAGGCCCTGGTGCTGGTCAGCAAAGAAGCTGGTCCGGGAGGTTTACCGGTGGGGGCCAGCGGTAAGGTGGTGGTTTTGCTTTCAGGCGGGATTGATTCACCCGTAGCAGCCTATCTGGCGCTTAAGCGAGGAGCTGAGATCCTAGCGTTACATTTCCACGCTGTGCCCCTTATGAGCCGTGCCTCTCAGGACAAAGCCCGGGACTTGGTGCGACATCTGCGCAATTTTCATCCCCAAATTCCCCTATATTTTTCACCCTTGGCGCCCATCCAGCAGGCAATAATCGCAGAAGCCGATCCCCGTTACCGCATAGTGTTGTATCGCCGGTTTATGTTTCGCATAGCCGAAGCTCTGGCCCGTCAGGAGGGGGCCGAAGCGCTGGTGACCGGCGAATCATTAGGCCAGGTGGCTTCCCAGACTTTGGCAAATATGGCGGCCATTGAGGAAGTTACTACGCTGCCCGTTTTGCGCCCTCTCGTAGGAATGGACAAAAAGGAGATAGTTGCTCTGGCACAAAGCTTGGGCACTTATGAGATTTCGATTCAGCCTGGGGACGACTGCTGTTCTTTGCTTGTACCGCCCAATCCTGTGACGCGAGCCCAATTAGAAACGGCCCGCCGGGAGGAATCCAGATTTGATGTGGCCGGGCTGGTCGCGCAGGCTGTCGCTGCTACCCAGGTCCAAGATATTTAAGTGGGTCCGCAGGCAGGGCCAGAATCGTCAAACTGATTTGGTCCCTCATACGGACAGCTATATTACCATTGACAAACAACCCTGAAGTCCTATGGCTGGGAAAAATCACATTACACACGGAGAAATATCGCCATGAAGATCTATCGTTTTTTGGCACCTGCTGCTTTGTTGTTGGTAGCTGTGGCTTGCCGTCAACCGCTGATGATCCGCTTTCATCCCGGCGGTCCCTCCGCCGTCACTGCTCCCGAGATACGAGCTCATCTTCAGTTTTTAGCCGACGGGGCTCGTAAGGGACGTTTCCCTGGAACTCCCCAGGCGCGTGAGGTTCGTCAGTACATCATCCAGAATTTTCGTTGGGCCGGTATCCAGCCCGGTATCGGTGACAGCAGCTATTTCCAACCTTTCCCTTTTATCGATAGCCTTTTCATCGGACCCAAAACGACGTTGGAGTGGCAGAACAAGAGATATCTACCGAACCAGGACTTTGTTCCCCTGTACTTGACGGGAGATGGACAAGTTGAAGCGCCGGTAGTTTTTGTGGGGTATGGTATGTCTAATGAAGATTCTTCCCAACCCGGCGATTACACCGGGGTGGATGTAAAGGGCAAATGGGTTCTGGTTTTGCGGGGAATCCCCGAGGGGGACACGATTCATGTTAATATCAATGAGCGTGGTAAGGTGCGGCTGGCTCGTGATAACGGAGCTGCCGGTGTTGTTTTCCTTGATCCCGGCACGGACGAGCTGCCGGTTTTCCAGCGTCATCGAGGTTATGCTCCGGAAGAAATTCCGGTCATTCAAATCAAGCGCTCGGTGGGAATCCAATGGCTCGCTGCCGCCGGTCTGAAACTAGAGGATGTCAGCGTTGCCAATAGTGGACCAGTAGGGCGCCTGATTCCCGGCGAACTTAAGGCAATCGTAGATATCATTCGTCACGAAGCTACCATTGGTAATGTGGTGGGCAAAATACCTGGTTCTGATCCTCGCTACGCCGGGCAGTGGGTTGTAATCGGGGCCCATCGTGACCATCTGGGACTGGGAGGAGAAGGCTCGGGTTCCATGGCTCCGCAAACCAAGGCGGTGCACAATGGAGCCGACGACAATGCCTCTGGCGTAGCAGCAGTGCTTGAAGTGGGGGAATACTTGGCTGCCCACCGTGATCGACTCAAAAGGGGGATCATTTTGGTGGCTTTTGATGCCGAAGAGCAGGGTGAT
>CAYXZO010000042.1:0-3182 GCA_964469505.1 uncultured Lentisphaeria bacterium | reverse complement strand
TCGACTCAAAAGGGGGATCATTTTGGTGGCTTTTGATGCCGAAGAGCAGGGTGATCTGGGATCGCGCTGGTTTGTGGACCACCCGCCAGTTCCGCGGGACAGCATTGCATGTATGATCAATCTGGATATGGTTGGGCGGCTGCGGCAGAATCAGTTGATCATCAGCGGTACTGGGACAGCCTCTGTTTTTCCCGAATTGCTGAAAGCGGCCGTTGCTCCGGACAGCTTGGAAACCATTTTCAACCCCAGTGGTTTGGGGCCGAGTGACCATGCTTCCTTTTACGCCGAGAAGATTCCGGTGTTGTTCTTCTTTACCGGCAGTCATAAGGATTATCACCGACCCAGTGACGACTGGCCTAAATGCAATCCCGCGGGAGAGGTTCGGGTAGTGCAATATCTGGCGCGGGTAGTGAAACGGCTGGCTGCTTTGCCTGAGAAACCGAAATTTATCCCGACCCCTATGAAACGCAGGGGCCACGGGAACCGGCGTTTCAAAGTTTCCTTGGGGGTGATTCCTGCTTACACTTCTCCGGTGAAAGGTATGTTGCTGGAAGGTGTGGTTGATGGCAAACCGGCGGCCAAAGCCGGGCTTCAAAAAGGTGACGTGATCATAGGTATCAACGGCAAAACCGTTAATAACATTTACGATTATGTGGATCGATTAGGAGAATTGCGTCCCGGCCAAAAGGTCAGGGTAAAAATTATTCGCGATAAACAGGAAATGACCATAACCTTGCAACTCTGAATCTAGTAGGATTGCCTATGGAACGTGGAAGGGGAAAGGCTTTATTTGAAAAGGTCCGCAACGATTTTTTAGGGTTAAACACTCACTACCGGGTGGCTACAGGGGAGCTGACACGGCGGATTTACCTGGATTCCACTGCTACGACTCTCATGATGGGCGCCGCCCACGCGGTGCTAGAATCTTTCTACTCCCATTACGCCAACACCCATAGCTTACTGCATTTCGGAGCTAAAATCTCCACCCGCGAATTTCAATGGGCCCATGAGCGTATTCTTTCGTTTTTGCACGCTGACCCCGATGAGTTCGCCTGTTTCGCCGTAGGGAGTGGTACCACCGCCGGCATTAATCGAATGGCTCGTATCTACCGTCAATTACGGCCGGACCGAGATGTGGCTCTGGTTTCCATCATGGAACATCACTCCAACGACTTGCCCCATCGCAAACACATGGCCCAGGTCTACCATGTTCCCGTAGCCATGGAAAATAACCAGCTTATGTGTGTGAGTCTGCCGGCTTTGAAGCAAGCCCTAGAGAAGTACGGAGACCGGGTAAACTACGTAGCCCTGACAGGTGTGAGTAACGTAACTGGGATCATCAATCCGATTAAAGAGGCCGCCCGGCTGGCACATGAGTATGGAGCTTATCTGCTGGTAGACGGAGCTCAAACTGTGGCTCATCTGCCGGTGTATCTATCCAATCCCAAAGATAGAACGTCTGAACCTGATGCGTTGGTATTCTCAGGCCACAAGACCTATGTACCGGGTTCCCCGGGCATCGTGGTGGCGCGCAAAAGGCACCTGGCAGCCATAGAGCCGGTGGAAGTCGGGGGCGGAATGGTAGATCGAGTTTTTATGGAGGATTACTGGGTAAAGCAAGATTTTCCTGATCGGGAAGAGGCCGGTACCCCCAACATTCCGGGACTGATTGCTTTAGCTGCGGCTCTGGAAGTTATGGATCGTATCGGGATGGAGGTTTTACAGGAGGAAGAAGATCAGGTCCTGCGCTATGCCCTGGAGAGGTTGAAGGAAGTTCCGGATCTGGTTATCTATGGCTCCACTGACCTGGACGCCTGTCCCCGGGCAGGATCGATTGCCTTCAATTTACGGGGCTTGGACCACGGCTTTGTGGCGGCGGTGTTGAATGATTACTTCAACATTTCCGTTCGGAACCAGTGTTTCTGTGCTCATCCCTATGTTAAAACTATGATTCAGGACGAGTTAATGGCTGAGGCGGGGGTTACTACTTTTGATGAATTGAAATACGCCCTGACGCTTAAGAAGGGTATGGTGCGGGCCAGCTTTGCCATGTATTCCACCCGAGAGGACGCCGACGAGCTGGTGCGAGCTTTAACCGACATCAGCACCCGCCGAGATTATTACCGACGGCTTTACCATGTGGATGAAGACGAGAATTACGTTCATAATGATTTCGCCTTTGACCATCGTGAAGTATTCTCAGTAGCGGGAGTAGTGGACAGATATTTGGGGGAAGCGTAAGGCATTTTTTAATTGGCTTATTTGTAAGCTTTGCTCAATTTATTCTTAGTAGATAATAGATAGGTATTTTAGGCCCCAGGCAATGAAGGATTTCTGATACGTGTTATATTAAGAGAGTTGGATTTAAACAAAATCTTTCGCTTTCATTAGAAAACCGTCGAAACGATACGATAAAGACTTTGTGCGGCTACATGTAAACATGACAGTATTTATCATTCATTCGCCACCAAAGATTGATAGTTACCAAAGAAGTCTTATCCAGAAAAAATAATTCAGCGCTTCATGTAATTTTCGGTTGGACTATCAATGAAAAACGGAAGGGGAAAGTAATGAAAAGGTTAATTACTTTGCTTGTGCTATTTTCTTCCACTGCTTTATCTAAAACTGGCTCTTTGACTTTGAAATCTTTTTTAACCGGGCCATTGACCTGGTCGACAACTTCAGTTGCAACATTCGCTATGGAGGTAAAACCATTCGCCCGTTCTAGTTTTGAGATTTCAGGCGGGTTTGCATACGAGGGAGGTCATTCAGAAGAATCATTCGGTGATACTATGGAATATCAACCGAATGGTGAATGGTCGGTTGGGGTTGCCTATTTCTATGAATTATTTAAGGGCGAAAAAACGGATTTTAAAGTATTTTCACAAATAAAGTACTATAAAACCGGCATTGACTACTTTTACTATTACCGCAATGCGGATGATCAATATAAATACGTCTTTGGCACAACTTGGAAAGGCCACAATATTTTTACTCTTGGTGTGGAACCAACCCTTCATGTTGCTAAACATTTCACAGTATTTACCAGATTCGGGATAACTTCCTACAAAACACTCCCTGAGTATTCTGTCGATAAAAATGCAGAAGGTTTTCCCGAGAAAATAACCTTGAGGATTGTGAAAGATAGCGTATTTCGAATAGGCACTACAATTGATACTTGG
>CAYXZO010000041.1:0-19997 GCA_964469505.1 uncultured Lentisphaeria bacterium | reverse complement strand
CCGTGCTGGTCATACAATCGGCATTGAAAATCTCCACTTTGGTGTCGTAGTCAGTATTAGCGGAACAGAAGGTGATATCGATGACGTCGCCTTCGTATATGTAGATCTGATAGGCTACATCTTCGCCGTCGGAACCGGTAACATCGAAATCATCACCCATACCAGCGTTGCTGTTAACGTCAGAGAAAGGTAGTTCCTCAATGATGAAATCAGCACACGGCAGCGGTTCGGGCCCCGTGACTCCCGGCGGAGTCCAGGTGAGATCCACCTGCCCATCCAAGCCCGAAACGGCTCTGACTCTGCCAGGAGGCAACATACCCGCTAATACCGCGACTGCCTCACTGGGCTCGGACTCCAGCCCACCGGTATCAACCGCAGTCACGTAGTAAGTGTAGATGCCAGATGAATCCAAGGTCTCCGAGAACTCAGATGTATTGGCATCCGCGATGTAAACATCATTCCGATAAACACGGTAATAACCAAAGTCGTAATCGGTATTGTCATCCCAGTCAAGAGTTACATTCAATTGTTCATCGCCTACACCCGTCAACCCCGTCGGGACTGCCGGGGGATGATTCTGGGGTGTGGCACTTAGCTCTCCCGTGGCTGAGATTTCATCAGTGTAATTGGCAGTAATGATATAATAGTAAGTTTGTCCGTTGATTAAGGGGAAATCGTGGTAACTGAAAGTGAGGGTATCCAGATCAGCTATGAGATGAGCATCATCCAAGGCAACTGGGCTGGTATCCGAACGGTAAATGCTGTAACCCATAAGTTGTGAGCGTAGTTCTGGCCTCACCGTGTGCACTACCATTGGGGTTGCCCAACGGATAGACCTCAGCCTGTTACCATGTAATTGCCGGTGCTGAAAAGACCAATCCACCGCAGCAGTAGCACGAGCAGCATTGGGAATCTCCAACCCCCGAAGACCTGTATGGGCCACAAAACGAGGAGCCGCTCCAGGGGGACCTACCTCGATGTCGTCTATCATCCAGATGTACCATAGCCCCGGATAATTGGGATCGTTGGGATCATTCACGTCAATGGCATGAAAAGCCAATTGGATGGTCTGACCCGCGTAAGCGCTAAGGTCCACGGTGTAAGGTGTAATCCAGGTGTTGAAGTTGTTAGCATCCGGATTGTCGTAGACCGGCAGGGCGGACATATCCAGCGCCACATCCCATGTCTGACCACCATCCGCGGAAACTTTGACGTAGTAGTGATCTCCGTATTGGGATCCCTGGTAGGCATAGGACCAGAAGGTTAATTGATCCGTCGCTCCTACGGTAAATGCAGGAGTAATCAGCCACTCATCCTGATGGTCAAAATCCCACCAGACACCGCCACTATATAAGCCAGAGTGTACCATTTCGGCATTATTGGTACTGTCATACAACTGCCAACTGGCATTGGCATCGTTGATTATCTGGGTCCAACCTTCCGGTGGAAAGATACCACTTTCAAAACCTTCACTTAAGCCAGCGCCACCGATTATGCCGGGCTCCATCCAATACAGATCCACAGCTCCATCCAAACCGGAAACAGCTCGGGCGGCTGAGGGAGGTAAGTTACCTACAGGTAAGATAACCGTATTGCTGTAAGCCGATTCCGCTCCTTCGGCGTCCACCGCAGTGACGTTATAAACGTAAATTCCACTTACAGGTAGATGTTCACTGTAGGTGGTATCGGTCAGGTTGGTGATTAGAGTATCATTCCGATAAACGTTATAAGAAGCCAGGTCATAGTCAGTATTGGGACTCCAGGTCAGTGTAATATCATGGTCGTTAACTACACCCTCCAGGTTTTGCGGGGGTGCTGGAGGATGGTTCTCCGGAGTGGCGCAAGCTTCGTTAGAGTTACTGTTTACATCCGGATAGAGGGCTTGAACTACATAGCAGTATTCAACACCATTGGGTAAATACTGATCAACGTAGTTCAATGTATCCGGATCCAGGGTATCGGAAACCACTACGCCATCCCGGTATACCAGGAACCCGGAGTATTCCATCGGTCGGGCCAGCCTCAACGGTGCCGAAGCCAGATCGTGGCGAGTAGGAGTTATATGCGCCCGAGCCAGCTTACGCATTTCATACGCCATAGCGTCGTTTCTATCGGCAATCGGCCGACGGGCGACTACACTTTCGGTGACGTTGATTTCATAATTGCCTGTGCTACCGCCAAAGCCATCCACAACAATTAAGTACGTTCCGGCAGGTAGATAAGCGCCCCAAATTCCAGATTGAAGGATGTTTACTGAACAATCAAAATCGTCATCGTCATAATACCCGGTAGAGGTGAAACAGTCAGCGTTGAAAATTTCCAGTTTGGTATCATAGTCGGTGTTGTCTGAGCACAGAGTTACATCAATAGTGGCATCCGTGGGGAGATAAAGCTGGTAAGCGACATCTTCACCATCACTACCCATCACATCGAAATCGTCGTTCATGCCGGCGTTACTACCCACATCCGTGAAGGGTAGTCCGGTTATTACGTAATCCGCGCAATCCAGTTGCGGTGGCCCTTCCGTTCCCGGCGGATCCCACTGTAACGCAACTTGTCCGTCCAAACCCGATTCCGCCCGTAAATTCATAGGCGGGTCGTTGCCGACAACTAGCTGGACTCTATTTGAGAGATCGGATTCAGCCCCATCGGCATCCACTGCTGTGACTTGGTAAAGGTGCAGACCGCCGATGCTCAAACTATCATAATAAGCAGAAACGGTAGTAGTATCGATTAAGACTTCATCTCGATATACATTGTAGTAAGCCAAATCATAGTCTGTATTATCATCCCAGTCCAGGATTGCAACCAACCCATCCGCGGTGCCCACCAGATTCTGTGGGGCGGCCGGCGGATAGTTTACTGGAGTGGCCGCAACTTCCCCGGAAGCCGCCTCGCCATCGGAATAAATCGCACTTACTCGATAATAGTAGGTAGTGCCGTTGGAAAGTCCTGTGTCATCATATGTCAAAACAGTCGAATCTAGAGTCACTACCTGGTAGGCTGGATCAATCAGGACTGGGGAAGCGGTATTACGGTAGATACCAAATCCAAGGAGTTCCCGGAAGTTTGCTGGGCGGTAATAGCGCCTAGCCGGTGAACTCAGTGTTTGGGAAGCCAGCTCTAAACCATTGGACTGGATCTTACTCACCTCATGCTGCAGGGCGCCAGCAAAATAGTCATGGGGGGCAACGCGCTCGGTTTGTTCGTAAACATCCAGGTAATAGTTGCCCGTGGCACCGCCGAAACCATCAATTACAATCAGGTAAGTTCCAGGCTCAAGATACACATTATCCAACTCAGACTGCAGGCCGCAGAAGTCGTCATTGTAATACCCAGTGGAAGTCTGGCAGTCATCGTAAAACACTTCCAGCTTGGAATCGTAATCGGTGCCGTTACACAAAGTAATGGTCAGGGTAACGGGATTGCCGACCACATCAATCTGATAAGCCACATCTTCGCCGTCACTGAAAGTCACGTCGAAGTCATCGCCCATCCCGGCGTTGCTTCCAAAATCACTATAGGGCAACTGGGTGATTTGAAAATCGGCACATTCGATTATGGGTGGTTGCTCGGTACCCGGAGGCATCCAGTTCAAAACTACATGTCCGTCTAAACCTGATTCGGCAGTTACATAAGTTGGCGGGAGGTGAGACAGAACTGAAAACACGTACAATTCATTGGGAGCATCTGCCGGCTCTACCGCAGTGTTACCAGCGGTGTCAGTGGCGCTGACATAGAAACCAACGGTAGTACCCACCGGTTGTCCTGGAATTTCACCGGAATACAAACCATTGCCGGAATCAATCATCGCCACTTCCGTGAAAGCACCACCGTTAAGGCTGTAATACAAGCTCACGGAAGAAAGTTGAGTATTGTCAGTCACCACAGCCTGGATGACGTAGGGACCTGTGGTGTCCAGGGTATATTCAAAACTGGTCACCCCAGAGATTTGAGGCGGCACATTGTCAGTGTACGGCTGGGTGAAGAATTCCAGGTAAGCCGCCATCAAATCGGCTTTGGTGTAGGTCGTGTCAACCAAACCACCAAATTCAAATGAAGTCCCGATAGTGTGGGTCGTCGGAGAATTCCAGGCTATACCACAGGCGGCGCTATCAGCAGGATTTAGGTGAATTACAAATGGTTCCGGCCCAAGGGGAGCCAGATGATCAATCCATGAATTACCACCCGCATAGGGGTAATCCATCCCTGCTGCAAATCCGACCCCTACCACTTCATCCAGGTCTCCTGATCCATCACTGATGCCATCGATTCCAAAGTAGCTGTGTAAGCTGGTGGGAGAATCAAAAGCCCAGGTATCTCCGCCCTCCATATAAAGAGCTCCCCCACTTTGGGCGAATGAGACCAGTGCCGCTACCTCAGGTTGATCTTCACTCAATACATAGTTATCAGGGTAAATCCCCAAACAGACAAAAACGGCATCATAGCCAACCTGTACTGGATCACCGAAGAAAAACAAATCGGTAGTCTCAAAAGCCGTGTATCCCATTCCCTCTAAAGTGCTGACAATCTCTGCAGCACTGGGTGAAGCTGCAGGATTCCAGACTAGATACTGGGGGAAGCCGTCATATACCATAGCAGCAGCGTGAACCAGTGCAGTATCAATATTATCCGCCGTACTGACGATAGTGAAAGTAGCTTCCACCAATCCAGTAGTCGCAGGGGTAAGAACCACATCCATGGTAATAAAACTGTCCGCTGGAACTGTGGCCGGCAGTGATAATGACGTGCTGAAATCAGGGTTATCAATGACAATATCGGTGATATCAAAAGCTGTATCCCCGAAATTACTGATAGTAACATCAGCGGAAACTGCCCCGTCAGCGATTTGAATGACGCCGAAGTCGATATTGGTAGGCGACACCACCATGTAAGAGCCGGTAATATTTTGAGGTATATAAGTTACCGTTATACCAAAATTGCCTGTGAGGGTTGGATCGCCACCCACAGCGTCGTTTATAGTGGTCCAACTGCCGGTATAAACCCAATTGCGATCCAGGTAGTTCATTTGTAGGTCATTAGCTATGCCCAAAAAGTTTGTTTGCTCCCAAACTACCACGTAAAAATCACCGCCATCGATAGGCAGATTCTCAATGGGCAAACTAACGGAAATCAAAGAACCATCAGGTGAGGAGAGATCCACGGGGCCGGATTCCCAAATTGCGGTTCCATCATTAGGGCCGGCCGGTTGGCTAGGGGGGCCTGCTACCCCAGCATCGGGGTCGGCGTAAATGCTTATATATCCCGCCGTTTCAGAAGCATCCCCTTGGAAATAAAGGGTAAGACCCGTGAGGAACATGGGCATATCAGCGGTAAAGCGGACCGCAAAAGCACAACTACCACCGCATCCGATCTGGGATTCGAAAGTGCCGTCATGATAGGCCAAATCGATATCGCGCAAGCCGTCATCCTGCACTCTTTGGGGAGTCCAGTCCACCTGCAAAGTCCCTGCTTGATTAGTCTTGGGGACATTCTTCAGATCCGCTTTGGGGGAACGTTTTGCTCCCGGCGCTGCCCAAATCTGGCCCAAAAGCAATAAAACCGAGACTCCTATGCCCAGGAACCGCTTCATTTTGTTCTCCTCACTGTTATTTGGTAGTCAAATTATCTTCTTGATTCCACTCCACTTACTTACGGCCATCCCACCCTCATTGGCCATCGCCAATTGTGGGAATAACACCATTTTTTCAATCTTAAGTTCAAGATAGAACGAGGGTTAGTGGATAACAAGGTCTTTCAATTCCACTAACCTTCGTCATAAAAATGAAATATTTTAGGAGCCTTTTTTAACGATTTTCCAGGCAAACCAGAAACGCAAAGTCAAACCCGTGTACTTCTCGTAGCTTTGCGGCAAAGTGACCGGTTTAGTCTGGGTTTGCAAACTCAACGGCGTCTCGAAAAAATAACCAACCTCCCATCCCCAACGATAACTGTAGTTCATTCCATAAAGAAACCCCATGCGGGTGGCGCTTTTTTTCCAGATCCCATTACTTATGTACATGTACCGCAAACCAAAGAAACTGAAATTGGGTTTGCTTTTATCTTTGACCAAATATCGTTTGCCATTTTTGACGACCGCTTTCCTACCCCAGCGACGTTTGGAATTCAGGTAAGTCAAATCCCAGGTCTGCTGCTCGGCATAAGTGTAGCCCAAGTTTAGAGTGTGGAACCGGCCATCCTGGGCCAACATCAGCAAACTCCAGTCAATCCCTGAACCATGCACCGGCGGAAAACCTATCCGCAAACCCAAATCCATTCGGTCACTCAAGCCCCGCCGGTAGACATACTGCGGAGCAACATTTTCTGCCGAGAGGATTATGCCCTGAAACGATTCACCGGATTTCAGCGGCTCAGGAAAAATTAGCGGGTGAGAAGTGCAACCGGTCAGAATCAGACTGAAAAAAATAATTAACACCCCAAGGCGACTCTTACCTGAATGCAACATTTAGATCAATTTGAATCTCGGTTCCCAGCCATCCAAGCATTTTTCACAAATATCGGCAATTGGGGAATTCGTTGGATTAGTGTATCTTTTTTCCATGCTACCGGATAAATACACCTTAGCTAAAAACTGGATCCAACGTTACACCGGCCTACCGGCCGAAGCTTACGGAGATTGGATTCTACTGACCAATTTCGATACTTATCTCCAAAAGTTCGCGGAACGTTTCAACGTTTCCATTCACGGCATCGGACGGCCCATGCAGGCGGCCGTTAATCAGGATGGATTGGCGATCATCAACTTCGGCATGGGCAGTGCCAACGCCGCCACGGTGATGGATTTACTTTGCGCCGTAAGGCCCAAAGGAGTGCTGTTCCTAGGGAAGTGTGGGGGGCTTAAAAAATCCACCGAAATCGGACACTTTATCTTACCCATCGCCGCCATTCGTGGCGAGGGAACCAGTAACGATTACATACGCCCCGAAGTGCCGGCCATGCCTAGTTTTAAACTACACAAATTCGTGTCCCAAATCATGGTGCGCCGGGGCTTGGAATACCGGACCGGGGTCGTTTACACTACTAATCGCCGCCTCTGGGAATGGGACTCCAATTTCAAGCAATATCTACGGGAGATTCGAGCTCTTGGCATCGATATGGAAACCGCCACTATTTTCATTACCGGCCTGGCCAACGAAATCCCCCGTGGTGCCTTGCTTTTGGTAAGCGACCTCCCCTTGATCCCCGAAGGCATAAAAACGGAAGAAATGGACCGTAGTGTTGATCGCAAATTCGTTGATCTGCATCTGGAAATCGGGATCGAAGCCATGACCACCATCGGGGAACGCGGCGAGCAAATAAAACACTTTACTTTCTGAAAGTAATTCTCTTCACTTTACCCCCCTGAATTTCCGCTAAAGAATTGAAGAGAAGCTAAAACTCTATCCGCTGAGATGGACGACGGCGGCCATGAATGTCACAATATTCGGTGGGTTCCGTCCCCGGCAAAAAGACCTCCCTGATTGGGGTACAATAGGGTGTGGCCCGCTTGAAAGTCTGGTTGCAAACATCCAGAAAGATGACATCCTCTTCGGGGACGGGGAATTCCTCGCCCTCCCATCCTAGGGTTTCGTAAGCCTGTTTCATGAACTTGGCCCAGATGGGCAGTGCGGCCCGGGCTCCCGACTGGTGCGGCCCCAGACTGACCACCGGCGAATCCATCCCCACCCATACCGCCGTGGATAGTTTAGTGGTGAATCCCACAAACCAAGCATCGGTAAAGCCCTGGGTGGTACCGGTCTTCCCTCCCGCCGGAACCATGAAATGAAAGCGGGTCCGCATCCCGCGGCCTGTTCCCTGGCTGGCTACCGTCTGTAGTAAGGAAACCATTATATAGGAAGTACCCCGTCCCAAAACTTCCCGCCGTTCAGGAGTATACTTTCGTAAGATCCCGCCGTAGCGATCCTGTACCTCCAGAACCGCCAGAGGCTGAATCCAAATCCCTAACCTGGGAAACACGGCATAGGCAGCGGCCATTTCCAGAGGAATCACCTCCGAGGTTCCCAACGCCAAAGCGTCCACCGCCCTCAACGGAGTGGTGAGACCCAATCGGTGGGCATATTGCACCACGACCCGGGGCTTGACCAATTCTTGTATCACCCGCACCGCTACCAGATTCAGGGAGCGCCGCAGCCCTTCCCGCAGGGTTGTGGGGCCTCCAATACTTAAGTCATAGTTCTTTGGGCGCCAATCCAGGGTATCACCGAATTTGATTACCACCGGCTGGTTCAGCAAACGAGTTGTGACGGGATAACCGTTATCTATCGCGGCAGTGTACAGAAAAGGTTTAAAAGCCGAACCCGGCTGGCGTCGTGCCTGAGTAGCGCGGTTGAATTTTGATTCTACAAAATTACGGCCACCTACCAGGGCTCTGATCTGGCCAGTATTTATATCCAGAGCCACCAAAGCTCCCTGCACCACTAAACGGGAGCGCAGATCCGGCGCCAGGGGAATTTCTCCCCGAATCATCTTACGCACAGAATCGACACTGTAGCCGGTACCCTCCAGAACACGGGCTAACTCATTGGTGGTAGTGTCCAGCAGTCGGGCATTAAACTCTTTTTGCAACACCTCCAACTGATCATGCACGGCTTTAACCGCAATGCGTTGCAGCCTGGCATCCAGACCGGTCAGAATGGTTAGTCCGTCCCGGTAAATATTCACCCGCAGGCTATCTTCCTGGGTTTCCATAAACTGGCGGACATATTCCGCATAGTAAGGTGCCAGTTCCCGTTTTTCCGTACTGTCGGGCGGAGCAGTAATGATAGGCATGGAACGATAATAATTTCGTTCCACCGCACTGATGACCCCCTCGCGGAACATGTTGTTCAGGACCACATTGCGGATATGCCGAGCCCGCTCGGGATGCTTCAAGGGGGAGTAATAAGCTGGAGCGCGGAGCATGCCAATCAACAGCGCTCCCTCATCCAGCGTCAAGTCTTCCGCATCTTTATGAAAATATTTCTGCGCCGCGGCCTGAATACCGTAAACTCCATGTCCGAAATAAACCGTGTTCAGGTACATGGTGAGGATTTCAGACTTGGTGTAAGTATGCTCCAACTGCACTGCGGTGATGAGTTCCCGTAGCTTGCGCACGAAGGTCTGTTTGAAACCGATCCTTTTGTAAAGATTGCGGGCCAACTGCTGGGTGATGGAAGAAGCCCCACCGTGGATTTGCTGAGTTAAGACCAGTAACAACCCGTTGTACAACGTGCGAAATACATTCATCCCCCAGTGGGAATAGAATTGCTGGTCTTCAGTAACAATTAGTGCTCGCTTTACATAATCGGGTATTTGATTCGAACGAACCAACTCCCGCTTGGTGGTGAACAGCTCCTGGATCACTTCCCCATCCTGGGAAACGATCTGGGTCACCAAATCGGGGTCAAAGCGTTCCAACTCCTCGAACCGGGGCAAATCCAGCGAGAGATACCAGATCCACCCCACCACCATGCCGGTGATGGCCGAAGCGATGATGACCGCGCGTTGAAAGCGGGCTTTAAATTGGGGACCTAGAATATCAGCCTCCTATTATTCCCACTGGGGGAGCTCCGGAGGCCAGATCGGCTTTACAGTCCCAACAGCTGGGCTGCAGCCTGGGCTGATTTCTTACGGATTTCCTCATGTAAGGAACCGCCGTGGCTGTCCATAGTGACCACCGCGGGAAAATCCTGAACCTCGATTTGCCAAATGGCTTCCGGAACTCCCAGTTCTTCCAGCAAAAACACATTGTGCACCTTGACCACCCTCTGGGCCAGAACGGCAGCCAAGCCGCCCACCGCATGTAAATAGACCGCCCCAACTTTCTGCAAAGCTTCTAGGGTTTTAGGGCCCATACCGCCTTTGCCGATGACCCCCCGAACCTGGTAACGCTCCAACACCGCACCCTGGTAGGGTTCTTCCCGAATGCTGGTGGTGGGGCCAGCTGCTACGAAAGAGTAGCTCCCGTCTTCAAGCCGTTTTACGATGGGCCCGCAGTGATAAATCATGCGGTCCTTTAAAATGGGTTCCAACCATTGGGGCCAATTCTCATGCATATATTTATGAGCCGCATCCCGGCCGGTGACCATAATTCCGGAAATGGAAACTTCATCGCCGATACGCAATTCTCTGATTGCTGTCTCCGAAATGGGCAATTCCAGCTTAATCATAAACCACCTCCCCCGAGGCTTTAAAAGTCATGGAATGGCGTCGGTCAGCCCAGCACATGTAAGCCACCGACACAAAGAAAGAGGCCGGTAACCGGTGCATGGTTCCGATTTTTACCCCCAGGACTGTAGTTTGCCCCCCGAAGCCCATGGGGCCCACCCCAAGGGTGTTCAGGTCTTTCAACAAACGCTCTTCCATCCGGGCCAGTTCCGGGTTGGGATTGGAGTCCGGTAAAGGACGAAACAGCTGGGTCTTGGCCGCTAAGTGCGAGGTCAACCGATCGCCGCCAATGCCGATCCCGATAATCCCCGGGGCGCACCCCAGCCCTTGGGCATTCTGTACCGCATCAACGATCACTTTGTAAACGCCGTCCAAATCGCGACCGGCCTTCAAGCGGCTGTCGGGCAGTTTGTACTGGGTGGACACGTTTTCGCAGCCCCCGCCTTTCAGCATCAGCCGGAAACGCAGGGCCGGCTCATCCCATTCCTCAAAATGAAAATAGGGTTGACCCTCTCCCAGATTATCGCCGGTGTTCTGGCCCGTTACGGGATCCACCGCATTGGGCCTTAAATAGCTATGGGCTACCGCTTCGGCGGTGGCTTCCCGGATAATCTTCGTTATCCGCCGCATTGAAACGCCTACCGGCAGATCAATGAGATAGATATTGGTGCCGGTGTCCTGACAGATAGGTATCGACTTTTCCCGGGCCACGGCGATATTGTCCAATATCATACCAAAGACATTATAAGCCGGACTTCCTGGTGCCTCCCGCTCCCGGGCCTGCTCCAGAGCTTGAACCACGTCGTCCGGCAACTGGGTCGCAGTCCGACGGATCAGCTCCAGGAGGGCGGATTTGAGTTTTTCATCGTCAAATTGCACAGTTTATCCCCCCTATTTTTTTACCTCCCAAACATCACCGGAGTAGAACAATTTCTCCAGTGTGCCGGGACCCAATCTCTCCCGCGTCTCTTCCATCTGTTCAACGAGGGCTGCTTCGTAAGTGGGGGCCTCCACCTCGCGGAGAACCCCAAAAGGTGTCGGGAAACGCGGATCCAGAGTCATCTGCAGCAGCAAATTGGTGATGATGGGATTGGCTTTGTCATGTACCAGGATATTCTCTTCGGTGTACTCGCCACCCAGGGGCACCACTTTGGGGTGACTACCTTCAATAATAATCCCCTTATCGCGATTGGCGCCGAAAACCATCGGTTTACCATGCTCCACGAACAGGGCGTGGTCCGCCCGGGTTTTCTTGCTGTGGACATCCTCATAAGCGCCATCGTTGAAAATCACGCAATTCTGATATACCTCCACAAAGGAGGCGCCTTTATGACGCTGGGCCGCTTTGAGAACTTCCTGCAGATGGGGCGCATCCACATCGATGGCCCGGGCAATGAAGGTGGCTTCGGCGCCAAAGGCTACCAAGGCGGGAATTACTGGACGGTCAATGTTACCGAAGGGTGAGGACTTGGTCTTTTGCCCCAGCAAAGAAGTGGGGGAAAACTGACCCTTGGTGAGCCCGTAAATGCGGTTGTTAAACAGAACGATGTTCAAATCCACATTACGGCGCAGCACGTGGAGGAAATGGTTGCCGCCGATGGAAAGGCCGTCACCGTCACCGGTAATAACCCAAACCACCAGTTCGGGATTAGCCAACTTGACCCCCGTGGCAATGGCTGGCGCGCGACCGTGGATGGTATGAAAGCCGTAGGTGTTCATGTAATAGGGGAATCTACTGGAACATCCTATCCCGGATACGAAGACGTAGTTTTCCCGGGGAACTCCCATCTCCGGCAGGATTTTCTGTATTTGTGCCAGGATGGAATAATCACCACAACCCGGACACCAGCGGACATCCAGGGGAGCGATAAAATCCTTTTTTGTCAGTTTTAAGGGTTCGGAAGCAATACTTGTGGTTTCCGCCATTTTCTATTCCCTTTATGCTTGCAAAATGCGCAAAGCGGCATTTTCGATTTCCGAAGCCCGGAAAGGTAAGCCCTGAACCTTATTCAGTTGCTCCACCGGGCGTAATAAGTGGGCCCGCAGAATGAATGCCAGCTGACCCAAATTCAGTTCGGGGATCAACAAGGTCTCAAAATTTTCCAGGACTTCCGCTAAATCGGGGGGCAGGGGGTTGAGGTAGCGCAAATGAACCTGTCCCACTTCATAGCCCTTGTCCAGCAAACGTTGAACGGCTACGCGTATAGCCCCAAAGGTGCTGCCCCAGCCCACGATACCCAGTTTGGCTTTCTGGGAACCGAAAATTTCCGTGGGGGGAATTTCCTGCGCGATTCGGTTCACCTTATCCCGGCGTAGTTCGGTCATCAACTGGTGATTATCGGGATCGTAGCTTACATCCCCGGTGATGTGTTCCTTTTCCAGACCACCTATGCGGTGTTCCAACCCCGGTGTGCCCGGCAGTGCCCAGGGACGGGCCAGGGTACGCTCGTCCCTGACATAGGGATGAAAGGCTTCGCCATTGCTGTTCTGGGATGCCGTGGGATGGCTGACTTCGATTCGAGGTAAACGGTCCGGATCGGGAATGTGCCAGGGCTCGGAACCAAAGGCCAGGTAACCGTCGGTCAGGACCAGCACTGGGGTCATGTACTGCATCGCCAGGCGGGCGGCGGTGAACACGGTATCGAAACAATCAGAAGGGGTACTGGCAGCCAGAACTGCCACCGGCGCCTCGCCGTTGCGGCCCATAATGACCTGGAACAAATCCGACTGCTCCGTCTTGGTGGGCAAACCAGTGCTGGGACCACCCCGCTGAACGTCCACCACCACCAATGGCAGCTCGGTCATAACCGCCAGTCCCAGGGCCTCGGTTTTTAAAGCCAGTCCCGGACCCGATGTGGTGGTAGCCGCCAGATCCCCCGCATAGGCAGCTCCGATAGCAGACGTAATTCCGGCGATCTCATCCTCAGCTTGAAAGGTCTTGACACCGTAATTCCTTAAATACGAAAGTGTATGGAGAATTTCACTGGCGGGCGTGATGGGGTAGCTCCCTAGGAACAACTCTTTGCCCGCTTTGTGAGCGGCGGCCACTAAACCAAAGGCCACAGCCTCATTGCCTGTTATGCTCCGATACTTGCCCGGTTCATAGCTGGCCCGTTCCACTCGATAGGTGGTGGTAAAAATCTCGGCTGTGTCCCCATAGTTATAACCGGCCTTCAAGGCTGTGATGTTGCCTTCGGCCACTTCCGGACGAGAAGCAAACTTAGCCCGGAGCCATTTTATAGTGGGTTCCAGGGGACGGTTGTACATCCAGAAGATCAACCCCAGGGCGAACATGTTCTTCGTGCGCTCCACCGCCTTGGCACTCAAGCCGGAATTCACTAGGGCCTCGGAGACCATCTTGCTCATGCGGATGGGATAAACCTGATAACCGGCTAGAGAACTGTCTTCCAGCGGATTACTTTCCCACCCGGCCAACCGCAGGTTTTTATCCGTGAAGGCGTCCGAATTGGCAATAATGATACCGCCTTTCTTCAGGTCCTTCAAGTGCACTTTCAAAGCAGCCGGATTCATTACCACCAGCACATCGGGGGCATCGCCGGGGGTGTACACATGACCGGAGCCGAACATGATCTGGAAGGCACTTACTCCGGCTAGGGAACCGGCCGGAGCCCGAATTTCAGCCGGGTAATTGGGTAAGGTCTTGAGGTCGTTGCCTACAATTGCTGTAGTTTCCGTAAAGCGGGTTCCGGTAAGCTGAATACCGTCTCCGGAATCCCCGGCAAAGCGAATGGTAACCTCATCCACTCGCTTGACATTTTTGATCATCGGCTGAACTCCTTGTTTAACAATAGCTGAATATTAATGAAAAACGGATTATCACTGTTTCACCCAAGGAGAGCTGCTCTGTCTTAAGAGGCTCACAGGAGAAAATTAACTCCGGCCCTCGGGATTACAACTGCCTATTCAAGCTGGTGATTCCCGTAACACTTTTTCCAGAAAGCGAGTAACGCGCTCCCAAAAGCCGGTCTCCAGGTGGCAATCGGAGTGACCCCGCCCAGGAATCAACCATACCTCCTGGTCTTTCCCCGTTAAAACCGCGCCCAGTCGGTGAGCATGATCCACTGGTACCGTTTCATCGGCCGTTCCGTGAATACACAAGACAGGATTCTTAATGCGCTTTGCTACGTTCTCTGGAGCGATAGTGTCCATATCCAACCCGATCCGCATCTCCACCAGCTTTAGAATGGGTTTTACCAGCATGCCCAGCAGTTTTCCCCGCTGTTTTAAATCCCGGTTGATGATCTCCGCCGGATGGGCGAAGGCCCCCACGGTGACCACTGCCCCCACTCGCGGTTCCCAGGAAGCGGCCAGCAGTGACGCGGAACCACCAATGGAAAGCCCCACCAGCCCCACTCGGGAAGGAGAGATCGACCGTTCGTTCTCCAGATATTTCAATACCGATAGAATGTCTTCAGCAAATTTCACAACCGAGGCGTAGCTATCGGCGTCGCTGGCCCCATGATTACGTGCATCGAAGGCCAGCAGGTTGAAACCCGCCGGGTGGAAAGCTTCAATGTAGGGCAGCATCCGGGCCGCATTGCGACTCCACCCGTGAACCAGAACCAGAACGGGGGCCACTTCCGGATTCTCTCCCGCCGGGACCCACCAAGCGTGGAGGCGACGTTGGTTCTTAGTAGGTATGTAAAGAGTATCAAAAGCGAGGCCTAAATCGGCCGGTGTTTTACCAGGGGGTCGTTGCACATTCTGGAAAAGCTTAAACCAGACAAACCACCCACCTGCCAGAAGAAAAAGGATGATAAATGCAAGAATCCATAGCATGTGCATCCCGCCCCCTTATTAATCAGCTTAGCCGTTATGGCGATACTATTTCCGTTCGTAACGTCCCATCAACTGGGCCTGGGCCAGGATATGCCCCTGAATGGTTTTCTCCAGCGCAGCTCGATCTGTATTGCTTTCCAGACTGAGTTGGGGAATATCCAAAGCGTACAAAGTGAAAAAATAGCGATGGGCTCCATGACCGGGGGGCGGACATGGTCCGCCATATCCTAAACGCCCCCAGCTGTTTACTCCCTGACGGAACAAGATCTGCTCGCGGGAAGCAATATTTTCCGGCAGGGAACGAGAATCTCCCGGTATATCCCAGATTACCCAGTGAACCCAATCGCCCATGGGAGCATCGGGATCCACACAGGTGAGAGCAAAACTGCGGGTGCCCTCTGGCACCCCCTGCCACTGAAGGGGCGGGGAAAAATCCTCACCCTCACAACTGTACCTGGCCGGAATAAAGTCTCCCATCCGGAAAGCAGGCGAAGTTAGTTCCATTTGACTCCCCTTCTTTTGGTTCTTTTCAGGAGCCGGGGTGCGACAAGCCAGGGGCAAAACCATCAACAGGAGCAACCACGCCCGTTTTGCCCCGATGGTGTTCAGTCGCAACATCTCCTCGCCCTCCTCCTAAAACTCCGCACCTGGACGGTTCAGTCTTCCTGCAGCAAACGCCGCAGTACGTATTGAAGAATGCCCCCGTGGCGGTAATAGCTCAACTCGTTGGGGGTATCCAGGCGCACGCGTGCTTGGAAGCTTATTTCACCGCCATCGGGCTTTACCGCTGTTACACTCACAATCTTGCCGGGCTCCAATCCTTCCGCAATGCCGGTAATAGAGAAGGTTTCTTCCCCAGTCAACCCTAACCCGGCGGCATTCTCCCCAGGCATAAACTGCAGGGGCAGCACCCCCATGCCCACCAGATTACTGCGGTGGATGCGCTCAAAACTTTCGGCCAGTACAGCTTTGACTCCCAGCAAGGCGGTACCTTTGGCGGCCCAATCCCGGGAAGAGCCGGTTCCGTATTCCTTACCGGCCACCACAATCAGAGGGGTACCCTCTTGTTTATAGGCCATAGCGGCCTCATAGATGCTCATTGTTTCTCCTTCCGGAAACTTCTTAGTCACCCCGCCTTCATATCCGGGGACCAACTGATTGCGCAGTCGAATATTACCGAAAGTTCCCCGCATCATCACTTCATGGTTGCCCCGACGGGACCCGAAAGAATTGAAATCCTCCGGCGCCACACCTTGTGCTTGCAAATACCGGCCGGCCGGAGAATCGGCGCTGAAAGCGCCGGCGGGAGAGATATGGTCGGTGGTAATGGAATCACCCAACAAGGCCAGCACCCTGGCATCCTTAATATCGCTGAGGGCGGGCACTTCTAGAGTTAACCCCTCAAAAAAGGGCGGCTTACGGATATAAGTGGAGCTGGGATCCCAGGTATATGTAGCACCCTGGGGAGCCTCCAGCTTTTGCCACTCCTCCGAACCTCGGAAAACGTCGGCATATTTGGTCTGAAATTGCTCCGCCTGGAGTGCGTTCTTCACCGCTTCGGCTATCTCAGTCGGGCTGGGCCAGATATCCCGCAGGAAAACGGGTTGTCCGTCCTGATCCCGGCCCAACGGCTCGGTGTCGAAATTGAAACCGATCCGTCCTGCTAGCGCGTAGGCCACCACCAGCGGCGGAGAAGCTAGATAGTTAGCTTTTACTAAAGGATTCACCCGGCCCTCGAAATTACGGTTCCCCGACAATACAGAGGTTACCACTAAATCATAATTCTTCACTGCCGCCGCCACCTCCGGCTTCAGTGGACCGCTATTGCCAATACAGGTGGTACAACCGAATCCTACTACGTGAAAACCCAAAGTTTCCAGATAGGGCATTAACCCAGCCCGGCGCAGGTATTCTGGTACCACCTGAGACCCGGGGGCCAGAGAGGTCTTTACCCAGGGCTTGACTTGTAAGCCCCGCTCCACCGCTTTCCGGGCCAACAGCCCCGCGCCGATAAGCACATCCGGATTGGAGGTGTTAGTGCAGGAAGTAATAGCGGCAATGACTACTGCTCCATCCTGCAACTGATATTCTCCGGAACTGGTAGCAACTTTCGCCTCACCGGCACTTTCTCCCTTGAGTTTAGGATAGGTTTCCGCCCAGGAAGTGTGAATATTTTTCAAGGCTATCCGATCCTGGGGACGCCGCGGACCGGCCACCGAAGGTTCCACGGTGGAAATATCCAATTCCAGCAAATCGCTGTACTGTGGCTCGGGATCCCCCGGTTGATAAAATAGTCCCTGAGCCCGGGTGTATTCCCGGACCAACTCCACCTGCTCGGAGCTGCGGCCGGTGAAGCTCAGATAGCGCAGGGTGGCCTCGTTCACCGGAAAGTAGCCCATGGTGGCGCCGTACTCAGGGGCCATATTGGCGATAGTAGCCATATCCTCCAGCCGCATATTGGCTAGAGCCGGGCCGAAAA
Source organism: uncultured Lentisphaeria bacterium (assembly GCA_964469505.1). Lineage (GTDB taxonomy): Bacteria > Fidelibacterota > UBA8477 > UBA8477 > JABMPR01 > CAYXZO01. The sequence continues at coordinate 2,551 of CAYXZO010000041.1, read as the reverse complement.
ACTCTACGAACTTGCCCACCACTCCTTTTTGCCGCAGCATTTCCACGATCGTCAGGACCAGATCCGTGGCCGTGGCTCCTGGCGGCAAGGACCCGGTTAGGCGGAATCCCACCACCTGGGGAATCAGCATGGAAATGGGTTGCCCTAGCATGGCCGCCTCGGCCTCGATTCCCCCAACTCCCCAGCCGAATACCCCCAGCCCGTTGATCATGGTGGTGTGCGAATCAGTCCCCACCAACGAATCGGGATACAACCACCACCGGCCAGCTTCTTCCACGGCAAAGGTCACCCGGGCCAGGTATTCCAGGTTAATTTGATGAATTATACCCGTATCCGGCGGCACCACTCGGAAATTCTTGAAGGCCTGCTGGCCCCATTTCAAAAAGGTGTACCGTTCCCGATTGCGCTTGTACTCCACTTCGGAGTTGAGTCGTAAAGCCTCGGGAGTACCGAAATAATCCACTTGCACGGAGTGGTCGATCACCAGGTCCACCGGCTGCAGAGGATTAATTTTTTCAGGATCACCCCCCAATTCCTTGATGGCGTCCCGCATCACCGCCAGATCCACCACCGCCGGCACACCGGTGAAATCCTGAAGCAGTACCCGGCTGGGACGAAACTGAATTTCGTGACTGGGATCGGCCGTAGGGTTCCAGTCCAATAGAGCCTGAATATCCTCCCGGGTGACACTCTCTCCATCTTCATGCCTTAGCAAGTTCTCAAGCAGCACTCGTAACGAAATGGGCAAGCGTTGTAATCGCTCCCCGGCGGCATGAGGTAAAGAAAAGTAATGATAGCTGCGCCCTTCGATTCCCAGTGTTTGGAGGGCCTTGAAACTGTCTAAACTGGCGATCCGGGCCATGCCTGCTTCCTTTCACGTTTTTGTATGTATTCTAATTCCGACAATGACAATCTTTTCCCCGGCGGGAAAGCTAATCATGAAAGCATAGAATGCAATTCATAGGCCATTCGGCGTACAAGCGAACCATTTATCACTCTACAAGCTAATCTTTACCATAACATTCAAAGCCGCGTTTATTTCACCTGGCTCTTAATCAACGGCTACCGGCAGACGTGGAAGCTGGTACTGTCGAAATAAATGTACAATAGGGGATTGAAAACTCTCTAATAGTGTAACTAAAGCTCATTTGCATTTCTAAAGCAATCATAAATTCATCACAGGGGAATTTGCTCCCTATGCCCTACATTTGGGCTGGCCATGCCCCAGAAATCAAAACCATTAGCTGTTTATGACCTGGTCATCTTAGGAGCCGGCATCAACGGTACCGGCATTGCTCTGGAAGCTCGACGGCACAAGCTCCGGGTATTGATCCTGGAGAAAGGTGAGGTGGCCACGGGTACCAGTTCACGCTCATCCCGCTTGATCCACGGTGGTTTGCGCTACCTGGAAACCTTTGATTTTCATCTGGTCCATGAAGCCTTGCGCGACCGGGAGTATCTGGCCCGGCGTTATCCTCACCTGGTGCATTTGATTCCTTTTTATTTACCAGTTTACGACTTCAACTGGCGCCCACCCTGGATGATTCGTGCGGGTTTGGGGTTGTATGACCTGCTCAGTGGCAGAGCGCCCGGTGCCGGCCATGGCCGTCTGGGCGCAAGGACTTTTGCCAAACAATTCAAGGCTTTACGCTCGGCCGGTCTGCGGGCGGTTTATCATTACCTGGACGGCAAAACTAATGATGCAGCCCTGACGAGGTATTTGGCTGCTGAATTCCGGCACCTGAAGGGCCGCATATGGTCCCACTGTCCACCGACCCGCATCAGTTGGGACTCCGAGCAATTCCTGATTGAGACCCGGCGGGGAACGGTACGTAGCCGATACTTGATCAACGCCACCGGTCCTTGGGTGGAAGAAGTGAACCGGCGTTTTGCCTGGCCGGCACGCTATCATTTGCGACCGGTGAGCGGGGTGCACCTGTTTTTCCCGGGCCTACTGGTTCCTCAAGCCCTGCTGTTACAAACCTCCGGCCGGCGCATATTCTTCGTCATTCCAGAAAAAGAGCAGGAACAAACCTATGTGGGCACCACTGAACGACTGGAAACCGGTCCCATGGATGAAGTCCGCCCCCGGCGGGAAGATGTGCTGCAACTTTTGCGGGAAGTGAACCGCTACCTCCGCCCTGCCCATCGACTGCGAGAGGAAAATGTTATCCAGACCGTAATCGGAGTCCGGCCGTTGGTGGGAACCAAGGGGTCCCTTACTACCCTGTCCCGCGACTATAAAATCGACGTGCACCGACGCGGCAAAACCTCATTAATACACATTTTCGGTGGCAAGTTAACCACCTTCCCCTCTCTGGCACGACGGGTTACAAAGATTATTTTATCCAAGCCATGACAACCCCAAAGACATCCCAAAATCCACCTATAGTGGCTACCGTGAAATGGGGCAGGATTGAATTAGAGGACGGACGCTCCTTTAAAGATCTGATCGTGGCACCTGGAGTAGCTCAGGAGTGGGACTGGAAGCGGACCGGTACCAGCCATTCTCCCGGAATTAGTCGCGCTGACCTGGAGTTTTTACTCGAGC
>CAYXZO010000040.1:18604-20845 GCA_964469505.1 uncultured Lentisphaeria bacterium | reverse complement strand
GTGTCCCTTTGATTCTATGCCCATTCCTCCATACACAAAAAACGTTACAAAACCTTTGGGTATGGCCACCCGCCTGGGGCTTAAGCCCCTGTTTTTTAGCTTTTTCTCCTACACACTGAAGCTGGTGGCAATTGAAAACAAAACTCGGAACTTACCCCGCATCGAATGGCAAGCTCCTTACTTTAGACCCTATGAATCCTCCGTTCCCCATCTTACTGCTCCCTTACCCCCCATTAATTACAACTCAACAATCAGCCTCCATCCCCCACTCAATCACAAATTCACCTTGACAACCAGATACCCATTCCTGGTCGCGCCCGGCCAGTAATAGCCTTCGCCACCCCAGGCGTAACCATAAGTGGAGTATAAAGCATCGTTGAGATTGTCGATTTTCAGATGCATCTCCACCCTACCAACCGATCCAACCAGGTCAAGGCCCGTCACCCAGGCCGCCGGGATAGCTAAATCCACGGTGTTTTCATCATCGATATACTGCCGCCCTGCGTAGCGGGCACTCAGATTCAAATGCCAGGATGGAAGAAATTGCCAACCGATGCCTAGATTTGCCAGAGCGCTCACCGTATTGGGCAAGGTATTCCCTTGAAATGTGCCGCTTTCATATCGATTTATGCTCCAGGAATAATTCCCCATGAAACGAAGATTGTGGGACAGGCGCCAGGAAGTCTCCATTTCCAGACCGGCATGACGCGTCATGTCGGCGGCTTTCACATCGAACTCACTCTGAGCAAAATCATAGATCTTGGACAGCACCTCATTACGGTAGTCGATTACATAACCGTTCAACACCAGTGACCCGCGGGCAGTCGTCCAGCGCAGTCCGGTTTCAGTATCATAAATCTCCTCCGCGGCCGCTTTATGGGGCATATCCCATACGTCACTGCCATTGAGAATTTCCTTGGCCGCCGGTTCTTTGCGGGCGATACCCCAATTGAAGAACAAGCTGAGGTTATCCTCCAACTGCCAGGTAGCTCCCAAGCGCGGATTGATGAACAGCCAACGGGCTTTCAACCGATAACCGGGGAAATGCACGATGGGTTCTTGATCCAGGCTCCAACGATGGTATTGGGCCTGCAGACCGGCGTTCAGAAACAACCTTTCCCCGACCTGATATCTAACGTTTACAAATGGGGTTAGGGAGATCTTGCGCCCCGTGTAGTCGTAATACCGATAAGGTTGTGGTAACCGCTGTGCCAAAAGCGAATCGGAGAACTCCATAACTTCTCCGAAGTGGTTTCCCCGATAAGTGCGGGCTTCCAAGCCGGCATCCAGCCGCCACGATCCTTGTTCCCAGGTGAGCACTGGAGTTATGCCAAAGTACTGATTGACAATCCATTTACGGCGCAGCAAATCGGTGCTCAAGGAATCGATTTCAACGCTATCGGGATAGACATCGTCCCGGTCTAGATTGTAGCTGTAATAATCCACCCCATATTTGCGCACCTCATAAAAGCCCGATCCGAAAACGGCATAAGCAACATTACGCAGTACCAAACCCGGCTGCCAACGGTAGGTTGAATTCAGGGAATAGATTTGCTGTAGAAAATCGTCTTTAAAGGGATGCACCCAGGATAATTTTCCCCGGCGGGCTTCCCGATCACCCAATGAGGCCTTGTCAATACCGTCCCATTGAAGAATACTGATTTCTTTGCCCATCAAGGCCCGGAAAGCATGTTGCCACCGACCGGCATTGCGGTTGATCCCTAAAAATAGGGCGTGTTGTTTGGAGCGGGAATCCACCCGATAACCGTCCGAGACTATACCCGAATAGCGGGCGGCGATTTCCCAGCCCGGCTTCCAGGAAGGACCGCTGAAAACTTCCAGGCGCCCTTTGAGGGTGTTGTAGGATCCTCCCCCTAGGGAAAAAGAGCCACCACTTTCGGCATGATGCACCCGTGTTTGTACATTGATAGCTCCCCCGAAGGCACTGGCCCCGTACAGCGTATTGCCGATCCCCCGCTGAATTTGCACGTCACCGGCGCCGGACAGGATATCACCATGATCCACCCAGTAAACCTCATGACTCTCGTTATCGTTAAGGGGCACGCCATCGATCAACACACTGATCCGACTCTGATCGAAGCCTCGAATGGAGACATAGCTGTATCCGGTCCCACTACCGGACTCACTGTAGGCATAGATTCCCGGCTCGCGACGCAGAACCATGGGTACATCTTCCAGGACATAATTCTGCTGAATTTCAGTCCGACTGAGGGTGGAGAA
>CAYXZO010000040.1:0-18504 GCA_964469505.1 uncultured Lentisphaeria bacterium | reverse complement strand
ACTTATGGATACAAAAAAGGTGAGAAAAAAGAAAGCAAAGGAATACCGTTTCATAGTGCCTCCCTACGCTGGTATTACCCATATCAGGTTCAAGGGGTATGTTCTCAGCCTTCCGCCTTTGCGGAAAGCACCCCCGGCCTTCAGGTTTCGGTTATAAAAAAGCCGGGCCCAAGGGCCCTGAGAATTAATCAGCCGCTTAGGCTAAAACCGATTCTACCTTAGCGACTATGTGCTGTTTGGGAACCGCGCCCACAATCATTTGGGCTACTTCGCCATTTTTGAAAATCAATAGACTGGGAATGCTACGAATACCATACCGTTGGGCAGTTGTGGGATTGTGATCAACATCCAGTTTTCCGACTTTCAACCGCCCGGCATATTCCCGGGCAATATCCGCCACGATGGGGGCCACCATCTTGCAAGGCATACACCAGATGGCCCAGAAATCAACTAAAACCGGAACATCCGATTCGATAACTTCTTTCTGAAAATTGTCGTCAGTCAGTTCCAGTACCGCTTCAGACATACTTTGATCCTTTCTTTACCTTTTCAAAACTCATCAACTTCAATTTAACTGCCCCTATCTGCCAGTCAAGAACGTTCAATTCTGAACTTCACCAGCCCGCATCCAACGCCAGATTTCGGGCAAAGTGGGGCGCTTACCGTACATTAAGATGGCAGTGCGAAAAATACGTGCAGCTGCTCGAATGGTCAGCACCAGCGCTATCACTGAAACCGCAATGGTGCCGATTATTTCCCACAGCGGAGCCTCCCCAATGGCCACTTTCAACACCATGAAATAGGGCGTAATGGGCGGGATGAAACAGAGAATGTTTACCCCCAGCGAATTGGGATTCTCCAGGACTAACATCCAGAGCATAATGGGAATTACAGCAATGAAAGACAACGCCTGCACGGCATGTTGGGCCTCCTGTTCAGAATCGAACATGCTTCCGATACTGATGAATACCGCAGCGTACCACAGATAACCAAGAATCATATAGATGACGAATAACAATACTTTTATGGCCGACAGTACTTGCAAGCCAAAGTGAGCCGCAGCTATCCAGCCAATAATGAGGTAAATTGCCACTTGAGTCAGGCCCAGGGCTCCCAGACCCACTATTTTGCCGGTCATCAATTCCTGATGGCTCACTGCGGAAAGTAAAATCTCGATAATGCGGCTGGAACGTTCCTGGATCACCGCCCGCATTAAAAGCTGACTGCCCGTGAAGATGGCCATGAACAGGAGGAACAACACGGCAAAGGGCACCATGTACTCCCCAATAAGCTCTTTCTCAGATTTGCGCTTGGCGGTCCGCACGTCATAGGCGCTCATTTGTACCCGCTTGAATAATGAGGCCAGAGCCAGGGAATCAAGCTGTAGCTCCTGAGCCTTTTCTTTCCGTACCACCTCCTCCAGGGTGCTTTTCAAAACGCGCAAGTTCCGCCGCGTGGTTTCCAGATTCTTGGAATAAACTCTTATTTCCAGTGTATCCGGGAACCCGCGAGGTATTACCAAGAATCCGGAAAGGGAGCCGTCCAATACCATTTCCCGCAACTGAGTCTGATATTCCTCAACCGGGCCCAGCTGTACGCTCAATTGAAGATTGGCCCTTTCGGCGCTGTCCAAACGAGACACGACCTTCTGAACCAGCAGATCACCATAACGGTTGGTCTCATCTACGATGATGTAGCTTTTTTTACTGGATAATGCGCCGCTTTCAGCCAGAACACCCGTGAGCAAACTGATCCCCAGAATAATGACCGGCGCGATGAAGGTGCTGATTATGAACCATTTGGAGCGAATCCTTTGCAAGTACTCAAAGCGAGCGATATCAATAACCTTCATCGCTCACCCCCTTTCACCAACCGAATGAAAATATCTTCCAGGGTGGGTTCCATGCGGCGCATGCTGACCACCGGAACGGATTGCACGATGCGGGCCATTATAGGAGCTACGTCTGCCTCCGATTCGAAGGGCACCAGCCAACGTTTATTTTTGGCTACAGCTCCTATTTCATTGAAAAACGACGGTGGAGTAACATCTTCCGGTAGAATCACTTCGATAAGCTTTTGACCATGTTCCGCTTTGATTTTCTCCAGCGAACCCACCACCACTAAGCGCCCTTCGTTGATCAACCCCACATCATCACAAATCTTCTCCACCTGTTCCATCTGATGGGAACTAAAGATAATCACCTTTCCCGCCGCTTTTTCTTCCGCCAGAATTTCCTTCATGACCAATTGATTAACCGGGTCCAATCCCGAAAACGGTTCATCCAGAATCAGATAACGGGGGTTATGAAGAATGGTATTGATAAACTGAACTTTCTGCTGATTTCCTTTTGATAACTCTTCTACTTTCGCTTGCGCTCGATCAGCCAGCTCAAAGCGCTCTAAATATTCCTTAATACGGCGGGCCGGTTGTGATACACCCCGTAAACGGGCGAAATACTCCAATACTTCCCGCAGGGAAATCTTTTGATACAGCCCTCGTTCCTCAGGCAAGTAACCAAATGCCTGGGCTTCCGGTCGTTGCGTTTTACCTTCAAATAGAATCCGGCCAGAATCTGGCTGTAGAATGTTCATTATCATGCGCAAAGTGGTGGTTTTCCCCGCTCCGTTGGGGCCTAGGAAGCCGAATATCCGCCCGGGTTTAACCGTCAGAGAAACTTCCGCTACAGCTTGTACTCCATCGAAGCTCTTGGAAACCTGTTCCAATCGAAGCAAAGCTAGCTCCTCCTATTTGGTAATCAGTTTGAGTCGGCTCAGACCATCCAGTTCCGGAGGAACCGCAAGCTGCAACAACTCGGCTATCGTGGGGGCCACATCCACCGTCCGCACGCGCTGCGCAACAGTTTTATGGGGTAATCCGGCCCCCCACATACACCAGGGGACCCATTGATCATAACGATATGGCGTACTATGACTGGTACCTTTTGATAGTCCATAAACCAGTACGTATGGCTTGGGAATCATAACCCAATCGGCACCCCGCCCCGGAACCCAGGAATGCTTAACCGCTCGCCCCAGGGGTGTAAGAACCTTATCAGGACGTTGAAGCATTTTCCGGTTCCACACCGCTGCCAACCAGTCCACCCGGGCCACTTCCCGCTTGATGAAAGCATCCAGGCTGTCGAAAGGAACCCCGGTGGTCGCTAGAACCGAATCATTTAAAAAGATCTGGAGCCTTTCAAAGCGCAGAAAAGTTTCAGGCGGCAGTCTGAAATGTCTTTCCAACCGGCTACGTAAGGAATCCCGAAAAGCATAAGCCTCCTCCCCCACACGGCGGGCTTTCAGCCCCTGGGACGACAGGTATTCCGGTAAAGGCATTGAGCCGTGGTCCCCAGAAAGGATAAACAACACCTGATCCTTGCCCAGACGCTTTTGCAATCGGTCGGCAAAAACTCCGATAAGGCTGTCCAGCCGCATCAACATGTCGATGTATTCGAAACTATAAGGGCCAGTAGAATGGCCGATAATGTCCAATGCCGAGAGACTTACCAATAGCAAATCGGGGTGTTCATCTTGTCCCAAGCCTTCATGAACGATGATGCTGTCAGCCAAGGCTAAGGTAACTTCATCCAGGAAGGGGGTAAAAGCGAACCCTACGAAATATTGGCGATTGGCGGTGGTATCACCGGCGGCAATGGTATGGGGAAAAACCGGATGGTGCTTGGTCGGGTCCGTTTCCCGGTCTGAGCTGCGGCGGGAGCAATCCCGTTCATAAAAAAAGTCATCACTGCGGTTGGTGTATTTACGATAGAACGCCGTGGGGCGGATTTTCCGCCACAGCGTGCCGCGATAGCTCAGGGGGCGTTGTTCCTCATTGAACTTCGCCACATAGCTCGGCAATTGCGACATGTAATACGTGGAAGTGATGAATTTCCCTTCCCGCCAGTCGTACCAGAAGGCTCCGTCGGGATGCTTGCCGGCCATAAGTATGGCGGCGCGGTCTTTTCCGCTCACAGAAAAAACCTTAGCCAGGGAGTCACTGGCCTTGAGCCAGTCCCCCAGGGCATCGGCCGGAATACGCCGGTAGGAAACCCCTTGGCCGCTCTCACCTACCAGGCTGGAGAGAGTATCCTCCACGCAGTAAAACATTTGTCGGCTCTGTTTATCGTATGAGGTATTGGCCATTAAAGCCCCTCGACTAGGGTAACGTCCCGATAGGAGACTAAAATGGCCCAGACTGGTGGCGGTCAATGCGTGGTCGTGTATCGCATTGCTGAACCATACTCCATCATCCATGACTTCTTTGAAGGCTCCCCGATAGGCGTCCCTTAGGCGTTCCATGGAATCACCCCGGAATTGATCAATGGAAATGAAAACTACTAGTCGGGGGGCGCGATTGATTCTGGTACAACTTACCAGAATCCATAAGCCAAGGGCTACTGCAATCAATCGTCGGAACATTTGATCCTCAAGAATTTACGTTTACCGACCTGGATGACATGCTCCTGTTTCAATTCAAGTTGAAAATGCTCATCCAGGACACGTTCATTGTCGACCCGCACCGCTCGCTGACGAATCATGCGGCGGGCCTCTCCGCGGGAAGGCAAGAGGTCGCTTTGAGTTAGAATATCAATGATCCCCAGTGAAGTTTGTCCGGCGGGCGGAGACCAGGTGGGCATTTCATCCGGAGTCTCTTTTTGAACAAACAAACGATCGAAAGCCGCTTCCGCTTGTTGAGCCTGCTCCGAACCATGGTACAGCGTTACTAGCTCCCGCGCCAGACGACGTTTGAAATCCCGGGGATTGGCACCCTGTTCCATGGCGGTTTTCATCTGGAGGATCTCGGACTCCGGAACTTCCGTTGCCAGGGTGAAGTACGGTATAATCAGCTCATCGGGAATCGACATGGTTTTCCCGTACATCTCCTCCGGCGGATCGGTGAGACCGATGTAATTCCCCGCCGATTTGGACATTTTCTCCACCCCATCAGTGCCCACTAACAGCGGCATGGTTAGCACAATTTGCGGATCCTGACCGGCACGGCGCTGCAGCTCACGTCCCACCAGTAGGTTAAAAAGCTGATCAGTACCCCCCAGTTCAATATCCGCTTTCAGTTCCACTGAATCCTGGGCTTGCGCCAGAGGATACAGGAATTCGTGGAGAAAAATCGGCACGCCGGTCCGGTAGCGTTTGGAAAAATCATCACGTTCCAGAATCTGGGCCACGGTAACCTGTGCCGCTAGCCGAATTACATCGGCCAGATTCATCTTTTCCAGCCAAGCGGAATTGTGAACGATTTCCAGGTTCTCTTTTTTCAGCACTAAGGTAGCCTGCTCCAGGTAGGTCCGTCCATATTCCCGAGCTTTTTCAAGGGAAATTGGCGGTCGGGTCTTGTTACGGCCGGTGGGATCACCGATTGCGGCCGTGAAATCACCGATAATGAGTACCGCCTGGTGCCCCAACTCCTGGAATTGTCGTAATTTGCGCAACACGACCGCGTGTCCAATATGCAGATCGGGACGACTGGGATCGGTACCCAATTTGACACGCAGGGGGCGCCCTTCACGGCGACTTTTTTCCAGACGTTCTTCCAATTCTTCGGCGCTTATAAGATCCTCCACCCCCCGCAGGATTATTTCCATTTGTTCCTTAACCGGTGGAAAAGTTTTAGTTGCCATAACTCGATCTACTCCGATGTAATTAAACGATGTTTCTGAGCTCTTTGAATTTCTCTCTCAGCTTCCCGCGCAGCGGCAGTGGCTCGCTTATCGTAAAGCTTTTTACCTCGAGCCAGGCCCAATTCAACTTTCAGCTTGCCACGCTTGAAATACAAACGCAGGGGAATCAAAGTGTAACCCTTTTTCTCCACTGCCTGGATCAGATAACGTATCTCCCGTTTATGGAGCAATAGCTGCCGCGGCCGACGGGGCTCATGTTGGTCGTAAGCGTGAGCGGTATCCCAGGGTTTGATGTGCATATTGAACAACAGAATATTGCCACCTTTGGGCTTGGCGTAGGCCTCATCCAGACTCACTCTGCCGGCCCGAATTGATTTAACTTCAGTACCTTTCAGCGCGATTCCCGCTTCAATGGTTTCCAAAATATGATACTCGTGCCGGGCTTTACGGTTATTTAAGACGATCTTGATGGACTCTTTAGTCATCGCGGAAAAATAGCCCCACCTCCATATCGTGCAACATAAGCCTTTTTGTACGGAGACCGGAGAAAGGAGTCAGGACACCGGGAGCTGTGTGAAATTCTTACGATAAGAAGTGCCAACTTACTTCAGGATAATGCACTACTTCATGTTCGCTGCTTCCTGTTTTCCGCTTGAGGCGAATTTCCGCGCCGCTCCGACCTACTTCCTGCTCCATGTCCCCGTTTCCTCCCCTCCTGTCGGGATCCAGTTTCCTTTCCCCTATTTCCAAAAACAAAGCTTTTGTTTAGTCAAATTTCAATAATCCCTTGATAAGTAGTAAATAAGGGTGTAACTTTAAAGTGATGGTTAAAGTACGGGCGGGATTTTATTGATTGGATAGCGGATGGCTCCCCCGCAAATAAAAAAGCTTTATCACTCCATTGGCGAAGTAAGTGCCATCACTGATTTAAAGCAGTACGTCCTGCGCTACTGGGAATCAGAATTCCCCCAGCTTTCTCCCGCGAAGAACCGGGCCGGGAACCGTATCTACCGGCAAAAGGACATTGAACTGGTGCTTTTTATTAAAAAGCTGCTGTACGAAAAAAAATACACCATAGAAGGGGCCCGGCAGAAGCTGAAAGAGCTGCAAGAAAGCGGTAAACCCTTTACCGAGGAGAGCCTGGAAGAGCTGGAAGGAGGACATAGTCGTCCTTTACCGGCGGGAGATCATATTTCACCCGAACGTTATCGACGATTCCTGGAAAAACTTAAGGGTGAGTTGCAAGAGCTACTTCGAACCCTCCAAGACTCCGAAAAAACTTCCTGAAATTCAATTTTCTAAACTTGGATTTACCACCGTAACGGTTTTAATTAAGCCCGCTTTTAGGCAATTCGGAACGTGGCGCAGCCCGGTTAGCGCGCTTGACTGGGGGTCAAGAGGTCGGGAGTTCAAATCTCCCCGTTCCGACAAAAAAACCGGCACTTTAGGCCGGTTTTTTTTATCAATCCCTTTTTAACTCAAGCTACAATTTCAAAAGAACCTGAAAGCCGCCATCCCCGAATACACGGCGATGCTGACTATGGAGGCGCTCATCAGCAGGCCCAGGAAAATCGCCAAGAGGGCTTTGGGGTATTTCATGCCAAACAAAAAAGCCGCCACACAGCCGGTCCAGGCACCTGTAACCGGAAGGGGGATACCCACGAATACCACCAGCCCCCAGAATTCGGCCGTTTCTATCAGTTTCCCCTTACGTCGCGTACGGGCAAAAAGCCAGTTGAAGAACCGATCTCCCCAACGATAGCGCATTAGCCAGGTGGAAACGGGTTCCAACAGCAGCAGAATGGGAATGCTGATGAGAAAATTACCAGCCACCGCCCACCCGAAGGCAGCCGCCCAGCTAAGGTTACCGATAGTCCACCCCCAAGGCAAAGCCACCCGCAGCTCAGTGATGGGCAACATGGCCAGAAAAAAAGTCACCCAGTGGGGATTATTAAAAGTATTGGAAATGAAGTCTACTATATGTTGGGCCATAAAAAAGAACTCGCAATCAGCCTTATGAAGTTCAAGGTATCGGATACATGCCGGATGTGTGATATCCCTTTTGAGGAATAGCGAGTTGGGATATCAACCCAGTCGAAAAGCAAACCTATCCGAGCCGCCCGCAATAACACTGCCGATTCATATTGAAATCCATTTTCCGGACTTTGCCAATACCATTCCGGCCGGAGCGGATAGGCGCGAAAACCAACCTGACTATCATGGATTCTCTTTCCAGTCCGCAGCGAAAGAATAAGACTGGTCAAAGTGTTGGAAATGATACGAGGCCAGGGCATCTCCCCCAACTTTCTTCGCCGCCGCCCTAAGGTTAAAGTGCCTGGTCGCAGACCAGACAAAATGCTCCGTACCAGCTCCGGTGGATGTTGACCGTCTGCATCTAGAGTTACCGCAAAATCGAACCCCTGCTTCCATCCATATCGCAAACCGGTCTTAAGGGCGGCTCCTTTGCCGCGGTTTTCTGCGTGTCGTAAAATCGTCCAGGGGGCAAAATCTGCCGGTGGAATGGCCGGCTCGGACCCATCATCTACCACCACCACCGGGAGCGTATCACCAGGCCAACTCTGTTTTAGCTTATATAGTTCCTCAGTGTGATTGAAGGCCGGAATAAGAATAAAAGCTGATGGCTGAGCCGCGGGCAACCGGAATTACGCCAGCTCTTCCCGCTGAGGTTCAGGACGCACGCTGTTGCTGCCAGGCCGACTTTCGAAGATCAGCTTACCCCGTCGGAAATGTACCCTCACAAGATCTCCCGATTTGATTTCGCCCCTGAGCATCTTCTCAGCAATGGGATCTTCGATCTTGGTCTGAATCATTCGGCGCAAGGGGCGCGCGCCATATTCCCGATTATAATCGCTTTCCACCAGATAGCGTTTGGCCTTCTCGGTAAGCTCGATCTCGATGCCCTGTTCTTTGGCATATTGAGCCACGTCGCGCATCAAAATGTCGATAATCTTGAGCAAGTCTTCCGTTTCCAGAGAGCGGAAGACCAGCACTTCCGACAACCGGTTGATGAACTCAGGTTTGAAAACCTTTTTCATCTCTCTGAGAACCGCTTGCCGCTGATCATCTTGCTTGTCTTTGCCCGTTTTTTCACCAAAACCAATGGAAGTCCCGGACAGATTCCGCATTCCCAAATTGGAAGTCATAATCAGAATGCAGTTTCGAAAATCCACCTTATGCCCTAGGCTGTCCGTCAGGGAGCCTTCATCCATTATCTGTAGGAGCAGGTTGTACACTTCGGGATGGGCTTTCTCAAGCTCATCGAACAACACTACGCTGTAGGGTCGCCGTCTCACCGCCTCGGTCAAAGTGCCGCCCTCCTCATAGCCCACATAACCGGGAGGAGCACCAATCAAGCGACTGACATTGAAGCGTTCCATGTATTCCGACATGTCAATCTTCACCAGGGCTTGCTCGTCCTGATAGATATATTTCGCCAGCACACGCGCCATTTCAGTTTTTCCCACCCCGGTGGGGCCGAGGAATAGGAAGCTGCCAATGGGCTTCCGGGGATCTCGTAATCCGCTCCGGGCCCGCCGCAAGGCTTTGGCCAGGGTGGTGACCACATGATCTTGGCCTACCAGGTAGTTATGGATTTCGCTCTCTAGTTTCAGGAGTCGTTCGGCCTCGGTTTCAGCCACATTCTGCATGGGAATGCCGGTCATAAGGGAAACCACGGCTGCCACATCATCCACCGTGACCACCGGAGGGTTGGTTTTCATCTGGGTTTCCCATTCTTCCTGCGCCCGGTGCAGACGGCGCAGCAATTTGCGCTCAGAATCGCGCAAAGCCGCAGCCCGCTCGAATTCCTGATGTTCTACGACCTCCTCTTTCAGGCGTCGGATAGTCTCTAATTCTTTCTCGATGGCCATAATATTTTCCGGGACATCCACATTAGCCAGATGGACCCGGGCACCGGCTTCATCCATCACGTCAATGGCTTTATCAGGTAGAAATTTATCAGCGATGTAACGCACCGAGAAGGCAACGGCCGCTTCCAAGGTATCATCGGGATATTGTACGTTATGATGAGCCTCATAGCGATCCCGCAGGCCTTTGAGGATTTCTAGAGTTTCCTCAGGGGTGGGTGGATCGATCATAACTTTCTGGAAACGCCGCTCCAGAGCCCCATCCTTTTCCACGTACTTACGGTACTCATCCAAGGTGGTGGCACCAATGCATTGAATATCGCCACGGGCCAGAGCAGGCTTGAACATATTAGAAGCGTCCAGGGAACCACTGGCGCTGCCGGCCCCCACGATTGTGTGCAACTCGTCTATGAAAAGAATGATGTTGTCGTTTTTCTCCAGTTCGGTGGTAACGGCCTTCATGCGCTCTTCGAACTGTCCCCGGTATTTGGTACCGGCAATTAAAGCGGCCAGATCCAGGGAAACGATGCGTTTGTTCAGCAATACTCGGGGGACCCGACGATTGATAATGCGCAAGGCCAGGCCTTCGGCGATGGCGGTTTTGCCCACCCCCGGTTCACCGATTAGCACCGGGTTGTTTTTCTTGCGCCGGGAAAGAATCTGGGCCACCCGCTCGATTTCCTTATCCCGGCCGATGACTGGATCCAGCTTTCCAGCCCGGGCTAGCGCGGTGATGTCCCGCCCGAAATGATCCAGTGCCGGGGTCTTGGACTGGGGCTTCCCCCTCGCCACCTCCGCTGCCGGCTCTTCCACGGGAGTGAATTCCAATTCGTCACGGATGGTTTCATAATCGATGTTAAACTGGGATAGAACTTCGGCCGCTACGCCCTCTTGCTCCCGAGCTATGGCGAGAAGAAGGTGTTCGACATTGACCACTTCGGAATTGAGGTCCCGGGCTTCTTGATAAGAATTCTTGAGTATCCGCTCGGCTCTCTTGGTGAAAGGTAAACTACCTAAAACCAGCGTACCGCCGGAAGTCCGAATTAAATCCTCAATAGTGGCTTTAAGATCTTGTAAATCCACATTTAACGACCGCAATATGTCCAGGGCTCGGTTATCGCCCTGACGAATCATGCCCAGGAACAAATGTTCGGAACCTATGTAGGCATGTCCTAAGCGTATCGCTTCCTCTTTTGCCAGCTGAATGACCATCTGTAGCTTTTTATGAAAATTGGCTTTCACCTTGGGGTCCTTTCTTGGTGGCTGGTGTAATTTGATTCAAGCATACTCTTTCGCTCCAATCTTAAATATAGCTTCCCCCCTTCCGAAAAAAAGCGCCCTTTTGATGATCGACAATTAGAGGAAATAAATTAGAGCCGTATCACACGATCGGCACCGGCCGCCAGATGAGGGTTATGGGTGGCAATCAGAAAAGCCTGACGGTAGTGCTCCCGCAGCTTGAAGATCAATTCCAGCAAGCGTTCGCCGTTGGCGGGATCCAGATTACCGGTGGGTTCGTCGGCTAAAACCAGGGTTGGTCGGTTGATAAGCGCCCGAGCCACGGCCACCCGCTGGCGTTCTCCGCCAGAAAGTTGTGCCGGCCGGTGTTCCAGGCGCCCCTCAAGTCCCACTTCCGCCAATAACTCCCGGGCACGAGTCTCCAATTCTGTCAAATCAGTCCCAAGAATACGACCCGGCAACATGACATTCTCCAACGCCGTGAATTCGGGTAGCAGGTGATGGAATTGAAATACGAACCCTATATGGCGAGCCCGGAAACGGCTCAATTCTTGATCGTGCATTTCAAAAGGATTACGGTTATGAATGAGAATTTCTCCACGGTCGGGGTGATCCAGAGTGCCAATAATATTCAACAGGGTGCTTTTCCCGATTCCCGAAGGTCCCTGGAGGGCTACGATTTCTGCCTGGCGTAATTCCAGATTGATATCGCGTAGCACCTCTAGCGAGCGGGCGCCATTGTAGTAGGTTTTGTAAATATGACGCACGCTAAGAATCGGTTCGGTAGTCATAACTCATTCCTTATAGCTCAAAGCCGCCACCGGCTTAAGTCTGGCCGCTTGTCGGGCCGGGTACCAGGCAGAAAGCAGAACCAACGTAAAACCTACCGCCACCACTAACAGAACCTCCAGCCAATTCAAAACCATGGGCAGATTGCGGATGAAGTAAATGTCCTGCGGCAAATGAATAAAGCCCCAATATTCCTGGGCCAGCACCAACCCCACTCCCACCGCCGTTCCCGCTGATATTCCTAGCAATCCCAACCAGATTCCTTGAAGCAGGAAAACTCGGGCCACGCTCTGGTGGGTGGCCCCGATGATTTTAAGGATGCCGATGGAGGGCGTTTTTTCCAGTACATCCATCATAAACGTGCTGACGATGTTGAAAGCCGCCACCAGGATAATCAAGCTCAACCCCACGAAACTACCCCACTTTTCCATCTTCATGGCACTGAACAGCGTACGATGGGTGTCCCGCCAGCTATGGATGGTCCAATCAGGATGTTGCGCTCGCAAACGGGCCGCAACGTTGGGAGCGGCTTCGTAATTTTTCAGATTGACCACCCATTGCAATTTACCTCCACTCCCCAAAAGACGCCTAGCCTGACGAAAATGGAGATAAACCCGGCGACGATCATAATCGAAGACGTTGGAATGGAAAATCCCCCGAATTACCGCGTGTCGTACCCGGGGGCGGCTGAAAGCCACTGGACCCGGAACCGGAACTACTAAGGCAATCGTATCCCCGATGGTTAAGGTGGCTTCTTCAGCCAACTGAGAGCCGATTATCACCCCTGGTAGCCCGTCCTGATTCAACAGAGAATCTGAACCATAGTACTCCAAGACACCTGCCCGGGCTTCAGCCGCTGCGGGCCATAAAGGTTTGTCGACCCCTTCCAGCTGCACCACTTGGTAGTTTTCCCGGGCTTTGAAAAGAACCTTGCCTTCCAGATAACGAAAGCGCTCCACCGAACCGGGAACTTCCGGTACCGGTTCACCGGCAGGAACGGTGATGGTTAACTGCGGAATAAATGCCAGGACGCGCCGGGTTACTACTTTCTCAAAGCCATTCAAAACCGATAAGGTGATAATCAACGCTGCTGTGCCCACCAAAGTGCCGATCAGGGAAATGAGGGAGACTAAGGAAATGTACCGACTACCGCGCCGACTGCGGAAATAGCGGGCTGCCAGGTACCATTCGAAGGGCATTTTATTCATAACGCAAAGCCTCAGCCGGGGCTACCCGTCCCGCCTTATAAGCTGGAAAAATCGAGGCAGACAGGGCTACCAGAACGGCGATACCGGCAATCATGCCCACATCCCCCCACTGAAAGAGAATCGGCAGGCGGTCCATAAAATAGACGTCACTGGGCAACCTGATGAATCCGAACCGCTGTTGCAATTCTCCCAGAATCCAAGCGGCTAAACTGCCGGCCACGGCTCCAATAACTCCCAGATAAACACCTTTCAGGGCAAAAGCGGTCAATAACATTCGGCGGGATGCTCCCAGAGCCTTCAAAGTCCCGATTTCCCGTTGTTTTTCCAGAGTTATCAAAATCAGAGAACTGGTAATGTTGATCAACGCCACCACCAGTACCAGGCTGATGATAACCAGGATGGGAATTTGTTGGGTTCGCATCCAGGCAAACAAGGTGTAATGACGATCCTGCCAGGTGTTCACCATGTAAGTGTAGGGCAGAAAAGAACTTATCCGGTCTACAACCATATCAGTAGCTGAGATGTCATTGAGGAAAACGCCATAGAAAGCCGGATTCCGGGAACCCAGACCGGCTTTCAGGTACGTGGGGCTGGCCAGATATATGAAATTCCGGTCATAATCGGCCAGTCCAGAATTGAAAATGGCCACTACGGGCAACGGTTGCAGACGAGGTAATCCGAAACGACGCCCTTTTTCCAGCTGTAATACACCCACATAGACAATTTGCCCCAAACCGACTCCCAATTTCTCCGCCAGACTCTGGCCGATAACCAGGCCCCCGGGATTTAGTTGACCCTGCACAATGTGTTGGGAAATGGATTCCATTCGTTCCAGGGCCTTAAGAGGTAAACCATAGAGAACCACCCCCTCGGTAGCTTGGGCGGTTTTAGCCAATATCTCGGATTTATAGCCCGGATAAACCAGTTCCACTTGCGGTAGAGCCCCGATTCGGTCCAGATTGGCCCGAGAAAGGGGCGTAACGCCTGGGAAAAGCCGCTCTACTTGCAGGTGGGCATCGAAACCGATGATTTTTTCCGTGACCACCGCTTTAAAGCCCCGCATTACGGCAAAAGCCAACACCAGGGCAAAAACCCCCAAGGCTAATCCAACGATGGTGAAATGGGTTATGCGGGCAATAAAAGGAATACGGTGCTTACCGAAGAGATAACGACGAGCCAGGTAAGGGGCGACACCCAACGCCGCTCAGGACCTTTTTTCGGGGCGCATCAGGGGAAACAGCAGCACATCCCGAATGGAAGGTTGTTCAGTGAGTAACATTACCAGGCGATCCAGACCAATTCCCACTCCGCCAGTAGGCGGCATCCCATATTCCAGCGCCTGGAGGAAATCTTCATCCACTACCCCGGCCCCCTCGTCACCAGCGGCCCTTAGCCGGGCCTGGGCTTCCAACCGTTGCCGTTGATCCAGGGGATCATTCAATTCAGAGAAGGCATTGGCGAATTCGGAGCCAGCAATGAATAACTCAAAACGTTCGGTGAAAAGTTCGTTGCCATCCCGACGGATTTTAGCCAGGGGCGAAATGGCCTTGGGATATTCCATTACAAAAGTGGGTTCGATTAAATGAGGTTGAACCAGCTCATCAAACAATACATCCAGGAGCTGCCCGTAGTTGGCTCCTTCCGGAAATTCCAGACCTTTGGCACGCGCCAGAGCGGCCAATTCATCCGTGGTGGCCGAACTCAAATCCACTCCCATGTGTTCCTGGACCAATTCCTGCATGGTAGCGCGTTTAAAGGGTTGCTTCAAATCTACCTTATGACCGTTAAAAGTGTATTGGCTCTGCCCGAGTTCGTCACAAAGATAGTGGAACAACGACTCCACTCGCTCCATCATATCGTAGTAATCGGCGTATGCTTCGTACCACTCGATGGCGGTGAATTCGGGGTTGTGCATGCGGTCCATGCCTTCGTTGCGGAAATTGCGGGAAAACTCGTACACTTTCTCGAATCCGCCCACAATCAGCCGCTTCAGGTACAGCTCATCGGCAATGCGGAGATATAGCTTCATATTAAGGGCGTTATGATGCGTCACGAAAGGCCGGGCATGGGCACCGCCGTAAAGGGGTTGCAGCACCGGAGTGTCAACTTCTATGAAGCCCCGTTCATCGAAAAAGCGGCGGATAGCCCGGAAAATCTGGGCGCGTTTGACGAAGGTTTCCTTCACTTCAGGGTTGACGATCAGGTCCAGGTAGCGGCGTCGATAACGTTGTTCCTTGTCCTCAAAACCATAGAAAATCTTGCCGTCCTTGCCTTTGACATTGGGCAAAGGCCTAAGGCTTTTAGACAGAACTTCCAGGGATTCGACCAACAAGGTAGGTTCACCAGTGCGCGTGCGCATCAAGGGCCCCCGTACCCCGATGATATCCCCGATGTCTAGTATTTTGAAGACCTGATAGAGCTGTTCGCCCAGCTTGTCCTTAGTGAGAAAAATCTGGATCTGTCCGCTCCCATCGCGGATATGGGCAAAACTGGCCTTGCCCATGACTCGTTTGGACATCATCCGCCCGGCTAGGGCTGTCTGGGGGCCGTTTTCCAACTCGCTGAAATGCTCCAGCGCCTCGGCGATTAAATGGGTTCGCTTGAAATTGTAAGGATAAGGATCTATACCCAATTCGCGGAGTTGTTGCAGCTTCTCCCGCCGCTGCTCCATAAGCATTTTCAACGTTTTTTGCGTCATGTGGTCGCCTTTTCCATCTGTTGCAACAAGTATGCTTTAATAAAATCGTCCAGCTCTCCATCCATTACAGCCTGGATATTGGAGGTCTCATACTGCGTACGATGGTCCTTGACCATAGTGTAGGGTTGAAAAACATAGCTGCGAATTTGATTACCCCAACCGATATCTTTCTTTTGGGCCGCCAGCTTGTTCATTCGTTCCTGCTTTTTCATCTGCTCTAGCTGGTACAGTCTGGACTTCAGCACCTTCATGGCCATTTCCCGGTTCTTGAACTGGGACCTTTCATTCTGGCACTGAACCACAATCCCGGTGGGAATGTGAGTGATTCTCACTGCACTGTCCGTCTTATTCACGTGCTGTCCGCCGGCTCCGCTGGCCCGGTAGGTGTCGATCCGCAGATCATTGGGATCGATTTCGATTTCGATTTGCTCATCCACAGCGGGATAAACAAAGACCGAGGCAAAAGAAGTATGGCGTCGAGCGTTGGCATCGAATGGGCTGATGCGCACTAAACGATGAATACCATTTTCGGCTTTCAAATAGCCATAGGCGTAATCTCCGCTGATTTCCAGGGTAGCTTCTTTGATTCCCGCTTCTTCACCGGGCTGGTAATCCAACATATGATATTCAAACCCCTTACGCTCCAACCAGCGGGTATACATTCGCAACAACATGGAGGCCCAATCCTGAGATTCGGTACCTCCGGCACCCGGATGAATGGTCATGATGGCATCCCGGATATCGTCGGGCTCGTGAAGTAGCCGCCGCAGCTCATAATCTTCCAGAACGCGGCGAAATTCTTCTATGGCCTGGTGAATTTCTTTCTCGTCGGTAGCACTTAAATCTTCTTCCGCAGCCAACTCCAGCATGATCTCGGCATTTTCCGCCGTTTCCTCCAGACGGTGCCATTCATCCAATTGCTTTTCCAGTTGTTTTATTTTCTTGAGGGTTTCCTGGGCCCGGGAGGGATTGTTCCAGAAATCGGCAGCGACGGTTTCCTGCTTCAGCTTCTCCAGATTAGCCGACAAGCTTTCGAAGTCAAAGATACCTCCTCAGCGCGTCTTTGCGCGCTTTCAGATCCTCCAATTTATCGCGTAATTCTTCCCACATAGTTCACACTCCTTTTAGCCGCGAAATATAAAGCCCGTAAAGGAAATCACAATCCAATGGAAACGGTGGGAGCGGATTTATTAGATAATTGGACCGGGTTTCTATTCTCCCCCATCTTCGGTCAATTTTAGCCTATTGGGACATGCACAGAGCGTGACGTTCCACGGCGTATTAAAGGCCATTGATCACAAATATTCCCCAAAATTCAAAGCAGCGCGGGAAATGCCTTTGATTTATTGAAAATCATCTGAATTCAACCTAGATTAGAGCCATTAGGCCCAAAAAGAGTACTGGTTGTGTACTTCAAATTGCAGGTTCGTGGGTATGTGGGAGCGTTCAAGCTATTTAGAATTTCATCGGTTTTGCTCCCATCTCCGAAAAAACTCGTGCCTACTTATTGATATGGCAATGTCATTGAAGTTAGAAACGGATTGCACTTTCAATTTCCATGGATAGTACGCCCTTCATTGATTGCCCCCTTCATGATTTCCTTTGAGCGAGGAATTTACAAGTGATTATTCAAAGGTTGAAAAAGTGATAAATGGCCGTAAATGGGGCTTCAAAGGGCCGTTAAACACCCGTTTGGGAGGCGTTTTTTGAAAGGTTAAGCGTCAATAATGCTTAAGAAGACTATGCCGGGCATACGGACAATGCCACCTTCCAAATAAGAATCAACGGTTCCGCAAGCATGAAGGAAAAGAGAAGATGAAACGCATTAGAATTGCTTCATTGGCTACCCCGGTTATCATCTCTATCACTATATTCAGCAGTGTAGCGTTTTCCCAGTCCAGCACTATTGCCTACGATTTGATACATGAAGAGAATATTATGCTGAAGGTATCGCCAACGATCTGGTCTCGTCCCACGGAAGATCATTCCTCGCGGTTACTATACTATAAAAAGCCTGCTCCAGATTTAGGAGCTCGCAAATATGTCCTGGTATCGAAAACTACCGGCAGGCGCCTGTTTGAGCAGGACCAGGTTTGGCTGACCGCCGGCAAACAGGCTCTATTGGTCTATAAGTTGGATGCAAACGGCATGAAACAGTTTGAAGCCATTTACGACTTTAATGGCAAGATGCTTTCCAGAATAGAGTTTGATTCCACTGCCGGAGTGGCGCCCATGTTCTACTTTGACGATGGGCAATACATCGGCGTGGACTATTACACCGGTTTGTTCCATGTGGTCAATCCCTCAAAAAATGTTTATAAAAAAATACCGGTATTTGATAAACCCTCAAAGCTTGAATATAGCGAGAGTATTTTGTATGGTAGTCTATATAATCAGGATACTCAAGATATGTTCATTAATTTTTCCGCTCGTTCCCACTATTCCCTGCCGGAAAAAAAGTATGCCTACGTGAATCTTCTGATCGACAGGGATGGGAATGTGCTGTGGCGTAGAAACAAGCCCCGTTTGACCTGGGCCTTCATGTCTCCCAATGGCGAGTATATAGCCCTGTTAACATCAGAATCCGGCAAGGACTTCGAGGGACCAGTTGAAATAATAAGAAGGGATGGGGTAACAACGGCAGTTATTAATAGTCGTTTCGGAGGGCCCACACCAAAATTTACAGAAGATGGAAAAATCATAGGGATAGGAGATAATAACAAAAAATATAGACTTTATGATGTACAAACCGGAAAGCTGCTAAACGTTTTTGTCTTCAAAGGCTTTCACCCCCTTGAGGATGTGGCCATTAACAATCGCCTGGGTATTCTGGTCGTGCTGCGAAGCGATCCCAGCGCCCTGGCCGGCCATCGTTTCATTTCGGTTTATCCATTGGACGGTTCGGCCAAGATGCCCCTCTGGGAGTTTGACATGGGGGCTTTTGATCGCAAGAGTAAGAACTTTGTGAACGCAAGACACATATCTATTTCTAATATGTATACTTAAGCATCTCTCTTTACACTTTGTTTAGCAAAAAGCTTGATGGT
>CAYXZO010000039.1:0-22382 GCA_964469505.1 uncultured Lentisphaeria bacterium | reverse complement strand
ACAGAACAACGCAACCCGGCCAGTATGGACATCGATGCCCGCTCCGTGGCAGAAATTCTAACTATCATCAACCAGGAAGACCACCGGGTAGCCCCAGCAGTGGCGCATGAAATCCCCAGCATTGCCCAGGCTACCGAACTGGTGATTCAAGCTCTCCAGGCTGGGGGTCATCTATATTACATCGGGGCTGGTACCAGCGGCCGTCTGGGGGTGCTGGATGCCTCGGAAATCCCCCCCACCTTCAACGCACCTCCAGAGCTAGTTCAGGGATATATTGCCGGGGGCGACCAGGCCTTGCGCCGGGCCATCGAAGGTGCCGAGGACTATCCGGAAGACGGCGCCAAACTGGTTCAGGAACTCGAGGTTACCGCCAAGGATGTTGTGATGGGCATTGCCACCAGCGGTTTGACCCCCTTCGTACTGGGGGCGGTGCAGGAAGCTCACCGGATAGGGGCCAAAACTATTTTCCTCACCTGTGTAGATCCAGCGGAAATCGATGTTGAAGTGGATGTGCTCATTTCCGCCCGGGTGGGTCCCGAAGTTGTAGCCGGATCCACCCGCATGAAAGCTGGCACGGCCACCAAGCTGATTCTCAACATGATCAGCACCACCGCCATGATCAAGCTGGGCAAGGTTTACGAGAATTTGATGGTGGATTTAAGAGCCACCAACAATAAATTGACTGACCGTGGTCGCCGCATTATTGCCAGCATAACCGGTTGTACCTATGAAGAAGCCGCAGAATTACTGGAAAAAGCGGGTAAATCGGTGAAGGTGGCCATCGTGATGTACAAGACCGGGGCCGACGCCCCCGCCGCCGAGCGCTTTTTAGCTCAGTTCCACGGAAATGTTCGCCAGGCAATTGCCGCATTGGAGAAGGAAGCTATGCCATGAAAGTGAATCCCTACATCTTCCGCTCATATGATGTTCGCGGGGAAGTTGAAAAGGACTTCCCTCCCGCTTTGGTAGAAGCTCTCGGTAAAGCTTACGGCACGGTGTTGAAGCGCCGGGGCGCCACCAAGATGGTGCTTTCCGGGGATGTACGCCTGAGTACCCCCCGGCTAAAGGAGAATTTTGCCACCGGAGTTCTCAGTACCGGTATCAACATTGTGGACATCGGGACGGTTCCAACCCCGGTCAACTATTTCGCCGGGCACTATTTCGACGACGTCCAGGCCGCTTGCCAGATTACAGGTAGCCACAATCCGCCCGAGTTCAACGGTTTCAAGTTCACCTATCAGAACCGGGCTTTCTTCGGCGAGGAAATTCAAACCCTGCGGGAAATCATCGAGAAAGAAGATTACGAAACGGGCCGGGGAGCGCGGAGCGAATTCGCGTTGTTGCCGGAGTACATCAACTACGTGGTGGAACACCTCTCCCTGGAACGTCCCCTGCGCATCGCGGTGGATTGCGGTAACGCCGCCGCCTCCCTGTGCGCGGTGGAAATCTACCGCCGCCTGGGTTGCCAGATTACCGAGCTTTATTGCGAAGTGGACGGACGTTTCCCCAACCACCATCCCGACCCCACCGTCAAAGAAAACCTGGTGGACCTGCAGAATGAGATCCGCAAAGGCGGCTACGACGTGGGGCTGGCCTTCGATGGCGACGCCGACCGGTTGGGAGTGATTGATGATAAAGGCGAAATCGTCTGGGCCGACTACCAGATGATCCTTTTCGCCCGCGATGTTCTCAAAGGTCAGGGCGAGCCGGTGATCTTCGATGTCAAATGCTCCCAGGCTCTGGAAGAAAAAATCAAAGAATTCGGCGGCACGCCGGTAATGTACAAAACGGGTCACTCCCTCATCAAAGATAAGATGCGGGAGCTGAAAGCTCCCTTCGCGGGCGAAATGAGCGGTCACCTATTCTTCGCCGATCGTTATTTCGGTTACGACGACGCCATCTACAACGGCGGACGTATGCTAGAACTGCTTTCTCGCCAATCGTGTCTCCTGTCGGAGCTGGTGGCGGAACTGCCCCATTACGTAAGCACCCCTGAAATCCGGCTGAATTGTCCCTCCGACGAAGAAAAATTCCGCATCGCCCGGGCCGCGGAGGAGTATTTCACTCAGCACTACGACTGCATCACGGTGGACGGCGTGCGCATTCGCTTTGGTGACGGCTGGGGGCTGGTGCGGGCTTCCAACACCCAACCGGTGATCGTCTGCCGTTTCGAAGCGCGCACCCGGGAGCGCATGGAAGAAATCCAACAGGAGATCATATCCAAGCTGCAAACCTTTGGAGAGATCGAGGTTGACCTCCCCCACTGAGGAGCGCAAAGCCGACCACCTGCGCTTAGCCCAGGGCGCGGTGGAGTTTCCCTTTGCCAGCGGATTCGAGCGCTGGCATTTTATTCATAACGCCTTACCAGAATTGAACCTAGAGGATGTGGATGTTTCCCTGGACGTATTCGGGAAACGCCTGAGTTTCCCTTTCGTTATCGGCGCCATGTCCGGGGGCGAAAAGCATGCTGATCGTCTGAATCGAGTGCTGGCCCGGGCCGCCCAAGCCGAGGGTTGTGCCCTGGCCCTGGGTTCCCTGAGGCCCTGGCTGGAAAACCCGTCTCTCAAGGAAAAATATCTCGCCCTGCGGCAATACGCCCCGGATATCCCCCTGTTCGCCAATATCGGCATCAGTCAACTGATCGCCGGCGTAACCCAGGAACAGGCAGCCGATTTGTGCCGGACTCTCCAGGCCGACGCGCTGGTAGTGCATTTGAATCCCCTCCAGGAAGCCATCCAACCCGAAGGGGAACCCTTTTTCGCCGGTGCGCTGAGAACCCTTCAGGAATGGGTTCAGACTTTTCCCTTACCGTTAATCGTAAAAGAAGTTGGACAAGGGCTTTCGGTGTCGGTTATCGAACGTCTGGCCGCGGCGGGCATCACCTGGGTGGAAATTGCCGGCGCCGGCGGCACTAACTGGCTGTTGATTGAAAAGGCTCGCCTGCCAGAGAATGATCCCCGCCGGGAGGCGGCGGAGTACTTTCGGGATTGGGGTGAACCCACCGCCTTGGTACTGGAACAGTGCCCCTTGCCGAAAGTACGCTTGATAGCCGGCGGCGGAATCCGCTCGCCGCTGGACATGGCCAAAGCCCTGGCCCTGGGGGCCACCCTGGTGAGCGCCGCCCGGCCAATTCTCATGGCCGCCATGCAGGGAGGTATTCCGGCGGTACGGCACTTGCTGCAAGTGTGGCGGGAAACTTTGAAGCTGGTACTTTTCGGTACCGGGAGAGGGGATATAAAAACTTTTCACGGCGACCGCAGCTTATTGAGGAAACATTGAAGAATGGTGGACTTGCAAGCTCATCTGGACCGTTGGCGCCGGGCGGTGGATGAAATACTGGCCCAGGCACCTTTCCGGGGAGAACCAGAATACCTCAATCTACCGGCTAAGTACGCCCTGGAAGGCCGGGGCAAACGCCTGCGCCCGGCTTTGTTCTTCGCTTCCGTCACCGCCGTGGGAGGCAACTGGGAGGGATACTGTTCCATTGCCGCGGCGCTGGAGGTTTTTCACACTTTCACCCTGGTTCATGATGATATCATGGATCAGGATGAGCTGCGTCGGGGCCGGCCTACGGTTCACAAACAATTTTCCCTGGAACAGGCCCTGTTGGCCGGTGATGTATTGCTGATCTACGCCTACCGGCTGCTGGAAAAACTACCCGCCGCGAAATTGCATACGGCCTTGGGGCTGTTCAACTCCACGGCCATGGAAGTCTGTTGGGGGCAGGCGCGGGACATGGAATTAGCCAGCCGGGGACAAGTTACCAAAGATCAATATCTCACTATGATAGATCAGAAAACCGCCGCTTTGTTGGCCCTGGCTTGTCAGCTGGGGGGACTCTGCGGTGAAGGCACCGATCGGCAGGTAAACGCCCTAGGGGCCTGTGGCCGCTTACTAGGAAGGGCTTTCCAGCTACAGGATGATTTACTGGAGCTGACTGCCGAAGAAACCTCCATGGGCAAATCGTTGGGTAGTGACATCGTGAACGGTAAACAGACCTGGCTATGGCTGGACCTGAACGAACATTTGACACCAGCGGAGCGCCAGCGGCTGCAATCCATACAACAGCAGACCCTGGGACCGGAGCAGTGGAAACTTCTCCGGGAGCTGCTGCAAGCCACGGGGACCCTGGAGCGGGCTCAGGCCCAGATCAAGGAGTGGATCAAAGCCGCCCGAGAACACCTGAGTCAAGCAGCTTTACTAAAACCGGAATTACTATCAGCCCTGATAGATTACATTTTAAAGAGACGTTCTTGACGAGGAGAAAGGAGGTCTGATTTCGTGAAACCTTTGCAGCGTTTGATCAGCCGTTTCGATCGGGAAGATATGCTTCAGCACCTGCGCAATTTTCCCCAACATTTGCGGGAAGCTTACGACAACGCCAAGGCTTCGCCCCTGAATGTAAAAGCCAAAACTGTGGAGAATATTCTCATTCTGGGCATGGGTGGTTCAGCCATCGGTGGAGAAATGGTGCAGGCTCTGGCTCTCCGTTATGGCACCCGACCTTTCTTTCTCCTACGGGATTACACTCTACCAGCCTGGGTGACCGCGAAAACCCTGGTAGTGGCCGTTTCTTATTCCGGCAACACGGAAGAAACCCTCTCTGCTGCCACTGCTGCTACCCTGAAAGGCGCGCCGGTGGTGGGCATTTCCAGCGGTGGGAAACTGAGTGAGCTCATCAAAGAAGTAGGGGGGGATGTATTTAAAGTACCTCCAAGCCTCCCGCCGCGGGCGGCTTTCGGATACCTGTTCACCACTCAATTGGTGCTTTTTCAACGCCTGGGATTGCTGGACCTGCCGCTGGATCAGTGGCTTCCCGCTACCCATCGACTGGCGAAACATCTGGTCCAAACCTACGGCCCTGCCAAGCTGGGAGGAAGAGCGTATAACATGGCCCGGGACCTGCAGGATAAGCTGGTGGTGATTTACGCCGGAGCCCAGTTACTGGCGCCGGTGGCCGCGCGCTGGAAGGGGCAGCTCTGCGAAAACGCCAAGCATCTGGCTTACCACTCCCTCTACCCGGAAATGAACCACAACGAAATCGTGGGCTGGGAACAGAACCCGGATTTACTGAAACGGATCGCCATCATCCATTTGCAAGATGAAGAAGACCATGAGCGGGTGCTGGCCCGCATGGATAAAACTTCCCAGATGATCGCTCCGCTGGCCGGCAGTCTCCATTTTTGCCACAGCGAAGGGCAGAACCCTTTGGCCCGTATGATTTCTTTGGTTCAATTGGGAGATTGGGTCAGCTACTACCTGGCTTTGCTGCACGAAGTCGATCCCACGCCGGTGGAACCTATCACAAAGTTGAAAGCTTACCTGGCTACCCTCAAAGGAGCCGAAGAAAAGTAACTGTCGCCACCATTTACCTTGACTCACACCGACGGGCCGATTACTCCAACTTGTGTAATGAGGCATTGACTTCTCTTCGCTCACTGAGTTATTTTCAGCTCAGAGAGTGAAGGATGTTGATTGAAGTCATAGTCCGCAACATTGTGTTCTACCCGCCAGCTCGGGGATACACTTTGTTATTGAAGCCCAAAGGGCGCAGCAATCGACATCTCCCCATAATCGTAGGACAAAATGAAGCCCAGGCCATCGCCATGGCTCTGGAAGGTCTGAAAGCTCCCCGTCCCATGACCCACGACCTCCTAACCAACGTGATCCGCACCCTCTCTGAGCTGGACTCGGTAGTAGTGAACGACCTGCGGGATGGAACCTTTTACGCTAAACTGCGAGTGGGTAAACCGGACGAACTACTGGAAATCGATTCCCGTCCCAGCGATGCGGTGGCTGTGGCCCTCCGCTATCATCGCCCCATTTTCGTGGAGGACTGGATTCTGCAGGAGGCGGGTGTAAGCATCAAAGCGGAAACGGAAAAAGGAGTGGACCTGGACCCCGATCTGAACGAAGACCTCTCCGAAATTTCCGCCGAGGCCCGGGAAAGGTTGCGGTTGGAAGCCGAATTGAAAGAGGCCGTGGAGCGGGAAGATTACGAACGGGCGGCCCAGATTCGGGACCGTTTACGTTCACTGGAAAGCTAAGTCCCTAAAACCAAATAAATTCTTCTCCCAGCGCTTTTCCGCCATCATCTCCACAACTTCAGGTTGAGTTTGACTTTTATCGCCCAATTTGCGTACTCCCCGGTTTGAAGCTTGCGGCTCGATTGACAACCGGCAGGCATTATCCGGCAGACTCATTATTTCTACTGGAAGTTTCAGCTCTGCGGCCTTAGTTTGCCTGATGGTATATACTACGAAAATGAAAGAACTGTAATTTCGTAATTGAACTATAGCGCACATTCTGAGTTGACCACCCGCCTTTTGCAGGTACATAAATTAGGGCTGGTTCCTTACCGAGAAGCTTGGGAGCTGCAGCGTGAGCTCCATCGCCGCCGGGTGAATCAAGAAATCCCTGACACGCTGCTGTTGCTGGAGCATCCGCCGGTTTACACCCTGGGCAAGAACGCCGATCCCCGCAACCTTTTGAATCCTGGCGATGCGGAAGTAGTGCAAACCGACCGGGGCGGCGACGTTACCTGGCACGGTCCAGGGCAGCTGGTGGGCTACCCCATCTTCGATCTGAAACAACACCGTCCCAGCGTGAGCTGGTACATGCGTTCCCTGGAAGAAGTTATCATCCGCGCTTTACAAACATTCGGAGTAGAAGCGGGCCGCATTCCAGGACTTACGGGAGTCTGGATCGGTGAGGAAAAAATCTGCGCCCTGGGGGTGCGTCTTTCCCGCTGGGTGACCCTCCATGGATTCGCTTTGAATATATGCCCAAATTTGTCATATTTTTCCGGTATGATTCCCTGTGGCATCCGCGATAAAGGCGTCACCAGCCTCTGCCGCGTGCTGGGGCGCAAGGTTGAGGTAGCGGAAGTCATACCGTCCGTAGTCGGTGCTTTCCAGGAAGTTTTCAGTTTTGACCAAATTCTGGAAGAACCCTTGACAACCTCTTCGATAAAGGAATAAAACTGTGGCTAAAACTTTCAAAGGATACAGCCCCGCCAATTTGCGGCGCATTTACAGTTTGATGGCCGTCTCCCGGCGGCTGGATGATAAAATGCTCATCCTGCTGCGCCAGGGTAAGGCTTTCTTCCACATCGGTTGCTCCGGTCAGGAAGCCGCCCAGGTGGCCGCTGGAGAAAATCTGAAACACGGCCTGGATTGGAGCTATCCCTACT
Source organism: uncultured Lentisphaeria bacterium (assembly GCA_964469505.1). GTDB lineage: Bacteria > Fidelibacterota > UBA8477 > UBA8477 > JABMPR01 > CAYXZO01. The sequence goes on along the minus strand of CAYXZO010000039.1, from coordinate 15,190 downwards.
ACCGGGACCAAGCCTTCGTGTTGACCATGGGTGTAACTCCTCAGGAGCTGTTGCTCCAGTTCCTTGCCCGCCGGGATGATCCTAGTTCCGCTGGACGCCAGATGCCCCAGCATTACGGTCATCATGAGCACCTGATTGTTTCCCAGTCCAGTCCCACCGGCACCCAATTCTTGCAGGCCGTAGGAACGGCCATGGCGCTGCAGCGGGATGCCAACGGTGGTTTGGTGTACGTTTCCGCTGGTGACGGCACCACCAGCCAGGGCGAATTTCACGAAGCCCTCAACTGGGCCAGCCGAGAAAAATTGCCGGTCCTGTTCCACATCGAAGACAACGCCTACGCCATCTCCGTTCCTAAAACCCAGCAGACGGCCGAAGGTGCCATTTTCGATATGGTGGGGGGCTACAAATACCTCAAACGCTTCGCCGTGGACGGCACCGACTTTTTCGCCGCCCGGGACACTTTCCGCGCGGCGACGCGGCACATCCGCTCTGGTAAGGGTCCTGCCATTGTCATCTCCCAGGTGGTGCGCCTGCTCTCCCACTCCTCTTCCGACGATCAGCGGAAATACCGTCCTCCAGAAGAAATCGCCAAAGACAAAGCCCGCGACCCACTACTGCGTTTCCGGGAGACTTGCTTGGCGAACAGAATTCTGAGCGAAAAAGACTTTCAGAAACTGGATGAAGAAGCCGCGGAAATAGTTAGCCAGGCGGCGGACTGGGCCGAAGCGCAGCCGGAACCCGATCCGGCTGAAGCCGTTACTCACATTTATTTCGAAGACAATCAGCCATCTGAACCTCCCACGGAACCCACTTCCGCCGGACCCGAAGTGGTCATGGTGGACGCCATCAATCACGCCTTGCGTGAAGAGCTGGAACGCAACGAGAAACTAGTGATTTACGGCGAGGATGTGGCCGATCCCAAGGGCGGCGTGTTCACTGCCACCAAGGGACTTTCCAGCGCCTTCGGTGAAGAGCGGGTATTCAACTCACCTCTGGCGGAAGCTTCCATCGTGGGCACCGCCATTGGTCTGGCCGTGGCGGGGTACAAACCGGTGGTGGAGATTCAGTTTGGTGACTACATCTGGCCCGCTATGATGCAACTGCGCAACGAATTAGCGCCCATGCGTTACCGTTCCGCGGGGACTTTCAGCGCGCCCGTGGTGGTGCGGGTACCGGTGGGCGGCTACATCCATGGCGGTTTATGTCACAGCCAGAGCATTGAGGGCTTTTTCATGCACCTACCCGGCGTGCGCATCGCTTATCCTTCCAACGCCGCCGACGCCAAGGGCTTGCTGAAAACCGCCTGCCGCGGCCAGGATCCCGTACTATTCCTGGAACACAAAGGGATGTACCGCCAGGGCTTCGCCAAGCGGCCCGAACCGGATGCTGACTATTTATTGCCCTTCGGGCAGGCAGCAGTTGTCCAGAGCGGCACGGATCTAACCATCGTCACTTACGGCATGCTAGTCCATAAATCCCAACAGGCGGCTAAACAATTGGCGGACGAGCAAGGCGCTTCAATTGAAATCATCGACTTGCGCACCCTTAATCCCCTGGACATGGAAACCATCGGCCAGTCCGTGGCCAAAACGGGAAAAGTACTGGTGGCTTACGAGGACACCTTCACCGCCGGGCCGGGAGCGGAAATTGCCGCCCGCATCGCCCAGGAATTCTTTGAAGAACTGGATGGTCCCGTCACGCGGATAGCGGCTAAGGACAGTCCCATTCCCTACTCGCCGGTGCTGGAGAAGGTAGTTCTGCCGCAAACGGAAGATATTCTCCAGGCTGCCCGAGAGCTTTTAGCATATTGATCCCCTTTGAGGGATATTCTCTGAATAGGAGGCAAAATGTTAGTTGACATAGTCATGCCCCAGATGGGTGAATCCCTCACCGAGGGTACCGTCCTGGAATGGCGGAAACAGGTGGGAGATTTGATAGAAAAAGACGAAATCCTGCTGGAAATCGCCACCGATAAGGTGGATTCAGAAATCCCCTCTCCCGTGGCCGGCAAGCTGGTGGAAATCATCGGCGAGGTGAATAAAACCTATCCCGTGGGCACCGTCATTGCCCGCATTGAAACGGAAGCCGCGGCGGAGGGAGAGTCGCCGGCGCCAGCGGCCGAAGCGAGCGCCCCACCCGCTCCCGAACCGGCGCCGCCCGAACAACCGGCACCGCCAATCACCACCCCAGCCCCACCGGTAGCCGCCGTCGCAGCGCCTGGTGATAAACGTTTCTACTCACCAGTGGTTAAGAAAATGGCCCGGGCGGCGGGAATTTCTCCGGCTGAACTGGCTCAGGTACCCGGTACGGGCCGCCACGGCCGGGTCACCCGCAAGGACTTGGAAGCTTATCTAAAACGACGTCAGGTGGCGCCGGCCGCTGCCGCACCTGGAACTGCAATGACTCCCACTCAACCAAAGGAGGCTTTACCCGCCACCGGTCTGGCCGAGCGCTTAGCGCCCGAAGCGGCGGAAATAGAAGAAATGGATACCATGCGCCGCGCCATTGCCCGACACATGCGCCAGAGTCTGGACACCGCCGCTCACGTGTACACCATGACGGAGGTGGACCTGACCCGCGTGATGAACTTTCTGGCGGAAAGCGAGGAAGCCTTCGCTGCCCGGGAAGGCTTTAAACTTACCCTCACTCACTTCATCGCCCTGGCGGCGCGAGATGCGCTACAGAAATTTCCCCTGGTCAACGCTTCTCTGGACGGAACCCGTATAATCCGACACCGCCACATTAATCTGGGCATCGCCGTAGCTCTGGGCGACCGGGGCCTAGTGGTGCCACCGGTGCGTAACGCGGAGGAATTGACCCTGCTGGGTCTGGCCCGGGCCATCAGTCAACTGGTAGCCAAAGCGCGGGCCCGCAAGCTCACCCTGGAAGAACTGGAGGGAGCCACGTTTTCCATCACCAATTTCGGCGTGTTCGGCAGTGTGGCCGGTTTCCCCATCATAAATCAACCCAACGTGGCCATTTTGGGAGTGGGTGCCGCCCGTAAGAAACCGGTGGTACTGGAAACGCCGGAAGGTGACGTGATCGCCATCCGCACCCGCGCCTATTTCACCCTGGGGTTCGATCACCGACTCATCGACGGCGCCTTGGGCAGTCGCTTCCTGGAGCAGGTTAAACAAAACCTGGAGCAGGTTTCTCTGGAAGGTATAATTTAAGCCCATGGGCACCCCGCTGCGCAAACCTCCCTGGCTCAAGATCCGGCTGCAAAACAGCCGCAATTTCCAGGAACTGAAAGAACTCCTATCCAGTTCCAAACTCCACACCGTCTGTGAGGAAGCCCGGTGCCCCAACGTCTGGGAATGTTGGGAACGGCGCTCGGCTACCATCATGATTCTGGGCGATATCTGCACCCGCTCCTGTGGTTTCTGCGCGGTGAAAACCGGCCGGCCGGGAGCACTGGACTGGGATGAACCCCGGCGAACCGCCGAAGCCATCGCCCGACTGGGTTTGCGCCATTGTGTCCTAACCTCCGTGGATCGGGACGATCTCCCTGACGCTGGGGCCGCCTTCTGGGCGGAGACCATCCGTGTCGTGAGGGAACATAACCCCCAGTGCACCATCGAAGTGCTCACGCCCGACTTCAAGGGTCGCCCGGAATGGCTGGAGCAGGTTTTCGCCGCCCGCCCCGATATCATGAGCCATAATCTGGAAACGGTGCGCCGTTTGCATCGGAAAGTGCGCCCCCAGGCCCGCTACGAACGCAGCCTGGAAGTGCTGCGGCTCTCAGTGCAGTCCGGCTTACTCACTAAAACGGCGGTGATGGTGGGGCTGGGGGAAACGGACGCGGAAATCTTCCAGCTCATGGAAGACGTGCGGGCCACCGGCTGCCAGTTGTTCTCCATCGGTCAGTATCTCCAGCCCACCCCGAAACATCTGCCGGTGGAGCGCTATGTTCCGCTGGAAATCTTTGAACGTTACCGCGAATACGGGTTGCAACTGGGCTTCACGGCCGTGGAAGCCGGGCCCCTGGTACGTTCTTCTTATCACGCTGACGAACAGGCGCGCCTGGGGTTGGCTTCCCGCAGCACAGCCTAAATTCTCATTAAAGCATACAGGGGGTGATTCATGGCTGATACCACACGCTTGATGAAGCAGATTCAGGTCACCGCTTTCGGCGAGCCGGAGGTGCTGAAAGTTTTGGAGGTCCCCGTCCCCGAACCGGGGCCCGATGAGGTCCGTATCAGGGTTAAAGCGGCGGCTCTTAATCATCTGGATTTGTGGGTGCGCCATGGGATTCCGCGGCTGAATATCAAGGTGCCCCACGTTCCCGGCAGCGATGCCGCGGGGATAGTTGACGCCGTGGGAACTGAAATTACCGCCTGGCAACCGGGTGACGAAGTAGTGGTCCAGCCCGGTTTCGGCTGTGGAGAGTGTCGTTTCTGCCGCGAGGGGCGGGAAGATTTCTGTGAGCAATACCATATTCGTGGCGAAACCCATCCGGGGGTACAGCAGGAGTACCTGGTGGTGAAAGGCAAGCATCTGGCGGCCAAGCCTCGGGAGATGAGCTTTGTGGCCGCAGCAGCGGTGCCTCTGGCGGCTATGACGGCCTGGAACATGCTGGTCAATCGGGCCCGGCTGCGGGAAGGCGAAACGGTGCTGGTGCTGGGCGCCGGCTCCGGTGTGGGCAGTTTCGGCGTGCAGATCGCCAAGCACTTGGGCGCTAAGGTCATTGCCACCGCCGGCAACGAAGCCAAACGCCGGTCTGCCCGCGAGCTGGGCGCTGACGAAGTGTTGAACCACCGGGAAGCAGACTTCCATAAGCAGGTGAAGGAATTGACCGCCGGTCGGGGGGTGGACGTGGTCATGGAACACATCGGCACGGCCACCTGGGGGGAGAGTTTGAAATCCCTGGCCTGGGGTGGTCGGTTGGTGACCTGTGGCGCCACCACCGGCACGGACGCGACCCTCAATATTGCCCACTTGTTCTACAAACGGCAGACGGTTTTGGGCTCCACTATGGGTTCGCGGGAGGATTTCCTGCAGGTGATGCGCCTGGCGGAACAGGGAGTGCTGCGACCCATTCTGGACCGGGTGTTTCACATGGCCCAGGTCCAGGAAGCCCATGCGTATTTCGAGCAGCGCCATGGGTTTGGTAAAGTGGTGCTGGAGTTTTAGAGCTCTAACCAAGATACTCCTGTTGGTGCCTGCGTCAGGCTCTTATTATTTTAATTTTTTAAGAAAGGTGACGTTGGGGACGGGGTTTAACGTTATACCCCGCTTTAAGAACGATGGGTTATTACCGACGGCTGTTTCTTTTTGACCTCACGGAGACACAAAGAGTAAGAGCCTCCATGTCTTTGAGCGATACCAGTCTTAGTGTTCTTTGTGTCTTTGTGAGAGAATCAAAGACAGATAACGGTGGACAAACAGCCGTTGCGGGAGATTAATTGGACAGGCTTTGTCCGACGACCATCAGCTCTCGATTTCTTCCCATAGCCTCTGAGCTGCACCCCGGGCTTGGGTTTGAATCTCCACCGCATCTATCCCCACCCATTGGCCGTCGCGCCGCCGAAAACGCCCACTGGTTATCACGTCCGTGGGAATAGACACGCCGTACAGCAAATGACCAGACCAGTTATCCCCGGTCAGCGGTGTGCGGGGATGATAATCGTAAAACACTAAATCGGCCTGGTAACCGGGAGCCACATGCCCCACCGGCCTTCCCAACAGGCGGGAAGCTCGGGCGGGATTATGTTTGAACAACCATTCCAGATAAGGTGGGGTTGGCTCGCCACCTTCCAGGTGTGAGGCGGTAATTAAACCAGCCTCTTTAGCCTCATGGAGCATATTGGCCTGCATCCCGTCGGTCCCCAAACCAATTTCCAGCGCTGCTTTATCTTTTACCACCAGACGTCCCACCCGGTTATTGGCGTTGGAGGTGGGATTACTCACCAGCCAGGCTCCCGTTTCTTTGAGATGCACCCAATCGGCCGGCTGGAAGTGCAGTCCATGGGCCACAACGCTACGTTCGTTGAGCAAATCAAAGCGGCGCAGCCGTGCCAGGGCGGAAGGATACCCCCGCCGCCGGGCATCGCTTTCATCGGCGGTATCCTCAGAGACATGCACGTGAATCCCCCAATGGTCGTATTTCTCCAGTGCCGTACGGATGGCGCGCAGCTCATCGTCCGATAGGGTAAAAGAAGCGTGCAACCCCACCAGCGGCACCACGTGCGGCGAGTCCTGGAAATACTCCAAGGCCGCCAGATTTTCTTCCAGTCCCTCCTGAAACAGCTTAGGACCATTGCGCCCGGTGGTCTCAAAAGCCACGCCCACGGTTAAGCCCATGTCTGCCGCAATTTGTCCTAATAACTCCAGCGAGCCCCGAGCGTAACGGGGGCTGGAGTGGTGGTCGAAAAGAATAGTGCAGCCCTGGCGCAAACATTCCAACAGACCGGCTTGGAAACTGACCCGGGTTAGTTCTTCATCCAGGGCCATGTCCAGCCGCCACCAGATGCGCTCCAGAATCTCCACGAAATTCCGGGGAGTCTCCCGCGGCGGTGGCATTCCCAGCGCCAGGGAAGAATACAGATGGGTGTGAGCGTTGATCATCCCCGGCAGAGCCAATTTACCGCCCATGTTAATGCTTTCGTCTCCCTCCGGCGGCTGGCCCTCGCCGACTTCGACTATCTTGGAGCCTTCTATTTTTAACCAGGCATTTTCTCTCAAAACCACCGGCCCGAAGGGGTCCAGCAGGTTGAAATTGTAAAGGCAAATGCTCATAGGAACCTCATATCAAAACCATCAATGGAAGGAGACGGGAAACGGGAGGCAGGAGACAGGCAGAAAAGGTAGATTGTTTAAATAATTGATAATTCACTAATTAGCTGGATAGTTTTTCCTGTTTCCTGTTTCCTGTTTCCTGTTTCCTGTTTTCCGCCAGCTGGCGGATCTCCGCGTCGCTGCGCTCCGCTCCGACCTGCTTCCTGCTTCCTGCCTCCTGTCCATTACGCATTTTTGCGTTACGCATTTTTGCGTAACAATAGATACTGGCGGAAGAAGGGATCTGTAAATGTATAATTCCCATCCTCTTTCTGAATTACGCCCTCTGCCAGCAATTTTTCCACCGCTCGCTGAGTAGTGGAAGGGGAAGAAAGTCCGTGTAGCGTGGCAGTTTCTCTGGAGAAAACAGCTTGTTCCCCTTGGGCTAACACTTGCAAAACTTTACGCTGATAGGGAGAGAACCGTAGAAATAGCTCCTGAAAATAATCACTTTGAATATCAAACAGGCGTTCCAGAGCCGCGGCAACATCCGCAGTGTCAATGGAATGCCGGGTTTCAACCGCCTGTTGCCACAACTCGGAACATAAATACTGGATGTAGTAGGGAATATTATCAGTGGCTTGCAAGATATGGCGAGCTACTTCTTCAGTGACCTTGATTCCATGTTCACTGAACCGATTGCAGACAAAGGCCACGCTATCACCGGTGGGAATTTTGCCCAGACGCATCAATTTGCCGATGTTGTACAGAGCCCGGGCTTTGTCCCGAAAAATATTCAGCAATAGATGGGTTTTGCTCCCCATGAAAACGTAAGAGACATTTTTGTGGAACTGAATTCGAGACCTTAGCTGGCGCTCGAAATTTTCGCCATTGAGCTTGTTTATTTCCTGGAACTCGTCGAAGACCACGACCCAGCGCTTATTGCCACTTGTCGCTAATTTTTCCGGTAAGTCGATTACATCGGCAAGGTTATCTTCAAAATTCCCACTGGTGAAGTTGAACTCGAATATCGGCTGTCCATTGTCGTCGAACCTTACGGACGGTGTCAAGCCCCGCACGAATTTGCTGAATTCCTTGAGTACCCGATCCACGCTAAATGGACGCTGCTTGAGGATCTTACGAGCGTATTGAGAAATGAAGCTACGCTGATCAAAAACATTAAAGAAATCAAAATAGACCGTGGTTATGCCCTGTGACTTTAATTCTTCCAGGACTTTTATGATCAGTGAGGTTTTTCCATATCGTCGGGGAGCATATAGTATAACATGGTTGCCGTCTGTCAGGTCACGCTTTAATTGATTTACTTCCTGCACACGATCATAGAAATATTTCCCGCTTACCACTCCGCCATATCGGAAGGGATTCATTTTCAGCGGCTCCTTTGCCGAGGTATCAGACTCACCCTATCCGTTCTTGATTCCCAACACCCGCTCGGGGGTCAGGGGCAAATGATTCAAAGGCCGACCGATGGCGCGGGACACGGCGTTGGCCACTGCCGCGGCAGTGGGAATCAGGGAAGGCTCACCGATACCCTTGGCGCCCCAGGGACCCTCCGGTTCGGGAGCTTCCACCAGAATTGTTTCCACATCGGCCACATCCACGGCGGTGGGAATCAGATAAGTGGCCAGGTTATCCGTGAGAACTTTCCCCTGCTCCAGTTTGAATTGTTCGGTGAGGGCCCAGCCGCAGCCCTGGGCGGTGCCGCCCTCCACCTGACCTTCGAGCCCGGCGGGATTGACCGCCCGGCCCACATCATGGGCCGCCCAGATTTTCAATACTTTTACTTTACCGGTAAGCGTGTCCACCCGTACGTGGGCGATATGGGTGGCGAAAGAATAGGTGAAATAGGCCTCTCCCACGCCTTTGTCCGCGTCGTATTCCAGCGGCCGCACGTGCCACCAGCCCACCACCTCCAGTTGCCGGTTGGTGCGGTAGAGATAATCAGCCAGCTCAGGAAATGACAGGCGCTTTTCCCCGTTGTTTTTATCCCGGATCCAGTCCCCTTCCAGGACCAGAGTTTCGGGTTCAACTTTCAAATATTCCGCCGCGCCTTCCAGCAGGATGGGCTTCAACCTCCGCGCCGCGTCTCGGATGGCGTTCCCCGTCATCACCACGTTGCGGCTGGCCACCGCCGGCCCACTGTCCGGCACCTCCAGGGTAGTGGTGGGATTGACGCGGATTCTTTCGGGCGCGATGCCCAATGCGGCGGCGGTCATCTGGGTCACCACCGTTAGCGCGCCCTGGCCCATTTCCACCAGCCCGAAAGCTACAGAAACCGAACCATCCCGGTGAATCTGGATCTTCGCGCCGGCCCCGTCCATGAACCACCCGGCGGCCCCCAGGCAGTTACCGTAATGAATGCTGGCCACACCCAGGGCTTCGCGATACCGGCCGTTCTGCTGGGGCTTAAAATGTTCCCAGCCGGCTGCGGCTGCGGCCCGTCTCAGGGTTTCTTCCGCGCCCACGCTGTCATTCAAACGCTGTCCGGTGAGGGTTTCATCGCCGGGCCGGAGAATATTTTTCAAACGCAGCTTCACCGGGTCCATACCCAGTCGCTCCGCCAGTAGATCCATCACCCGTTCGTGACCGAAAGTGGCCTGGGGCGAGCCAAAACCCCGGAAAGCGCCGGTGGGCGGCAAGTTGGTGTAATATGACGTCCCTTCTACCCGGATATTGGGCACCCGGTAGGGCCCCATGGCCTGCATGGCGGAGCGGTACGACACCACGGCCGAAAGAGTGGCATAGGCCCCGGCGTTTTCTTCCAGCAGAACCTCCGCGGCGGTGATGATCCCCTCGCGCGTGGCACCCACTTTATAGCGCATCTGGAAAGGATGGCGCTTGCTGGTGAGTTGCACATCCACCCGCCGGCGGTAGACCATTTTTACCGGTCGGCCCAGCTTCCAGGCGGCCAGGGCGGTACGCGCGCCCACCTCCGAAGGCACGTCTTCCTTGCCACCGAAGGCCCCTCCCGTGGGCGCCTGCTCTACCACTACCTGATTGAAATTCAATCCCAGGGCCTTGGCCACCGCTTTCTGCACGTAGAAGGGACACTGCAGGGAACCGATCAGCTTAATGCCCCCGCTGCCGTCGGGCCAGACAATGAATCCCTGCGGTTCCAGGTAGTAATGCTCCTGATAGTCAGTGGAAAGCTCCGCTTCCACGATCACCTCCGCGGCGGCGAAACCGGCCTCCAGATCACCCCGGATTACCCGGTGCTGACAGGCAATGTTGGTTTCGTGGATGAAATTCTCCCGGGCTTCCCGGCTGGCGTCGATGGAGAGGTACGGCGACCAGGGTTCAATATCCAGCCGCACCTTAGCGGCCAGCTTCCAGGCGGCCTCCTCGGTCTCGGCCACCACCAGGGCCACCGTATCCCCCACGTAGCGCACTACTTCATCCGCTAACAGGGGTTGATCTTCCAGAATTACCCCTACCTGGTTCTCACCGGGAATGTCCGCGGCGGTAATCAGGGCCAGAAAGTGGGGATGCCCCTTGACGGCCGCATCGTCGATCCCCCGCAGGCGACCGAAGGGGATGGGGGAATAAACCGGTGCGGCGTAAACCATATCCGGCACGACCAGGTCCGTGAGAAAACGGGTTGCTCCGGTGACTTTGCCGGCGGCGTCCACCCGCTCGTATCGCACCCCGATGGGGTAAGGACGTTCTTCAGGGCTGGTCATATGACGAACAAATCCGTGAATTGGAAAGTACGGCCGTCGAACAGGCCTTTATCGCTCAACTTCAGTTCCGGAATCACAAGTAGCGCCAGGAAAGAAAGGGTCATGAACGGCGCTCGCAACGGGCAGCCCAATTCTTCCCGGGCGAAACGGTTTAGTTCAGCGTAGCGACGGCTCACGGCAAAACCGTCTTCCCGGGTCATAAGGCCCGCCACCGGCAGAGGCAGGTCCACCATACGGGAACCAGCTACTGCCACTAATCCTCCTTGGGTTTCCATGAGGCGATTCACCGCCGCCAGCAGCTCCTCGTCGGAGGCACCCACGGCCACGATGTTGTGGGAATCGTGGGCCACGGAAGAAGCCAGGGCGCCGCGCCGTAGTCCGAAATTCCGCACCATGGCCAGGGCCGGAGGCGCTTCCTGGTAGCGATTCACGACTGTGAGCTTCAGTAAATCCCGCTTTGGATCAGCCACCACCAACCCGTCCCGGATGGGCGCCGATAACACTTCTCGGGTGGTGATAAGACTGCCATCGATGATCCCGATGGCTTGAATCTGTTCGCCCCGGGCGGGAATACGCAGTTCCCCGGCGCTGATCCGCCGCGCCACGAAACGGTTAGGCGCTGAACCTGCTGGGGCGGTGAAAGCGGGTTGGCCATTCTCAGCCACAAGATGCCCGTTGATATAAGTTTGCCGCACCTGGAAGTTCTCCAGATCATCCACCACGATGAAGTCCGCCGGATCTCCGGGTTGCAGCAGTCCCACCGGCAGGCGGTAGTGCTTAACCGGCGTCACCGCGGTGGCGGTTAATACATCGAACAAATCCACGCCATTACGCAGGGCCCGACGCACCAGATCGTCGATGTGATTTTCTTCCAGATCGTCAGGATGCTTATCGTCGCTGCAAAGCATGCACTTTTCCGGCGCTTCCCGCAGTAACGGCCAGAGCGCTTCAAAATCCCGGGCAGCGGATCCTTCCCTGATCTGGATCAACATACCATGGCGCATTTTCTCGCGCGCTTCGTCCAGGGAGACACACTCGTGATCGGTAGTGATACCGGCAGCGATATAGCGTTCTGCTTCAGGGTCCCGCAAGCCAGGCGAGTGGCCGTCCACCGGTTTGCTGTGCCGCTGGGCCGCCTGTAGCTTGGCGGTCACCAGTGCGTCTTCGTTCAGCACCCCCGGCACGTTCATCATTTCGCTCAGACTCACAATGTCCGGATCCGCCAGCAGGGTTTCCACTTCTGACGGAGTCAATTCCGCCCCGGCCGTTTCGAAAGGCGTGGCCGGCACACAGGACGGGGCACCGTAGAAAATTTTCACCGGGGCGCGGCGACCTTCCTCCTGCATGAAGCGCACTCCTGCCAGGCCCAGTACGTTGGCGATTTCGTGGGGATCGGAAACGGTAGCCACCGTGCCATGGATGGCTGCCAGGCGGGCGAACTCAGAAGGCACCAGCAGGGAACTTTCCACGTGGATGTGGGCGTCGATGAGTCCCGGTAAGATCCAGGGGCCCTCGGCGGGGTGCTCCCGGATTTCCCGGATGTGCCCGTTCTCCACTACCACCGTTCCGGTTAATTGTCGCCGCTGGAGCACATCTACGATACGACCGGTAAGGGTAAAATTCTGGTTCATAGTATTTTCCGAATTGGAGTTCATGAGTTTAGGAATTTAGTGCCGGCAGCCCATTGTTCAAAGGGAAGTGGAGGGAGAAGGGAGCCCCAGACTTGGCTACCGCGCTTTGATAAAACAAGCCAGCTTGCCTGGCTACGGTTTTATTTTGTTTTTTTGAGAAAGTACTCCCATGACTGCTTGTCACGTTCCACCCCGCTCCGGGTGACGTTGGGGGATTAAAGTAGCTGACACGCTGTGAAGCAAGCGCTTTGGGCGAGCGACACGCAGAAAAAAGATATGCGAGTGTAAGTACATGTCTCTATGGCAAAGGTGGGACCTGCCAAGTCCGGAGTAGAGGGTCAATTAATACTTGGCAAAAGGTTGTAGCAGGGAGCAAGTCGAGTAGTTCTTTCCTATTTCGGGCCAGGTGAGGATATATTTCCCAACTGGCCAATCCACTCTCCTAAAGCTCGGCGCATTCCAGGGAGCAAGCTTGTCAGGTAGGACGAAAGTCAACGTCTTCCGCAGCTTACTTAGTTAGGCACTGGTTTGGATAGCGAGATATGGGACCAACCAGGCTGTCTAAATCCAGCGTCCGTACAATCCTCAGGGTGTCACTGCTCATACAATGGTGAACAGGCTTTCTGTCACCAGTTTTAAATAAGTGGTGACATTTTGTCAGGTGTGGGGTAGGCGGCTTCATCAAACGTCGATCATGATTCTATGGCGCCAGTTTTGTCTCAATTCCACAACCTCCGCCGGGGAGGATTGTTGTTTGTTTTATTGTCAATCAACTCCTGGAAGCAACTCGCGCAAAAGCGTTTTCAGTTGCTCCAACACTTTCCCACATTCGGGTAACTCGCTAATGAAGGGCCCCAGACTGCTATCCCAGTTTAGATGGGCTTCGTTGACGAGCTCATTGCTAAAGAAATCGTTGATGCTCTGATAGGATACACCTCGGTATGCGTTCTTCTGCTCCAAGAGATAGGCTACTTCTTTACCATTTAGGCCAGCCCCAAATTTCTCGAGGATGCGCCATAAGTCGTAATAATCCCTGGCGCGAGGGCGGTTCCAACCGCGCAAAACTAACTTCTGATGGGTCTGAAGCAGTGTGCGCAGCTTTTCTGCGACGATCTCCTCGAGACGATAACCGCACACAGCACATGATAAATCTTCTTCATAACCATGAATCAACGGACGTTTCTCGGGCTCCAACAGTACTGGTTCATCGTGAGTAATTTCCAGTTTGATACGGCAGAGTGGTCTGGGATGCCAGGGGAATTGTACGCGTATGATAAATGCTTCTTGTCCCCAGGGATGAGGGTCGCGTTCAAGATATCGCTTTAGTTGGAGGGCAAAGGGACCATGCACAGAAAGAAGGCGGTGCGTTTCTTTCACGGCTTCCCGCAAAGCCTCTTCAAGTTTTTCGCCTTTGGGAGAATTGGCGCCCGTGAAATCAAGGTCTTCAGAAAACCGGTACTCGCCGAAAAACAATTTTTTCAGGGCAGTACCTCCCTTGAACACCAGGACGTCTTGTAGGATGGGGTGAGAAGATAGGCCAGCAAGAATATAGCTCAGCAGGTAGTCTTTTTCAATAACCTGTTGTGGAACTCCTTGCCGCTGGGAGGCAGCACGAATACGAAGTCGCAACGGCTTCATGAATCTTTAGCGCTTACAAGATTAACCTGAATCATCCATCGCTTGTCGCAGGGGCCTCGGCGAGGACGGGCCGGATCAAGGGCATGATACCCCGTGGCCGGCATTTTAAGGAGCGGTTCCAAAACGGATTCGGAAATGCCTGCTTGTTCCAGAGCCCATCCCAGCCGCTTGGCAACGGAGATTTTCCCGTACCGATATGCGTATTCCACCAACTTGTCTACCGCAATTGCAGGCAAATGGTTTTCAATAATTCCCAATGCCTCTCCTATCCCTCCAAACATTCGTGACGAGATAAAAACTTCCAGGATAGTCCGTTCGCGATCGGTAATTGGTACGCGGGAGAACTCATCTACCCACACTTCTTCAATCCCGAAAAAATTCTTTTCCTTGACAGTGATGTACTCGTATCGGACTCCCTCGATGATCCATGCGTGACGCTTGCCACCCTTGGCATGGCGACCACGACGCATACTGGGAGTGACAACCTTCTTGGGGGTGAAAGCGGTTACAACCTGTGGGACTTGTTCCGTCAAGCCGTGATGATGCAAAGCTGACCAATGGCTGATTGCGGAAGGTATGATCATATGGGTAGCAATGGCAAAGGGATGAATCCGGATATCTCCCAGCGCCGGTCCGGAGCGGATGTAAATTCCACGCCTCAATCTCGTGAGCCACCCATTGCGAACCATGAGCATAAGCAAGTTGGTGACATAACCCTCTGGAATCCCGGATCGCACTGCTATTTGCTTGGCCTCGGTGGTAGTAAATACTGTCCGACCTTCCTCGGCGAGCGCCTTGAGAAAAGAAACACTATGCGATCTGCTCCGCGCCGGCTCCGCAGTTTGTCTCACGCTGTCACCTCCATTATCAAAAATGCTACATAAAACACAAAATATCAAGTTAATGCAGTACAAATTATAATATTTGGTTGTCTTTATCGTGTCTTGGGCTGCATTGGCTCACTCCTTACAAGTTAATATGGGTTATTCTATAAGAAGCTGTTGTCTATCCCCCATCGCTGACGATTCTACGACGCCTTCAGTAAATGGCACATGGGACGCCAACTAAGCTCGAATTTTTCTTCACTTAGGAAGCGAAAATCGGCTGTCGAACGTCCAGAGGAGTCTTGACAAGCCACACATCTTTCTCGTTGTCGGTGTCAAGAATCCAGCTTACCAGCAAGTGGCAACTAAATCTGGACAATGACTTAGACTCGCCTCAGTGCCGTTTGCGCCTTCCAGGGTATGTACCGCTGAATGTAATTTCACGGTATTGTCAACTACAGAAATCGAAGCTTTCACTAAACCTTTCATCTCGGCTAAGCAAACTCAATGGGCAGCGTTCTGGAAACAACTTGGGCAGGGGCTCGTGCCCGCCTCATTCGGAGAAATCGTGTCTCAAGTGGACGGATTTTTATCGCCCATCATCGCAGCTCTTTCCTCCGGTAAGCCAAAACCCACGAAATGGACTGCTCCCGGGCCCTGGATTTGATAGTCAGGATTG
>CAYXZO010000038.1:0-22610 GCA_964469505.1 uncultured Lentisphaeria bacterium | reverse complement strand
AGGATTTCACCTACACCGTACAAGCAGGTGCACGCCTTTTCCAGCTGGTGGCCATAGATGGCTCGCCCATTGAATTCGAATTGGTGGATCACCTGGATGAAACCACCCGTGGGGCCGGGGGATTCGGTAGTACCGGGCAGTAAAAATCGCTCCGCTTTTCTTAAGCGTCTTATCAAGTTACCCCTGTAAGTCCTTTTTATTCAGTAACTAAGCTCATTTTAGATCTAGCTACGGAAACCTTGTAGCCGGAGTGTAACCCAGATATATTTTGGCGCTCTAAATGGGCGAGTGCTAATGAGAAGATTTATTATTTATAAGCGAAAACAAACTGAACCACTTGAAACAGGAGGATTGATGTATGTCAGCCAAGTATATCGAGTTCGACTTTGAAGCCCGCAGCAAACTGAAACGCGGTGCGGACATTCTGGCTAATGCAGTAAAAGTGACCTTAGGTCCCAAAGGCCGCAATGTAGTGATCGACAAAAAATTCGGTGCACCTACGGTAACCAAAGACGGTGTTACGGTAGCTAAAGAGATCGAGCTGGAAGATCCCCGTGAGAACATGGGTGCTCAGATGGTCCGGGAAGTAGCGTCCAAAACTTCCGATGTAGCCGGTGATGGTACCACTACTGCTACCGTTCTTGCTCAATCCATCCTGGAAGAGGGTATGCGGAATGTAACCGCCGGTTCCAACCCCATGGAAATCAAACGGGGTATCGAGAAAGGTGTCGTTCAAGCTGTTGAGTATTTGAAGAAAATCAGCAAAGAAGTTAAAACCAACGAAGAGATCGCCCAGGTAGCCACGGTTTCTGCCAATAACGATCGGGCTATCGGTGACTTGATCGCCGAAGCTATGGAAAAAGTTGGTAAAGACGGCGTTATCACCGTGGAAGAGTCCAAGACTATGGACACTTATCTGGAAACCGTGGAAGGTATGCAGTTCGACCGCGGTTATCTGTCTCCCTATTTCGTAACTAACCCCGATAATATGGAAGCCGTCCTGGAAGATGCCTACATCCTGATTCACGACAAGAAAATCAGCGCCATGAAAGACTTGCTGCCCATTCTGGAAAAGACGGCACAGGCAGGCAAACCCCTCCTGATCATTGCGGAAGATGTAGAGGGTGAGGCGCTGGCTACTCTGGTAGTCAATAAGTTACGGGGTACTCTTAAAGTTGCCGCGGTCAAAGCTCCGGGCTTCGGTGATCGCCGTAAAGCCATGCTGCAGGATATCGCTGTCCTCACCGGTGGTACTGTTATCTCTGAAGAACAGGGTTACAAACTGGAGAACGCCACTCTCTCCTATCTTGGTCGGGCCAAACGGATCGTAATCGACAAAGAGAACACCACCATTGTCGATGGTATGGGTGAGAAAGACCAGATTAAGGCGCGTATCAACGAGATTAAGGCCCAGATCGAGAAAACTACTTCCGATTACGATCGTGAGAAATTGCAGGAGCGTCTGGCCAAACTTTCTGGTGGCGTGGCCGTATTGCACGTGGGAGCCGCCACTGAGGTTGAGATGAAAGAGAAGAAAGCTCGGGTAGAAGACGCGCTGCACGCTACCCGCGCCGCGGTCGAGGAAGGTATTATCCCTGGTGGCGGGGTGGCCCTGTTACGGGCGGCTGATGCCCTCAAAGACGACGGCCTGGAAGGCGACGAAAAGATCGGTTTAAAGATCTTAAAGCGGGCTATGGAAGCTCCGGTTCGGCAGATTGCCATCAATGCCGGCTGGGAAGATTCCATTGTGGTCCAGAAAGTCCGGGAAAACAGCGATAATAATTTTGGTTTCGACGCCCGGAAAGAGGTCTTTACCGATCTCATGAAGGCTGGTATTATCGATCCTACCAAAGTAGCCCGGACTGCCCTGGAGAATGCTACGTCGGTAGCTGCGCTGCTGGTTACTACCGAATGCGCCATCACCGAAAAACCGGAGGAGAAGAATTCCACTCCAGCTCCCGGTCCGGGTATGGGTGGAATGTATTAATCCAACCCGACGAATCGTCATTTTCACGAGCCCCGCTGAACAGCGGGGCTTTTTTTATTTCTTTCAGCAGCAGGGCGTATTTGACTTAATCTAACCCTTCAAGTATATTGCGCCGCTTTTTGACGGGCGTGGTACCCAAGTGGTCCAAGGGGGCGGTTTGCAAAACCGCTATTCGCCGGTTCGAATCCGGCCCACGCCTCCATTGTTCTTTGTAGAGACCTTGCCTGCCCGGGTGGTGGAACAGGTAGACACAAGGGACTTAAAATCCCTCGGCTTTTCTAAGCCGTGCCGGTTCGACTCCGGCCCCGGGTACCATCAAATATCCCGACATAGTCATGGTTTCAATCTCTATTCTTCAGTAGGCGTCATTGCCTATTAAGACAGATCTTGAAGTAGCTTTTGAATTCATAATCCTTCGGCTGGAACGTTGGTAAATACTTCGTCGGAGCGTAATTTCAATTATGGCAGAAGTTCCGCTTCCGGAGCTGTATTTGGCTATTCTAGAGGGCCAGGCTAGTAAAACTCGTTGGATTGTCGAACAGGCTCTGAGTCAGGGCTTTACCCCCGAACAATTGCTCCAGGAGACGATGCAACCGGCTATGGAAGAAGTGGGACGCCGTTTTGAGAGGAATGAATACTTCATTCCCAACTTGCTAGTCTCGGCGCGGGCTATGAAAGCCGGCCTGGAGCTTTTACGGCCAATGCTGGCCAAAGGAGGTACCGGGGAAAAAGGTTTGGTAATTTTAGGCACGGTGCAGGGTGATCTGCACGATATCGGCAAGAATCTGGTGGGAGCCGTGCTGGAAGGTGGTGGTTTCAGAATTCTCGATCTGGGCACAAACGTCTCACCGGCACAATTCCGCCAGGCGGTGGAACAACATCACCCCATTGTCCTGGGACTTTCCGCTCTGTTAACCACCACAATGCACAATATGGAAGCAGTCTTGAGGGAATTGGAAAACCACTCTCTCCGTTCAGGTTTGATGATTATGGTGGGAGGTGCGGCCGTTTCGGCGGCTTACGCAGCCCAAATCGGAGCCGATGGATACGGGAAAGACGCCCATCAAGCGCTGGTGTTAGTAAAGAAATGGCTGGCAACTGCCGGGCAGGCTTAGCCGAGGTCACATGCTAGATAAAAGACCCCAACCAGATTTCGAAAACTTAGCTGCGGTTTTAAATAAAGCTCACCCCTCTCGCCCCACATTATTCGAATATGCCCTTAACGATCGCCTGTACGTTCAGCTTTCGGGACGCAAATTGGGCTCGAATTCTACTCCCCTGGAACGGCTGCTCCAAGTCATCTACGCCTTCTATCATGCCGGATATGATTATGCTACCGTTTCGAGCATAAAATTGCAGGCCTTTTCTTTTTTCACTAAGGAAGTGGAAAAAGAGGCTACGGTCTCACTAAACGCCGGGGCCTTAATTACCGATCGCCAAAGCTTTGAAGCTTATCCCTGGCACTGGCCGGAGCCAGAACAGTTTCAGCTATTACAAGCAGTGGAGAAGAAATTGCCCCGTGGGATGAAACTGGTGGTTTCAGGTCCTGGGGGCTTATTAGAAAATGTTATCAGCCTGGTGGGATTTGAAAACCTGGCTTATCTGACCATAGACGATCCGGAATTGCTGGATAAGATCTTCCGGGCCGTCGGCGAAAGATTGGTTCGTTATTACGAGATTTGCGCCTCCTTTCCAGCCGTGGGAGCTTTGATCATCAATGATGACTGGGGGTTCAAAACCGGCACCATTTTGAGTCCGGACGATTTGCATCGTTACGTATTTCCCTGGCATCGGCAGATGGTGGAAGCCTGTCACGCCCGCGGCAAATACGCCATTCTCCACTCTTGCGGGAATGTCAAAGCAGTTTTCCAGGACATTATCACCTTGGGGTTTGACGCTAAGCATTCCTTCGAAGACAATATCTGGCCCATTGAGGAAGCCTACCACACGTACCATGGCCGAATTGCTTTTCTGGGAGGTATCGATGTGGATTTTCTATGCCGCGAATCTCCCAGCCGCATTGCCACTCGGTCTAGAGAGTTACTGGAAATAGCTGACAAATGGGGTGGTTACGCTTTGGGCAGTGGTAACTCTATCCCCGAGTACGTCCCCGCTGAAAGCTACATAGCTATGGTGCGGGCTGTTCTCGATTACCGAGAATAGCCCGCACCAGATCTTAAATTATGTTTAAGACTTTTTAGTTTTTACTGGGAGCAGGAATCCCGAAAACGTCTTCGATGGCTTTCATCAGGGTATCTTTGGGAAGGGCCCCAACTGCCATCTGAGGACGCCCCTCCACCGGCACAAATAGCAAGGAGGGAATGCTACGAATACCGAACACACTGGCAAGCTCTTGTTCTTCTTCGGTGTTGACTTTATATACCTTCAGCTTGCCTTCATACTCTTCGGAGATTTCCTCCAAAACAGGTGCCACCATCCGGCAAGGGGCACACCATTCAGCCCAGAAATCGATAATACAAGGCACATCGCCGTTGTATTTCCATTCCTGTTCGTGTTCGTAGTCAAAGACCTTCTCTAAAAAGTCCTGTTTGGTTAGTTTCTCAGTCACGTTTGCTCCTTTTCCTTATTTTAAGTTTCCCCTCAAACATACCATCGTTCGATGCTTCAGGGTGAAAGACGTTACGACTTTTTTCTAAAAGTGAAGGTTTTTCCACTACCGCTTCCGCTGACCAGCAGGCGATGCCCCGTTTTTTGAGGGCCAGGGTGAGCCACCCATCTCCGGTGATTAACGTGCCTGAGAAACTGCCATCGTAGATTTGGCCACAACCGCATGTGGGACTCTGGTCCTTTAGTACAGCCCCTATAACCTCCTGGTCCTCAATCTGTTGCAGGCAGCGCTTAATGCCCTGCCGTACCTGCTCGGTGACTTTTTTCCCGTCGCGGCGAACCATCTGCCCCCCTTTCACCTCCATCGGCTGCCGCGGAACTCCCAAGCCGGCCTCCTTTTCAGGACAAACGGAAATAATGGTAAAGGGAGCCAATAGCTCTAACAATGGATGAAGGCGATTATGCCCACCATCCCAGCGACATTTTTCGCCTAGCAAGCAGGCTGAAACCAGGATGGTCTGGGGCGATTTGGCGTTTTTCAGAACTTTTTCCTTTCTTTGATGGGTATGCGGAAAAACCTGGCCAGATAGGCCTGTTTACGGCGCGTCTCCCTCGCCTGAGCTTCGGACATCAACTCTGGATTCCAGGCAGGCGTTTGGCGAGCCAAATCCTCATAAAACCGCCAGGGATGACGGTAAGTCTTACCCTCCAGACTTTTCAAAGCTTCCCACTGTTCAGTGCTGAGCCAGGGGGCGATACGGGCTTTCAAATCCTCCAGATTGCCAACCCGGAGCGGATCGACTACCGCAGCATACCGGGCGGTATCCCGTTGTTGAGCATTTAATATGGTTAATCGGTGGAGGGCATCATCGAAAGCTTTTTCATTGGGATATTCCGGCTCAAGCTTATCCCAGGGCAAAACTATGTGGTGTCGTTGCAGGTAGGCCCTGGCCTCGGCATCCACTATATACTTGATGGGACGATAAACCTGCATATCGAAAACATTCTGCAAGAAAAAAAGAGAAACAAAGGCAATCAAACCCGCCACAATAGGAGTGCTGAGCCAGCCTGATGCGATTTTCAGCAAAACCCGCACCCGCACATTGCGGATGTTACGTACAGCGCCGATGCCGATAACCGCGCCCACAATTCCCTGGGAACTGGAAACAGGCACTAATGGAAAGGCCGGTAGGTTGTGACTGGTCAACCAACTGTGCAGCGATTCCGAGGTAAAAAGGAACATAACTAAAGCCTGGGCTAAGACCACAACCAGAGCCATTTGAGGGGTAATATGCACCAGCTCTTTGCCGACTGTGTACATCACCCTCCGGCTATAAGTCATAACCCCTACTGCAATGGCCAATCCGCCTATTAAAAACAGTTGTTGAGTTCCACTAATGGTAAATAGATGCTGGATATGCAATGGGCGGAATGGTGCCACCGGGACGAAAACTCCCATGACGTTGGCAATATTATTGGCTCCTAGTGAGTAAGCTCCGAAAGCTCCTACCAGAATTAGGCCAGTTCGCGTGTAAGCATCCAGCCGAAATAAATGGATTTTGACTCGTTGAGTGATTTGACGGAATAAAATATACAGAAAAGCCGAAAAGACTCCCGCTAAAAGAGGATTAATAACCCATGTGAACACAATTTTATAGAGAGTATTTACATTAGTTCTGGTCCCAGAGTAAAAATTCCACGCAATTATAGCACCCACGATAGCCTGGGAAGTGGACACTGGTAAGCCGGCTTTTGTCATCCAAGAAACAGTTAACGCGGCAGCTAATGCTACCATAAAAGAGCCTTCCAACCGATTTACCGCTCCTAACTCTCCCAGAGTGTGAGTGGCTCCAGCCCCCGAAACAACAGCGCCGATGACAACCAGCACACTAGTAATTATGGCCGCCGTTTGGAACTTAACCATACGTGTGGCCACGGCAGTTCCAAAAATATTGGCGGTGTTATTCGCCCCTAAAGACCAACCTAGAAACAGACCACTGGAGAGGAAAAACAGCAGCATAATTAGCGATACCCGGAGTTACACGCTGCGTTTGATAGTATAAATTGCCAGACGATCCGCCACATTTTCCGCCAGATCGGCCAGCTGCTCGATGTGAAAAGCGAAGTAACGCAAGTGTGACTTGCGTGCCAGATCCAACTCGGAACGAAAGATGGCTCGCTTGAGATCCTCGGCGATTCGGTCCGATTCTCGCTCAAAATAATGAACCTTGTGTAGGTAATCCCCCACCGACATGGGAGCTTTAAAGAAGGCTCGAACCGCCCGCACCAGTGCCTCCATGGAAGCCGCCGATTTCTGGGCCAGTTGATTGTAGCTGTAGTGAAATTCTTCCGGAATATCAGGAATTTCGATTTCGAACTGTTTCAGAGTGTCTTTGCAGGAATTGATAACCTGGTCGGTATTCTCAAGTAAAGCTAACACGTCTCCCCGTGATTCTGGAATCAGGGTATGGGTATAGAGTTCCGTTTCCACATCCCGGCGGAGATGATCTGCTTCGGCCTCAAGCGCCGTGACTCTTTTAATCATGTCCTCGAAATCATGTTCTCTTCCTGCCAGGAAATACTCTATGCCTGCCGGGAAAACCAAAGCGGCCTGATTAGCTATGTCCAGGAAATTGTCAACTTGTCTTTCCAGCTGCCGGGATCTACCAAACAAGGGTATCATAAATAATCCTCCCTATCTTAAAACCAGGACTCCCGATACTCAGATCAGCTAAAAACTTGCCAGGCAGAATAGGGCCAGCGCACCAGACTGATGTTCAGATAGCGGAAATCTCCGGTAACTTCCTCTCCCACCCAAGGGGGCAATTGGAACTCCTCTTCGACCCGTTTCAACTCAATCTCCGCCAACCAAAGCCCCTCGTTTGCTCCATGAAAAACATCAACTTCCCAGGTATGACCTTCATAAGGAATGCAAAAACGTTCCTTTTCAATCAGCGGCCTGAGGGCTAGATGATTCAGCATATAGCGCGCAGTGTCCAATTCCAACTCTCGCTCCCACTCGAAATGCTCAGGACCACGAGGAGGTCCTTTGATGGTTAGAAAAGCCCGTTGTTCGGCAATTCTTACTCGTACTACCCGCAATGGTGAAAGTGATAAATAGCCCTGTATTATTCTCTCCCCCCTTGCCGGTAAGGGCACTTTCTCCGGGATTACCAGGAACTTGCGTTCTATTTCGAGATTCTGTCCCTCACCAGCGGTCATATTTGTAGAATTCTTCCTGGTGGTGCAGTTCTTCCAGGAGGTTCTGGGCTAAACCGCGAATTTCACCGTTAAGACGTATCTGAATAGTGGGTTCCCTTGATTTCAACTTGGTAAGAAGTTCCTTAAACACCAAAACTTCATTCTTATCGAGCTTGAATTTGTAAATATCCGCCATTTTTACTCCTCCTTCGCTCGATAGTATAGAAAGCGCGCCCCATTGATTAAACCGCTTTCTTATGGGCACGCTGTATCTTTTGCTTTTATCGAGGGCTACAGACAGCGCTCCGGAGCCGCTGCTGGGCTGCCTTTGGGAAGTGGAGCTAGAGTTTATCGAACCAGATCCCAACCCCAAGCACAACGAACAAAACCGCAGCAAATTTGCGTATTAAAGCCGGTGACACACGGCTCTGAAGAAATCCTCCGAATAAAAGTGCCAGCAGGGTAAGTACGGCAAAGGCTAACATGGCCCCTGAGAACACGGCAGGCCATGACCAGCCCCGGCTACGCAGCACCAACACCGCCAGCTGAGTTTTATCCCCTAACTCTGCCAGAAAAATAGTTACAAAACTTAAACCTATTATCTTTAGCAGCTCCACTCCACAACTTCCTATTTTTTATAAGCTTTCCAGTACTGCCTTGAGTTTATCTCGCACCTCCCCAGCTATATCCGCCAGAGCTGGATTTGCAATGGCTTGCATGGAGGCAATGGGATCAATGACCCCCACTTCAACCTGACCGTCCTCAGTTTCCTGGACCACCACATTACAGGGTAACATCAATCCCACCCAGGGCTCGGCATCTAATGCTTTTTTGGCAAAAGGTGGATTACAAGCCCCAAGGATATCGTATTTGCGATAATCTACTCCCAGTTTTTTCTTCAAAGTGGCTTTGACATCAATGGTAGTTAGAATACCAAAACCTTCCTTTTTCAAAGCTTCAGTCACGGCCTCAATAGCTTCCTCATGGGACATGCCCACTTTTTTACTGAAATAGTAACTCATATCAAGCTCCTTCAATCCGTTAAAAAAAGCGCCCCGGAAAAATATCTCCCAGGGCGCTTAAAGTTAATCTTTTTACTATTAGCGTAGTTCCTCTTTCATGCGCTGGAATTCCTCGGCTGTGATTTCACCCCGCGCATACCGTTTTTTCAGAATGTCCAGGGGAGTTTCATAGGGTCTGGTCTCATCGGTGCGTAAAAGGCGAAACACCAAGTAGATACCACCAATAATTAACACCCACCAGAATATTCCCCACAAGAACATTCCAAAATGACCTGTCATCCAAGGCATAGTTTCCTCCGCTACTCAATCGTCCGAATCATTCATATTATCTTGAGAATTGCTACCCGGCGGCATGGGCTTCATCATTCCTTTACCATGTCTCGCCCGATGCATAGGACCCATGGTGTCTTGCATACCCCCAGGTCCCATGTGCTTCATCATGTATGGGCGACATTCTTCCTGGTGCCAGCCTCTGGCGCCAAGGGGTCGCTTGTAATATCCGTCTTCCCAGTAGCGGAAACTGTAATAGGTTGTGCAAAGTATTCCTACAATGGACAGAACCATTATAGCATATCCCAGGAAAACCCCGATACTCTTGACAACCGGTTCATCTTGTTTCTTTGCCTTCACCAACACTAGAAATCCACTGGCTAATGCCAATAAGAGTAAAGCGAAAGCTGTGTTTGCCCAAAAAGTCATCATTATACCTCCTCGGTTTGATTACGGCTTGAAGTGCCTTGATTGTGCATTTATAGTTTAACCTTACGCAAGCGTAGGGCGTTGCTGATCACCGATACCGAGCTGAAACTCATGGCTGCAGCTGCGATAATGGGACTCAACAGTAATCCAAATACAGGGTACAACACCCCCGCAGCAATTGGTACGCCCAGGCTGTTGTAAGCGAAAGCCCAGAACAAATTCTGGCGAATATTGCGCATAACCGCTCGGCTCAGCCGACGGGCCCGCACAATACCTCTTAGGTCACCTTTAACTAAAGTAATTTCAGCGCTTTCCATGGCGATGTCCGTTCCGGAGCCCATGGCAATTCCCACGTCAGCCTGCGCCAAAGCAGGAGCGTCATTGATACCGTCTCCGGCCATAGCCACCAGGTAACCTTGCTTCTGAAATTTCTCCACTACCTGATGTTTTTCATCCGGTAGCACTTCAGCATAAACCTCATCGATTCCCAACTGTCTGGCCACCTTGCGAGCCGTCTGTTCCTGATCCCCCGTTAACATGACCACTTTCATCCCTTCCTGATGCAATTCCTTTATCGCGGTGGGAGTGGTCTCCTTGATGGGATCGGTGACCACTAGGAAGCCGGCGAGCTTTCCGTTTCGGGCTACATATATGAGAGTCCCCCCTTTTTCCAGCTCTTGCTCCGCTTCAGATCGAAGGGCATCTAGCTGAACTCCCTGTTCTCGCAAAAAAGCAGCTTTGCCTACCAGAACCTGGTCACCATTCACTTTAGCTGTTACACCTTTCCCGGGTATGGCCCGGAAATCCTCAGCTGTTCCGTCGGCCAACTCCCGGTCTTTGGCGGCGTTGACTACGGCTCTGGCCAGGGGATGCTCGCTACTCTTCTCAGCGGCTGCAGCAATTCGCAGTAGAGTATTTTCGTCCAATCCTTCGGCGGGATAGATGGAAACTACGCGAGGATTGCCTTCAGTCAGAGTGCCGGTTTTATCAGTTACCAAAACCTGGGCTTTTTCCATCAATTCCAGAGCTTCTGCGTTCTTAATGAGAATTCCCGCTCGTGCGCCGCGGCCGGTTCCTACCATAATGGAAATCGGCGTGGCTAGTCCAAGGGCGCAGGGGCAAGCGATAATTAGCACCGCCACGGCATTAACCAGCGCATAAGCCAATCGGGGACTGGGTCCTACCAACGCCCAAACTATAAAAGTAATGACGGCGATTATCACCACCGCCGGCACAAAATAGGCCGCTGCTTTATCGGCTACCTTTTGAATGGGAGCTCGGCTGCGCTGGGCTTGCGCTACCAGTTCCACGATGCGGGAAAGCAGGGTCTCGTCCCCTACTTTTTCTGCCCGCATCAAAAAAGAACCATTACCGTTCACCGTACCACCGGTGACATAGTCTTCGGGCCCTTTGGCTACCGGCAAAGGCTCACCTGTGAGCATGGATTCGTCGATATAACTCTGACCTTCCAGCACCACCCCGTCCACGGGGACCTTCTCGCCGGGACGGACGCGCAGGATATCGCCCTTTTGCACCACTTCTAGGGGCACTTCCTCCTCGGTGCCGTCCGGCCTTACCCTACGAGCCACCCGCGGAGCCAATTCCAGCAACTCCTTGAGAGCCTGAGAAGTACGACTACGCGCCCTGAGTTCCAGCACCTGTCCCAAGAGCACCAACGTCACGATGGTAGCGGCAGCTTCAAAGTAAACCGCGACTCTTCCTTCGGCATCTCGAAAGGCTTCGGGAAAAATTCCAGGGAAAATGACCGCTATTACGCTGTACACGTAGGCCACCCCTGTTCCAATCCCGATCAGGGTGAACATGTTCAGATTCCAGGTCCGAATTGATATCCAAGCCCGCTCGAAGAAGGGCCGACCGCCCCATAAAACGACGGGGGTGCCGAGTACAAGCTGAGCCCAGATAAACCAACCACTGTTCATCCAACTGGCTTTGGAAACCATCTCCCACATTACTGCCAGGAGCA
This sequence comes from uncultured Lentisphaeria bacterium, assembly GCA_964469505.1. GTDB lineage: Bacteria > Fidelibacterota > UBA8477 > UBA8477 > JABMPR01 > CAYXZO01. Next base: position 11,149 of record CAYXZO010000038.1, on the reverse strand, counting down.
GGGGAATAGTAAGAACCATACTCCACTTGAAGCGGCGGAGCATATCCTCATACTCGGGATTCTCATCGCCGCTCTCGCGGCTAATGGTCATCGGCTCTAACGCCATCCCACATTTGGGACAAGGGCCAGGATGATCTTGAACTACCTCCGGGTGCATAGGGCAGGTGTAGCGCACATTTGCGCCCTTTACCGGGGGTTGTTCCGGTGGCGCCGATTCAGGCTCCAGGTATCTCTTAGGCTCCGCCACAAACTTCGCCTGACAGTGAGCCGAGCAGAAATAATATGTCTGCCCCTGATACTCTGCGGCGATTGCCGTGGAGGTCACCTTCATCCCGCACACCGGATCTTCGTATTCATTGGTGACAGCCTTTTTCCCGAAACTACCGGGATCTGCCTGGAATTTTTCCAGACAATAATCGGAGCAGAAATAAAACGTTTGGCCATCAATGGTCACCTGCCGGTCGTGGGAAGTAACCTCCATACCGCACACGGGGTCAATGTGTTTATGGGTATGTTCTTCCGCCACGTAAGCCTGGGGATCAGCTTTAAACTTTTCCAGACAGTAATCCGAGCAGAAGTAATAAGTTTTCCCCTGGTATTTGACCCCTTCACCTTCCGCCTTCACTTCCATACCGCAAACCGGATCCAGAATTTTGGAAGTTGAAGCGTGTTCTTCATAAGTACTCATATCAGTAACCCCTCATATCTCAAAGGTTCATTTAAGCACCTATTCCAATTTTAAAAGAACGGGTGCTAGAACAATGACCATAATTAATGTTGGTCATCTTCATCATGGGTATGGGTTTCATGATCCGTGTCCCTAATGTCCTCCTCATGGGCTTCATCACCAATCACATCCTCGTGATGAGGTGAAGTTATCATCTTAACCCCCATTCCATAGCGGAAAACCAAGCTGGCTCCTCTGTCAGCTCCGAATAACATTATAACCGACAGGACGGTATAAATCAGCCATCTAAGCCAGCCAGTGCGCAGGCGTTTAATTAATAGCAGCAGCGCCGTTATAATCGTCAAAACCGTGAAAAGCACCATCACATCCCGATGGGCATGCACCATTTCATGCCCCGGCGCATCATGTCCTAATTGATCAGCAGCCCAGTAACCACTGGTCGCGGTAATCAAGGCTGAAACGGCACTCAGGTATAATAATAAAGTAGCACTTCTTTCCCACCGTTCGCGACTATGAAGCCATGCAAGAGTTTGGGCTCCCCATGCCAGGAACATCAATACCAAGGGAAAATGTACTAGAACGGGGTGAATATTGCCGGACTTTAGCATTTCCCATAACATCATCTTTTATTTCGACCTCCTCTTCTGATAATTGGTTAAGAACCAGTTAAGAGCCAGCTGCAGCTAGCAACTACGGATTATGTCAGAAGAGGATCAAATGAGTAATGGGCAAAAGCTGGCGGTTTTCCGATAGAAGATCTTATACTGTTTGAAAAACGGATCTATTTGTTGGGTTTTTGAGTCATTTATTTGATCAGTAATGCTAAAAGCAGAGGAAGGATTGTCACTGCTTGGCAATTGTTTATTCATGACTTTGCTTGGTAGGAACTCCGGTAAATCGCAATAACTATCACAATCAGATCCCCCGTCACTGTCTGAAAAGATGCACGAGCTTGTAGATCCTGCTTCATCACAATGGCAGGCATCAGCAAACACGGCCGGAGCTACTACTAAAGCGGAAATGAGAACCAGGGATGTAAAAGCGCGACTCATTCTCATTTATTATACGCTTTGAGCGACTAAAGTTCCAATGAAAAAGAAAAAAATTATTAACAGTCTGGAGAAGGGACAGTTCAGAAAATTCTCAAAGCGCCGTTCAAATGGTGTAATGACCACCAACAGAGGACGGTCCTCTGAAAGGCGCATCCGCCCACCGACGGACAGACCGCAGTTTTTGCCGTTTTCCTTTCTCCCGTCTCCGGTCTCCCAGCCTTATCCTTTGATCACCGCCAGTGGCCGCAGTTTCAGGTAAACTTCCACCAGATCCTGCTGCCACTGGATTACTTCTTCGATATCTTTGTAGGCGGTGGCGGCTTCGTCCAAGTCTTTGCGGCTTTTCAGAGCATGTAGAATTCCCTGCTGTTCCAGGCGCTGCCGTTCCTCACCCAGGTCCAGCTTACGGCGGGCTTCATTGCGTCCCATCCTCCGGCCGGCACCGTGGGAAGAAGATTCAAAAGATTCTGGATTTCCCTTCCCTATCACCAGGTAACTGGCGGTCCCCTGGGAACCTGGAATTATGCCTTTGCCTCCTGCCGGAGCGCGGATGGCGCCTTTACGGTGGACGATGACTTGTTCTCCAAAATGTTCCTCCTCTGCGGCGTAATTGTGATGAACATCCAAAGCCGGTTCGGGGAACTGTACATCCGGGATGATCTCTGCGACCGCTTCCTTGACTCGCTGTAGAATCAGGGCTCGATTCTTTTTGGCGAACTCCAGGCAGAAATTCATCTCCCTCCAATACTGTTGCCCTTCTTCAGAATCCAGGGGCAGGTAGGCCAATTGCCATTTGGATGGGATGGGAGTTTTCCACTTTTCATTGAGTTTACGGGCCAGTTTGTGATAATGCCCCGCCACCCGGTAGCCGATATTGCGACTCCCCGAATGGACCATCAGCCATATGCGGCCGTCATCCCCCTGCTGGATTTCGATGAAATGATTGCCACCCCCGAGAGTGCCTATCTGTTTCAAGGCACTTTTATATTGGGAATCCACAACTGGTAGGTCACCCCGCAACTCGGGCATCCAGCGCTCGTCTTGCGCTTTCTTGTGGTGGTCAAAACCTACCGGAACTTTACGATAAACCAGTCCCACTATCTGTTTCAGGGCCGTACGATCAATTTCCGTCAAAGAAGTGGGACAAGCGGTCACGCCGCAGCCGATATCCACGCCCACGGCATTGGGTATTACCACTTTCTCAGTGGCCAGCACCCCTCCGATGGGCATTCCATAGCCCGGATGGGCATCGGACATCAACGCCACGTGACGGAAAGTGAAGGGTAACTGGGCTAGGTGCGCAGCTTGTTCTAAAGCTTCCTCGTCAATCTCATCTAGCCAAAGTTTGATGGGCCGGTCGTAAGTTTTAATAACCCGGGGGACTTTCATTGAATACTCACTTCAAGAGGTAATGTAGTCTACGGGACTAGAATTAGCATGATGTAGTTGGGAGAGAGGGTAAGCAGATTTACGACCGCTATAAGGCCTCTCGGAGCGAGCGTAAAAAGCGCTGGACGCAATGGTGGCCTACCCCGACTGGTCGAGACGAGGCACTACATAACTGCTCCTTTAGCTGTCGGTCCCCTCTGTTAGGCTCGGGGACCTCTTCCATTGTACCCAAAAAGAGCTGGTCTTTTCAAAACACGCCCCCCAGCAAACTACCGATATCCGCTGTGAGATGGGCATAAACCGTTATTCCGTATCCCCGTTTCAGATACAGTCCGCCCAGCATTACTCCGGCTAAAAAGCGCACTAAAAAACGCGAAAGCACAAAAGGCTCCAGGAACAGGTGATAACCGGCAAATCCAACTGCCGCCAGGGGTATGGCCCCTATCCAGGCGGAAGGAGAACTCAGCTTAAAACCGTAGTGGAGTAGATGTTTCAATGCCCCGATAAGCAGCACTCGAAACAGCAATTCTTCGTACACCGCTGCTCCTAACGCCAGGTTTAAATCCACCAAGCCGGGGCGGCCAGCCCCACTGCTGGAAGTCAGGCGGTGAAGTACCAGAGCTAGCACAATCCCCCAACCGATCCCTTCCAGGACTGCTCCCAACAAAACCGAGGCTCGCAACGGTGGACGAGCTCCCCGGCGTTGCAGCCAATAGAACACTACTGCCAGAACCGACACCGCGATGACCAGAAATAAAGCATAGCCCCAGCCGGCATGACTGGGAAACAATTCGCGGAAAAAGACATCCACGCTGTTTCGCAGGGCATAGCTACGATCATGAAACAGCACAAAGGTGCCCACATGGTAGAAAACTCCCAATGGCAGGGCTAATACCAGTCCCGCCAGGGGCGATCTGCTGGCCTGTAGGTAGGCCGGGAAGGAAGAAAATTTCAAGGGGTCAGCCGGCTAAGATTTACTTCTCGTTCATTTTCAATACCGCCAGAAAGGCTTCCTGGGGCAGTTCCACTTTACCAATCTGTTTCATTCTTTTTTTACCAGCCTTCTGCTTCTCCAGGAGTTTGCGTTTGCGGGTGATATCGCCCCCATAGCATTTGGCGGTAACGTTTTTTCGAAGGGCTTTGACCGTTTCACGGGCGATTATTTTAGAACCGATGGCGCCCTGAATAGGCACTTCGAACAGTTGGCGCGGAATCAATTCTTTGAGTTTAGCGCACAGTTTGCGGGCGTACTCATGAGCTTTGTCCCGGTGAATTATTTGAGCCAGCGCGTCTACCTTCTCACCGGCAATGAGAATATCCAGCCGCACCAGATCTCCGGGCCGGTAGCCGATGGGGTCATAGTCGAAGGAAGCAAAACCCCGGCTGGTGGATTTGAGAGCATCATAGAAGTCGAAAATTATTTCGGCTAAAGGCAACTCGAACCGTAGCTGCACCTTATCGGCATCCAGGTAATGAGTTTCTTTGTAGATTCCTCGCCGATCCATCAGCAATTTCATAATGTTGCCGATGTAGGTAGTGGGAGTAATAATTTCCGCGGCCACGTAGGGCTCTTCCAGCTGCTCGATCTCCGCCGGGGGCGGCAAGTGGCCGGGACGGTCCACCAGGCGCGTTTCACCATTCTTCAACCGCACCCGATATTCCACGTTGGGTTGGGTGGTGAGCAGATCCAGTCCGAATTCCCGCTCTAGACGTTCCTGGACGATCTCCATGTGCAACAAGCCCAGATACCCGGCTCTGAAACCAAACCCTAACGCCTCGGAGGTTTCAGGCTCCCAGCGTAAGGAAGCATCGTTCAGGCTTAACTTTTCTAAAGCCTTCCGTAGATTGTCATAATCCTCCGATCGAATGGGATAGATACCGGAAAAGACCATCGGTTTGGCTTCTCGATATCCCGGCAAGGGTTCGGGGGCTGGATTGACGGCGCTGGTAATGGTATCCCCTACCCGGATATTTTGAATCTGCTTTATATTGGCAATGATGTAACCCACGTCACCAGCCTGGAGGAAATCATCTCGGATGCGTTGTAACCGGAAATGACCTAATTCGGTCACCTCGTATTCCCGTCCCGAGGCGAAAAGCCGAATCATATCCCCCGGTTTCACCACGCCGTCCCGCACTCTGACATAAGCCACCACACCCCGGTAACTGTCATAAACCGAGTCAAAAACCAGTGCCCGGAGAGGCAAACCAGTATTATCCGGTGGGGGCGGAATGCGTTCCACAACGGCTTCCAGCAGCTCTGGTACTCCAATACCTTCCCGGGCCGAGACCAGCATAATTTCCTCCTCGGCACAGCCCAGTAGTTCTATCAACTGCCGTTTCACCATCTCCACTCGCGCCGCGGAAAGGTCAATCTTGTTGATCACAGGGATGATTTCCAAACCGGCCTCGATGGCCAGGTAGGTATTGCTGACCGTCTGAGCTTCCACGCCCTGGGCCGCGTCCACCAACAACAGCGCTCCTTCGCAGGCGGCCAGTGAGCGGGACACCTCGTAGTTGAAGTCCACATGTCCAGGAGTATCAATGAGGTTGAACCAATATGTGGAACCGTTCGCTGCCCTGTAATTCATGCGGATGGGATGGGACTTGATGGTAATGCCCCGTTCCCGTTCCAGGTCCATGGAATCCAGCACCTGGTCCTTCATTTGCATTTCGGAAAGGGTGTGGGTGTATTCCAGGAAACGATCCGCTAAGGTCGATTTACCGTGATCGATATGGGCAATGATGCAGAAGTTGCGGATGTGCTGCTGATCCATGGCTTTAAGATAGCACTAGAAATGAACGGGGGGATTAAATCCTGCCTGGTGAAAACCTATTTCACCAGATTCTCGTAGATCCATTTGGCAATGCGTTCTCCGGCATGACCATCCCATTGGGGGATAAGCGTGGCCTCAGGAACATCGCCGGCCAGAATATCCCGCACGGCCTGTTCAATTCCACCCGGATCGGTTCCCACAAGACGATTGGTGCCTTTGACAATGGTGACGGGCCGTTCCGTATTCTCCCTGACTGTAAGACATGGAACGCCCAGGACTGAGGTTTCTTCCTGAATTCCCCCGGAATCGGTGAGCACCAGTTGCGCTTCTTTTTCTAGCTTCAGGAAATCCAGGTACGGCATGGGCTCTGTCAATTTAAGCCGCGGAAAATCGGCCGGCTTGAAGGCGGTTTGCTCTTCCATAGTCTTCCGCGTCCGGGGATGAACGGGAAAGATCACCGGCACTTCTTCGGAAACACGCCCCAACATGCGCAGCAGTTGCTCCAGATGCTCCGGATCATCCACATTGGCGGGGCGGTGCAGCGTCACCAACATGAACTCGCGGGAAGCCAATTCCAGGATTTCCAGAATGGGACTCTGCTCCGCTTCCGGTAGCAATCGCACCAGAGTATCAATCATGGGATTGCCAACTTCGATTATGCGGATCTCATCGACTCCCTCGCGGATAAGGTTCACCACCCCGTCCTGGCAAGTGGTAAACAGGTAGTCTGAGACTCGATCCGTGACCATGCGGTTGATTTCCTCAGGCATGGTCCTATCGAAAGAACGTAGACCGGCTTCCACATGTCCCACGGGAACATGCAGTTTTACGGCCACCAGCGCGCAGGCCATGGTGCTGTTCACGTCGCCCACCACCAGCACCAGGTCGGGAGGATCTTCACGAATCAAATCCTCGTAAGCCATCATAATGCGAGCGGTTTGATGCGCCTGGGTACCGGACCCCACGTTGAGAGAGACATCCGGTTCCGGCAGCCCCAATTGTTGGAAAAAAATTTCCGACATATTGTGGTCGTAGTGCTGTCCGGTATGTACGATGCGGGCTTGAATCTCGTCGGCGTATTCTTCCAGGGCCCGGTTGATAGGGTCGATTTTCATGAAATTGGGCCGGGCACCGGCGATGAGGTCGATTTTGAACATGGGATTTGTCACTCCTTTTCCGAGCCAATCATAAGGCGGGGGAATTTAGGCGGCAGTTTGTAAATAGCTATAAAGAATGAAGCAGGGGACGCTCCCCGGTGGCCGAGCCCAGCCGAGACCACCGGGGGTTGTCATATCATCCATCGGTCCCCTCGGCGTTGCTCGGGGACCGAAATGTCCGGTGGTCGAGCCCAGTCCGGTGATCGAGCCCAGTCGAGATCACCGGGATAATTACAAAAGTGTCGCCGGTCCTCTAGTCCCGACTGGTCGGGATCGAGGACCTATGTTCCGGTGGTCGAACACGGCCCGGGGCCCCGCAGGGCCCCCGGATATTTCAAACGGAGAGGAAGTTCTCCGGGTTACAGGGGTTACTTCACCAACAACACCTTGCGCCGGGCGGTGAAGTGACGGGGACCGGCATAACCCTCACGCTCACCACGACCCTCAGCCCGCAGAATGATCAAATACACTCCACTGGGAACATCACTACCCGTCCAGCTCTTGCCGCTCCAGCTTAGATCATACCGACCCGCCGGCTGATTCACCTGCAGCTCCTGGTACACTAACCGACCTTGTAAATCATAAATCCTGATATCCACATCCGAAGCCAACGGCAAGGCGTATTTGAAACTGACAACACTGTTGAAGGGATTGGGGAAAACAGCGCTCAGCTCATATTCAGCCGGTAGAGCCGACGGCCTGGAGAGGTTAGCCATACCCCGGGTACTGCGACTGTTGGACCAGGATGAAGCCTGACTAAGATGGTCATAGGCCTGAACTTTATAAGTGGCCCGCTGGGTGCCGTGTCCCTGTAAGCTGAATTCATTATCGGTATAAGTCTGGGAGTCATAAACATTAACATACCCTGTGATTCTTTCCGTCAGACTTATCCAGTAGTACTTGTAAATCCGGAAATGATCAATATCCCGATCCGAATAGCCGTTTTCATCCACACCCAGGTCCCAGGACAGCACCGGATGTGCTCCCGAGAGATTCAGGCTCAATACCGGCGCCTGGGGTGGAGGATCGTAATACAGGGCTCCGGCATCCATGCGGGTGCCGTCGGGGTCCTGATCGTCCGGGTCATCAACCCAGGTCAACCCGTCCAGATCAAAATCCTCCCACCCGGAATCGATGGCCCCGGAGGTGGGAGCAAGATGATAATCACCTTGGGCATAATCCACAAAAGTGGACGATGAATCGGCCAGATAATTGCCACGCTCAACCAGGCTATTACCCAGATACCAGTTCTGGTCGTTGTTGTAAAAAATATTAGCACCCAGAAAGCCCACATATCTCCAGCCGCCGGTATCCACCGCGCAATACACCCCCAATTGATTATCCACAAAAGTTTGATTAAGCACCAGGCAACTGGTATCTGGTTGATTGCCTTGACCATAATCAGAATTCCAGTACAATTCAATGCCCACCTGGGACCCGCTGATGACGTTATGATGGGCCCATAAGGCAAAGTGTCCTCTAATACGAATACCTTTCTCGCTGCAATCAATGATTTGATTCCTCTCAATGACCAGGCGGCGATTGTCATTAGACCAAAAGATATTACTGCTCCCTACACCCACTCGCACGTTGATTCCCCGGGCGAAATACTCAATCTGATTGCCACTGATAGTAAAACGCCGGAAAAATAAATCCGCCACGGCATTTTCATAAATAGGTCTGATCCAGATACCAGTACCTTGATGGTTTACGGAAGGTCGGAGGAGGTTATCCGCAATTTCCAACCATTCGGGCAGGTTATTCAAAGTAACCGGAATCATGATAGCTTTATCGCTAATATTCAGAAAGCTGCAGTTCCGGATATATACATGTCTGGCCGTTGGGCCGCCTGCCAGGGCGTTTAGATTGCTGTAACCTACATCGGCACTATCCACGGTTATGTTTTCCAAACGGCAATAATCAGTGTCATTCAGGGGGCTGATGGCAGTCACTGCATTGGTAATAGTTACGTTCTGTAGTTTCCGGCTGTCACCCATCTCACCCACCAGTATACCATACCAGGGCTGCTGAGGATCAGCGGCCCGGAAGGTGATGGGTTGGTCCGCAGTGCCCTGCAGGCGGGTGACATCCAGCACTTTGAGCTTGCTGCCCGCCGGCATATTGATGAGGGTGCCCGCCGGGATGGAGGGTGAAGAGGTAGCAATGGTCAGGATGGAGTTCGGTGCCAGAGCTTGTTCCTGATGATTGATACCGCCGTTCCCGGTTAGGGTCACCTGGTATATCAAGGAATCGGGCCCACTGCTGACCAGAGTCAAGCTTACCGCTCCGGTGGCGGTGGGGATGATTTTATAGAAACTATGATTATGGATGGTAAACAGATAGGGCATGGATAAACGCAACTGGTTGTTTTGCACACTTAGCCGGGCTTTGAGGAGGGTATCCACTGTGAGATGGTAGTACTCGGCAGTTGCGGTGGCGTTTTCAGCTTTAAAGACCACGGGGGTTTCCCGCTGACCGGTGCTGGTGCTTCCCTGGGCATTGAAGGCTACACTGTCTCCGGTCCATCGGTGGAAGTAGTAATAAGAGCCGTTGTGCTCGGTTACCAGGAGGGGAGCCCGCAGAGAGTATATAGGATCACTATCATTGAAAAACTCATTTTGATTCAGGAACACTCCTTTATAAGACTGTCCGTTTTCGTATGTTGTTGAGTAATCGGGGTGAAATGGTGTAGTACGGGTTCGGTATATCGCCTCGAATCCCCTGTTACGTAAATTATTCCCATAAGCTGTATCGGCATAATCAATATACCATGGATCTTTAAACTGAATGGTATGACTTCCGGGGATATTGACACTGATTGTAATGTTACTAGCGACTGGTTTAAAGTTTGCAACCAATCGTTGTGGAAAATCAGAGCCGATAGAAAATTCACGATGGTTTTTAACGTTATTGTCTATACTCCAATTATTAAACTTCTCTCCTGATACAATTCCCTGGTAGCTGCGTAGAACTTGTGTGGATTGAAGTTCAAATAAAAACTCCTTTGGAACAGGATATGATATAAAATTTCCATTTTCCCAATGGCCGATTGAACCGATTGATGTTCCATTACTTAACTTTTGCTCCACTGTAACCTGTATACCGGGCTCTCCAAAATTGGCCTGCCATGTACAATCTTCCGTGGGAGTTATGGCTATTGGTGTGTTTTCTGAACCTTGAGTTATATTTCCCCCAGTGTTTATATTTGTCCATATTCCCAAGAATGGATAGGTTAGCCTTTGCACTGTTTGGGTATAGGCCCTGATAGTATGCGAATCTCCTGAATACCATGCTGATGGACCTGATGATGGAGATGTCCATGGAGATTGCACTATATTTCCATCTACCTCAACAGTTCCGCCGCCAAATGAATTCCTGATGGTGACTGTAATTTTCGGAGTATAATTAACAGTAATATGATCAATTTCTAAATCTGCATCTGTTAAGTCTATATTTTCATTCAGACTCATAGAACCCAAACAGAGTATCTGATCATAAGACTGTATTGCGTTGATTACATCAGAGGTCAATGTTGGATCGCTCACATCATAATAATCTTGGTTGTAGGATAAATTATCGAAATAAACCGTTCCTGAATTTTGAATCTGGTTCCATCCTTCTGAATCAGTAAGATATATGTTAGGAACTTTGACAATTCTTGCCCTGTAATCGGAAGAAGATCCATTATTTATAGAGAAACTGATCCTCACCCAATTTATTCGGGCGTCTCCCGGAATCATATAGAACCAAAACTCATATCTCGTTCTATAACGAATCTCTGAACTATTATCATCATGACGACCTATCCTGTTGTTATACTCAGAGCTATAAGTAATATTACCCTCTCCATCTTTGTATTGGATAAACTCCATGCTGGTCGGCATAATTTCTTCAGTTTGTGATTGCGCCAGCAAAATTGAAGCTAAAGCAAATAGTAGCATTACCCCCGCCAAACATCTCTTTACATCCATAATATCACCTCCTATTGGATTAATATTTGACTATAAATCACCGCCTACCAATGGCTATTACCCCTTTGTCATAAACCTGTCCTACTGAAACGACCAGGTTATCCTTGAATGCAAG
>CAYXZO010000037.1:0-22790 GCA_964469505.1 uncultured Lentisphaeria bacterium | reverse complement strand
CACCATATCACCAAAGTTAGGGAGGATGAATTTACACAACTTTTTGGACTTGACTCCTGATAAGCTGGAATACCACTTAGACCTTCTCCGTTCTTATGGTGTACGATATGTGTGGACGGGCCGGATGACGCATATTTTGGGCCAGGATGCGCGCCCTAATGTTCAAGTTAAAGCCAAAAACGCCCTCCAAAAATTGCTCTACTATACCAGGTATCGAAATACACGAGCACCACTTTTCGATTTAAAGAACAGGCTCATGATAGATACCCGGCTGCAGGATGGCTCCAGAATTTGGGATTTCCAGAGATGGGTCAATGCTTGGGGAAGGGAACGAGTGTTGAACATTCATGATCTGGCTGAGCAACTCAAGCCAAGAAATATCGATGCTCTCCTCAGAAACGAAGGTTTTCTTGTAATCTATACACATATGTGTGAGGGACTATTCACCCCGGAAATGTTTCCTGAAAAGCTAAAACAGGATTTACGATACTTGGCTCGGTTATATCACGAAGGTAAGTTGTTGGTAACAACCACCGCTCGCTTATTGAAATATAAAGAAGTTCATGATGCGTTAAGGTGGAGGACCATTCACGAGAATGGGATTACAAAGATATTGATCCAGCCATTCATAAGGGCTCTGGGAGAAAAGATAGTTGTTTCAAAAAAAGACCTATCCGGGATAACCTTTCTCTGTCAGGATCCAGAGAAGGTCCAGGTTATATTCAAAGGGGAAATACTGTCCATCAAGAAGAACCCGAAAGATTTTAGTGGCACGTTCTCGGTTTCTGTACCTTGGCATCCTCTTGAATATCCACGAGCACGATAATTCACTTAATCTGCATGAGATCGCCGCCTACTGAAAACGCACCATGTGGCGGCACCGATGATCGAAAAGGCATTATTGTGGATTAATGGTTTTATAAAACCAATCTGATGAACGCCTAAGGGTCTCGAGAGCTCACATTTCTTTTATTTTGGAGACGTTACGGTGCTGGGCGCCGATGTCTTGTCGTTTTGATAGTCAGAGCAGGGGCATTCCGCCGAAAGTAGCAACAATACGTTTGGGCTTTTATAGACATGTAGCTCGAGAACCTAAAGCACTTATCTCACATTTTAGGGGGTCATTGATTATTTAGACATTATTAGTATCAAATCGATCACCTAAACAGACGGCAAACCAAAAGATCCTGACGACGACCTTTTTCAAGATATAATCACGCAAAGAGTAGGGCAACGCCACGCCATGGTCCACCCTAATCGATTTCCTTCACCCGCTAGCGACGGTGACCTAGCTAAGAGGCATGGTCTATACGAATCTGGTGCTCAAGCCCGCCCTGGGAGCTATTGAGCCTCCCCAGCGTAGGTGTAAATTGGGGGCATCCACCGGTCGCCTCACCAAATTGGCCTGGGCCAGCATTGTCGTGTTGGTAATTACCGGGGTGGTGAATACACTGGAGGGGTCCTTATTCGATACTTCTACTGGCTACGGTGTCACATTGCTGGTGTAACACCTGGTAGTGTTGGTTATGATTCTCATCGGCGCCCAGATCACCTTTGTCTCGAGCCCGAAAATGAAAAACTTGAACCCGGCTTCGGGCGAAAAACCTAGCCCGTAATTTATCGCGGCTCAGGGGCGCCTGGAGTTGTCAGCTAAAGTCAATATGGTTCCGGGGATTGTGGTTCTGTTTTTAGCGGCGATGTGGAAATAGAAACGGGATCATTTCCCGATTTCTGAATAGACCCACCTCCCTCGGTTGAGCTGTTATTCCCCTATATCCTGGTTATAGTTTTGGCTTTCAGACGGTGTCTTGTTTATCAATCCAGGGTTTTAAAAACCAGAAGGGAGCGTTATGTAGCTGTATTGCTGGGGGAAGATTTGAGAACCTCTCGGGTCTTAAGGTTATTATGTGCAAAGAAGCTTCTGGATATTCGCTGGCCGCATCGAGAAGCGCTCGGATTTCCCGTTTCTGAGTGTCTGGCTCCGCCAGATCAGCGCATACCTGAATCAGCATCCTTTCCCCTTCTGGAGAACGAGTGATAAAATCGACTTCGTAACCGTTTTGGGTCCGCACGTAATGTATTTCCAGCCCTCTGCGCTCCAACTCAACCCGCACAGCTGTTTCTAAAGCGTGGCCTATGTTAGCTTTACCGGAACGGTCAAAAACAGGGATCAGACCGGGGTCTAGCGGATACACTTTACGGGGATTAACCATGCGTCGTCGTTCAGAATCAGAGTCTACCCAGGTAAGGCGTACTAAAAAAGAGTCTTCAAGGTAATTGAGAAGTTGGTGCAGGGTATCGCGACTTACCGCTAGCCCCTGTGATTTCAAGGTGGCGTGGAATTTCTCAACGCTAAATAAAGCCCCGGGATTGCCCAATAGATGGCGAACAAGCCAACGCAAGCTCACTACGTTGCTTACCTGATGCCGTTCCACGATATCTCGTAGCAGAGCCACATCCACATAATCGGAGAGCAGACGTTGCAGTATCAAAGCTGAAACCCCCTGAACCTCTGGAAACCCACCTGTCGTTAGGTATTTCCGAAAGGCCCCTTCTATCAAGGATCGCTGTTCGGGAGGGAGTAAATCGGTTCGCCGGGGCCGGATATAGCTATTGTGGCGTAAAAACTCCTCGAAACTAAAAGGGAAGACCACTACTTCCCAAGCTCTTCCACGCATAGCTGTGGCTATTTCCCGTGATAATAGCGCCGCAGATGAACCACTGATGAATATTATCACTTTCTCGGTGTCCATCAGTCGGCGAATGAAGCGCTCCCAACCAGGTACTACCTGGATTTCATCAAAGCACCAGACAACCGTTTGTTGCCCCCTGAATTCAGGAAAGCGCCGATAATATTCTTCTATGAGTAGTGAGAAATCTGATAAGTCAAACCCCGCCAAGCGATCATCCTCAAGGTTTATGTAGGGTAATCTTTCCAGGGGAAACCCTTGTTCGTGATAAAACCTTCTTAGTTGATGTAGAAAGGTGGTTTTTCCTGCTCGGCGCATTCCCACTATGGCCGTGGCTTTACCGGGTAAAACTACGCGGTGCCTTATCGTTCTAAAAGTGAACTTGGGCCAGCGAAAGGTAAGGGCGGTTTCTAAAGTACGGGATATTATTTCTGTAGATAATGACATGGATTATACTCTATTTAGAATTCGCCTTATTTCGAGGAGATAATACTATATATTTCGCCTGCATTCAAGGAGAGATTGCTAGATATTTCTCCTTTGTTAGGGGAGAGTATTGTTAATGGTTAACATGGTGGCCATTAATCTAGACTGTAGTACCCATGTTGTGGCGTTCAAAAGTTTTAGCTCTTAGCTGATTAAGGGAAGCTAATAGAGACAGGGACTCAATCCAATATAGGCATATATCTTGAGGGTGTCAGCATACTCAAATTGTAAGTTATAAAATGGTTTCTATATGTGATTTTCAAGTGCTGATTGAAATACTCACGCTTTGACACGGCTCTTTTTTCTGATTATCTATCCGATTTGCAACCCCTTTTTGTCTCTCAGCTTTTTTCTCTTTTAGTTGGGTTAAACGCTTCAATGCGTCTAAGGCAAAGCCGCAGCTTCTCTTCCAACTCCATCGGAAATTCAAACGCAATAGGCACATACCACACTTCTTTTTCCGCCAGAAATTCTGCAGGTAATTTTACGAAATCCTTTTGCGTGGTGATCCAGTAATGAACCCGTTGTCGGTTAAGCAACTCTAGGCGCCGATTATGGTAACGACAGTGGTCTGGAAAAGCGAAACGTTTCACCACCGGGATCCCATACTCATCCAGCATGCGGAAAAACTTCCCTGGATGTCCGATACCAGCGAAGGCCCCGGCTTTCCCGGAAAAATCTTCCAGTGGACGCTCCTCTCCCCGAGAATTAACCGCAGGTTGAACTACCAATTTAGGAGCTAAAGGGCTCTCCTTACCGGCCTCCATGGGAATCACCAAATCAGCACGACTGAAAGACCTTTCCGACTCTCTCAAGACACCCCAGGGGATTAAACGGCGTTGGGCCTGAGGTGGATTGGACCAGAGCACCAGGTCTAAATCACGATAAAGCCGGCGATGCTGAAAACCATCATCCAGTAAGAAAAGATCAATATCCAGTGAATCTAATGCTTTCAAAGCGGTCCGATATCGATCTTTGCCCACGATTATTGGTACCCCAGGCAAATTTTGGCTCAGCAATAAGGCTTCATCCCCAACCTGTTCCACGGAAGGATCACTTGTGTGTTGAGGATGAATGATAACCGATTCTTTGGCCTTGCGGCGGTAACCCCGGGTTAAAACAGCTGGCTTATATCCCTGAGAAATACACCAGCGAGCCAGAGCTTCCACAAAAACCGTCTTGCCCGTCCCCCCCACCTCGATATTGCCTACGCTGATCACTGGTTTCGGTAGACGGCGGGGCTTTAGCAAATCATGGTCATACAGTTTGTGGTAGATTGAATTTGCCACTGCGTATAACCACATTGCGGGGATTCTCAGAGGCAAAAAGGCCGGATGTTGCCAGCTATGTTCTCTTACATTCAAATCGCTTTCCAGCTGTTCCTGATGTCGTCGGCAAACCTCTTCAAGCCACTGATTTTGTTCTCGCAGGTTGAGAGTTGGTGGTGGATAGAGAGGGGGGCCCAGATCTATGATTACCTTGCTACCTGGCCAGGGGATGATGAAGCGATCCCAAGAGTTAAGGCGCCAGGCGTGGGGGGCTCTAACGCCGAAGGGGATCACGGCCCCCTTCAACCGCACCGCCACCATGGTAGTCCCCGGTTTCAACTTTCGGCGCGGGCCTTGGGGCCCGTCGGCGGCGAAGGCGGCTACCGGAATCGGTTGTTCGCGGAGGAATTTTAATAATTGTTTCAATGCCCGCACTCCGCCCCGATTGCTGGAGCCCCGGAAGATGGTGAAGTTTAATGCTTCCAGCGCCGCAGCGGCCCAGGCTCCATCCACGTGTTCGCTAACGATGGCCGCTGGTTTAAAAAATCTCATTACATACCAAACCGCTAGCATATCCCCGTGCCACACTTGGAAGACCAAGGGTGTTTTTTGACGCCACAAGCGTCGCAGACGGCGCCAGCCCCGGACTTCCCAGCGCAGGGTGCGGTAATAGAGATATAGTAAGGTCCGTAGCGAACGGATGGTCACGAACGGCTCAGCTGGTTGGAAATGGCAGATTCAGGTCCCGAACGATGCCCTGGGCCACTCGATGGCCAGCTCCCGGCGATCCCAGCTTTCGGCGCAAATTGAGAAGTTCTGCTCGGGTGGAGGAGTACAACTCGGCATCGTCGATGTAGTTCAAAGCCCAGAGCAGCAAATTAGGTGCGTCGGCCTCATGTTGAATCAATTCAGGCACCAGCCGGTCCCCGGCGATCAGGTTAGGCAAGGCCAGATGTTCCACCTGCACCAGAAGTTTCCCCAGCCAGTAAGTCAGGGGATGGGTTTTATAAATCACCACCAGCGGCACGCCGTAGAGGGCCGTTTCCAGGGTGGCAGTACCAGAAGCAACCACAGCAGTGGTCGCGCCGTCTAGGGCCTCCGGTAAGGAAGAAAATCCCATCACGTTGGGATGAGATAAAAGAGGCTGATACAGCTTTAGGGGCAATTCGGGAAGGAGGGCCAAGCGGCATTTTATTTCCGGCCGCAGTTGATGCAGCAGTGAGGCCAGGTCTTCCAACACCGGCAGGTGACGCTCCAACTCATTGCGGCGACTGCCCGGCAGAAAGGCTACCTGAGGATCACCTGAGGGCCTGGGCAGTGGCTCTCGAATGCGATCCAGTAAAGGATGCCCTACGAAAGTCACTTCTACCCCGACTTCCCGGTATATTTCTTCTTCAAAGGGCAGAATAACGAACATGTGCCGTACAAATTGGGCCAGTTTTTCCACCCGCTTGGCCCGCCAGGCCCAGACCTGGGGTGAAACGTAGTAAAAGACGGGAATCCCTAGCTCCTTGAGAAAGGGACCAAGGCGCATATTCAGTCCCGGATAATCAACTAGCAAAGCAGCCCGGGGGCGACGCTGACGAATTTCGCGCCGGAAAGTGGCCATGACCTCCCGGAAGAATCGGATGTGTTTCAGTACCTCCCCGAAACCGGTTAATGCCAGCTGATGGATGTCGTAAAGGGTTTCACATCCCTCCCGCCTTAGTTCGGGGCCGCCGGCACCCCAGAATTTCCACTCCGGGCCCCACCGTTTGAGTTCTCGGATCACATCAGCTGCTAGCCTATCGGCCGAGGCCTCACCAGCTATTATCAGGAAATTGTCGCGCTTGGATGATCGGGCGGGAGAATCGTTATTAGATGCGGTTTCGGTCACGGTGGCCGTATTCATAGATGTGGTTGTAGTTCCTGTCGAATAAGGGCTGCAGCTTTAATAGCTTGCAACCCGGCTTGACCATCGATCAAGGGGGCTCGGTCTTCCAGAATGGCCCTAGCAAAAGCGGTTTGCTCGGCGGATAAAGCGTCTGTGGCGGGAACGGACAGTTTACGATAGGCGATGTACTTCCCGGTACCTTCCAGGGGAATCAGACGGTCGGCTTCGACTTTAGTTGCATTTGCCACCAGTTGGTACACCTCGGCAAAACCTTGAAGAAAATCCAGCGTCAGGTAGGATTTTTCCTGGAATATTCGCATTTTCCGCATTTTCTGCAGGGAGATGCGGCTGGCCGTAACGTTGGCGATACAACCGTTGGCGAATTCCAGACGGGCGTTGGCGATATCGGCAAAGCGGCCCACCACCGCCACGCCGGTGGCAGAGACTTTTTTCAGCGGGGAGCCCACCAGGTTCAGTAGAATATCTATGTCATGGATCATGTTCTCGCTTACGACGTCGTTGCCCATTCCCCGAGGCACGAAGGGAGCCAAGCGGTGCGCTTCGATGAAGCGCGGCTGGAGGGCAATGCCGCGAATGGCTTCCAAGGCAGGATTGAAACGCTCGATATGCCCCACCTGAATTTTCTTGTCAACTCGGATCGCCTGCTCCACTAGGGCCCGAGCTTCATCCACAGTAGTGGTCATGGGTTTCTCTATGAAAACATGACAGCCCTGTTCCAGGGCCTGGGAAGCCAGTTCGTAGTGGCTGGCGGTGGGGGTGGCGATAAATACGGCCTCGGCCCTTTCCCAGACCTCAGCCAGGGAACGTAGGGCCTGCGTCTCCAGCTCCTGGGCCAGGTTTTTTGCCACGTCCTCCCGGAGATCGTAAACTCCACTCAGTTCCCATTGAGGATGAGTTTTCAGGTGCTTGGCGTGGAGTGTACCCATGTGACCGACACCCAGGACCACGGCTTTCAGTTTCTTTGTGGCAAACATCCTCCAAATTTAGGGACACAACTGAGCGACGCATCAGAAATCCCCACCAGCCGAGAAAGTGATTTACAGCACGTTTAGGGTGGTTATGGAGTTGCTTTTGCCGGAATTTCAAATAAGGTTTGGCCCCTGTGAGAACCGTGTCTAATTTGCCGATAATCAAAATGCAATAATCAGGGGTAGATGAAACAAGATGGATGGACTGGCTGCTGTTCTTAAAGAATTGAAAAACATCGCTTATTTGCGCAGCGCGGGGGCATTGCTGAGCTGGGATCAGGAAACGTACATGCCGGAAGGTGCGGGAGCCGCCCGGGCCGAGCAAATAGCCTTTCTTACCAGCCTGGCCCACGAAAAGCTGGTGAGCAAAGAATTTCGCTCCGCCTTGAAGGAGCTAGTGGACCTGGATTCTGGCGAGATAATCGCCACCGGTCTGGAGCCCCGCCAGAAGCGATTAGTGCGGGAGATCTGGCGTGATTATTTCCGCGCGGCGGCCTTGCCTTCCGCTTTCGTAAACGAACTGGCACACCACGCCAGCATTTCCCAACAGGTGTGGACCAAAGCCCGAAAAAACAACGATTTCGAGGCCTTCAAGCCCTACCTGGCCAAGATGGTTGAACTAAAAAAACGCGAGGCCAAATACCTCAACCGGGGAGAACCGCTTTACGATACGCTGCTGGACGAATACGAGCCGGGCATGACCACCGCCCGCTTAGAGCCGTTGTTCACCCGCTTGCGGGAGCGTCTGGTTCCCTTCATCGAACGCCTCCAGGACGTTAAGCATCGGGTGAATAACCGCGTGTTGAAAAACGAATACGATATTGACAAGCAGTGGAATTTCGGGATGGAGATGCTGCGGGCCATCGGGTTCGACCTCAAACGGGGCCGCCAGGATCGCTCAGCCCATCCCTTCACCACCTCCACCCATCCCACCGATGTAAGGATCACTACCCGTCTCTATCCCGATGATCTGAAGTCGGCGCTCCTCAGTTCCCTCCACGAAGGGGGCCATGGGCTTTATGAACAGGGGCTGGATCCGGAAGCCTATGGCACGCCTTTTGGCGAAGCCACGTCCCTGGGAATTCACGAAAGCCAAAGTCGCCTGTGGGAGAATCTAGTGGGGTTAAGCAAGCCGTTCTGGCAATTCGCTTTTCCTAAGTTGCAGCAGTTTTTCCCGGAACAGCTTAAGGATCTCTCCTGGGAAGAGCTGTACCGGGCCATGAACAAGGTCCAGCCCAGTTTCATTCGGGTGGAAGCCGATGAGGCCACGTACAATCTGCACATCGTATTGCGTTTTGAGCTGGAAAAGAAGCTGATCAACGACGAATTGTCGGTGGCAGAACTACCCAACCGGTGGGACGATCTGATGGAGAAGTACCTGGGGATCCGACCGCGTACGGTAGCGGAAGGAGTCATGCAGGATGTGCACTGGTCTTTCGGCGCCATCGGGTACTTCCCTACCTACACGCTGGGCAATCTTTATAGTGTTCAATTTTTCAAGCAGGCCCAGGCGGAACTGGGAGATCTGGACGATCAGATCGCCCACGGACATTTCGGGGCTCTCCGGGAATGGCTGCGGGAAAAGATTCACCGTGTGGGCCGGGCTATGACCGCGGAGGAGCTGGTGCAACACGTCACCGGCCAACCCCTCTCGGCGGAACCATTTCTGGCCTATATTGAAGAGAAATACAGCGAGATTTACAACCTTTGATTCTGGGGGAATAATCATCACCAACCCAAAGCAGAGGGGAATGGGAGTACCATGAAAAAATTGGTCTTAGTCCGCCATGGCGAAAGCATCTGGAATCTGGAGAATCGTTTCACCGGGTGGACGGATGTTGATCTGACCGCCAAGGGTGTGGCGGAGGCTCACGAGGCGGGTCGTCTATTAAAGGAGGAGGGCTACACCTTCGATGTGGCCTTTACTTCCGTGCTGAAACGGGCCATTAAGACGTTGTGGATCATCTTGGAAGAGATGGATCTCATGTGGATTCCCGTTTATCGCTCCTGGCGGCTGAACGAACGGCACTACGGTGCGCTACAGGGGCTGAACAAGGCTGAAACGGCCCGCAAACATGGCGAAGAGCAGGTTCTGTTGTGGCGTCGATCTTACGACGTGCGACCTCCGGCCCTGACCAAGGATGATGAGCGCTACCCCGGGCGTGACCCGCGCTATGCCAACCTGAGTCCGGAAGAAATCCCGCTGACGGAATGCCTGAAAGATACGGTGGAACGATTCCTGCCGTTCTGGCACCGGCGGGTGGTACCAGCCCTGGAAGCCGACCAGCGGATCATCATCGTGGCCCACGGTAACAGCCTGCGGGCTCTGGTAAAATACCTGGACAAAATTCCCGATGATGAAATTGTGCACCTGAACATCCCCACCGGAGTTCCTTTGATCTACGAGCTGGAAGACGACCTTAAACCCATTCGTCATTACTACCTGGGCGATCAGGCCAAGATCCAGGCGGCTATCCAGTCCGTGGCCGCCCAGGGCAAAGCAAAGTAAAGCAATAAATCTCCTGATGATGATTCTCCGAATGAAAAGTGCGGGGCTGAAGCTGATCCTGGTCGGCTTTTGGTCAGTTTTATTCGTAACCGCTTGTAGTTCCACTTCCAAACCGACTGCCCCCGCCAAGGCCATCACCATAGCAGAAAGGGCGCTGGGAGAACTAGATAAAGCTACGGCGAGAGGAGAAACTGATAGCTCCCTGGTGGGGCAGCTCAACCTCTTGGGAGATGGTTGGGTTTTGGTAGATACCACTGCCCTTTTCCCTAAAACCACTGCCCCGGCTGTGGCCCGGCTGGCGTTACTTAACGGAGCCCGGCAAGCGGCCATTGAGAAAGTCCTGCCGTTGCGAGCTAACGTCGCCGGCTTGAATGCCGTACTCCGGGGCGACTCTCTGCAAGATCAGGCCCTGTTCAGCTCCTTCATAATCACTACCCAGCTAGGTAACGTGGTGGAGGAGGTGATTCTCAAAGATGAAATTATACCCCTCCACGGCGGCGATTTTCGCTATCATCTGCAGGGCAAGTTCAAAGTCGAAACCGTGATCGGGGAACCCGATCCCTCTTTTGTCGTTCGGGCCTGGGTTGATGACAACCTGCTTCATGCTGGCGATGAAGTCATTCTTAAAGTGCGCTGCAGCCGCCCGGGCTATCTATACGTTTTCGATTTTATGGCCGACGGACAGGTGCTACTAGTGTATCCCCACCCTGACCTGGCCCAGGTCTCCCTGGCCGCTGACCAGACCGTTGAAATCCCCACCCCAGCTCAGCGCCGCCGGGGATTTCACTTGCGGGTCCAGCCCCTGGCGAGGCGACGGGTTACCCACGAAAGTCTATACGTCCTAGTGACGCGCAAACCGCTGGCAGCCATCGAGTCTTTTCCCCGAATTGCCCGTGGCCAGGTACCCCTGGTGGCCGGTAACGATCCCTATTTTTTGCGTTTGCAAAAAATCCTGTCTCGGATCCCGCTGGA
Source organism: uncultured Lentisphaeria bacterium (assembly GCA_964469505.1). GTDB lineage: Bacteria > Fidelibacterota > UBA8477 > UBA8477 > JABMPR01 > CAYXZO01. Next base: position 12,003 of record CAYXZO010000037.1, on the reverse strand, counting down.
TCAACGCACGGAGGCGCAAGTACCGCTGATAATTACTTCAGCTTCCAGCGGCCCCTGATCTAGTTTTCTACCTGAGACCTGTGCTCTTCTCTCCGACTTAGGGGAAAAGGTAACTCGTTTAGAAGGATAGCTTTTTTCAATCCGGTAAATAATTTTCAAATGTTCAAACTTCGGAAGAGAATAAGTGCTGGCTGGAATAGAGAGACCATCGCCTGGTATTTTACTCGGGTAATATTGGGTTAAAGACGGCAATCTTCCAGCGTCGGTGTAATAAGCATATTAGCGGTGTGAGATGAGTTGCAACACCAGGAGTTCCATGATTAAGCGATTCTTATGCATAAGCTGGTTAGTACCCGTGCTGCTTGTGGGGCAGCAGCCGGAGGGGAGTGTTACCGATTCACTTTACCTCAAGGCTTACCGTTCAGCGTTGGCCGACAGTGTAATTTCTACGGAAGAAAAAGCGCTGCTGGAGCTTATCAAGAACCGGCGCCCGATCACAAAGGAAACTCAGACTAGACGCCTAGAGAAAACATCTGGTTCCACCTTCCTGCCGGGAGTAAATCCACGGCGGGCTCGTTGGTTGTCGTTGTATCGCAATATGCTGCTGGGGAACGCCCTCTACGGGTTTGGAATTCCATATGTGCTGGGCGCCGAATCACCCTCGGTTTATCTCGGCAGTCAATTATTAGCCGTTGGTATCGGTTACTATATAGGATTCGTCAAGCCCCCCCAAAAAACTTATACCTTAGCTCAGTACTATTCGGAAATGTCCGGTCTGGAGCTGGTGGTGGGATCGATTTTGCCGCTCTACTCGCTGGCGGGCTCCGATAACTGGGACAAGTTCGACCCCGACCGTAAGATTTTCATCTCCTATATGATGTTGACGGCCCCATTGGGGATTAAATGGGGCCAAAAGCAGTATAACAATTTACGGGTGACCGGCGATCTGGCCGATGGTCAAAGTATGCTGCTCCACATGTCGCTCTACCTGGGGGCTTATGAGGGTTACAAGCTGTACGTGATGTACTTTTGGGATACGGTGGATGATCCTGAACGGGAAGAGCTGGCTAAGCGCTATTTCAATCTGGCCTGGTATTCCGGTGCCGCTCTGGCTTATTTCGGGCTCCGCACCAGGGTTAGGAACCACGAGATTACTTCCGGCGATGCCATGCTTTTCCGGGCCGCAGGCATTGAAGCGCTGCTCGTGGCTTACCATTTAAAGCGTTTGCTGAGGCTTGATCTTATGTCGGAAAGAGATGAGGTAAAACGAGATTTAGTGGATCTTCTGACCTTGAACGGAATTGTTTATTATGCTTTACGGGTAATCGAGAAGTTTAACCTGAACCTTAATCAAGCTTATATAACCCAGTTGGGTGGGGTGGCCGGCTTGTCCGCCTGGTATGGCGTCGGATATCTGCTGAAGCTTGATTTTGACAATCCCTTCGTGCGCAGTGTGTCTGTGGCGTCCACGCTAGGGGGCTGGCTTTGGGCCTTGCACCGCCAAATAAATGAATCGCAGAGCAGAGCTGGCCATAGGAAGTCAGGGAAACAAGACCACTCCGCAGTAAAAATCCAGCTTTTACCGCAAGCAATTCCCGGCAGGGAAAAATGGCATTGGGGAGCATTAGTTAACGTCAGATTTTAGATCTAATTCTTTTGGTAGCTTTTCAGCCTGGTAATCAGCGTCAGAAGCGTATCATCAACAAAAAGAGTGCTGCAATCAAAGGCCATACCTCAGCGGCACATTACTTTTCTGACGACGAATTGTAGTTAGTAGATGAATGCTAAGAAAAATCCCCCACTCCGGCAGTCCAAAGGAGATACCCCGAATCGGCACTTTGGGTTAGTTCAGGGATAAACCCAGGTTTAAGCTTGAGCGGGCGCAGGTTTTTAATCAGGCTTTTCCGCCTGGTACAGGGACACGATTCCCCGGGTCAAGTCCAGACAGCGAGCGTTTTCAAATCCTTGTAATTCCAACAGATGGAGGAAATCGTCCCTTTCCGGAAAATGCCGCACCGATTCAGGGAGATATTCGTAATCTTCCTTGCGGGAGAATAGTCCTGCCAGCCAGGGCAGGAAGTGGTTGAAATAAAAATTGTAAAGACGGGGAAAGAACCACCCGGTGGGGCGGGAGAATTCGAGAATTAACAGCCGACCACCGGGCCGTAAGACCCGGAAGAATTCGGCCAAGGCCCGATCCATAAACCCCACGTTGCGAATGCCGAAGGAAATGGTCAAGGCGTGAAAGGTTTCGTCGGGGAAGGGCAGATTTTCGGCATCTCCCTGGATCAACTGGAGGGTATCACCGATATTCCGGCGGGTTTTCTTTTGTGCCGCGATTTGCAGCATTTCCCGGGCAAAATCCACTCCCACGACTCTTACCGCAGCCCGTTTCAGGGCAGCTAGAGCTTGGTCGCCCGTGCCCGTAGCTACATCCAGCAACCATTCGCCCTCCTGCGGCGCCAGGGCTGAGGTGAGCTTGCGGCGCCAGTAAATGTCGTGCCCCAGACTCAACAGATGATTCAGGAAATCGTAGTGTCCCGCAATGCGGTCGAACATCCGCCGCACAAGGGTCTTTTTAGCGGCGCCTGAATGGATGAACCTGGTTTGCCGATTGGTCATCCTTTTAATTTCATTATGGGTCAATTATGTCCAACGGAAAAGCTTCTTTCCGGTAATAGATAGCATTTTTAAACCTGGGAAGTAGTTTACGGGTGCACATTCTTTGGGAGGAATGGGATATGAACCAGGATTCCGAAACCATCGTCGAGCGCATCGTTCAGGAGGTATTGGGGGAGCAGTGCACTACGGCCCTTCGTACGTCTTCCCCTAACGGGCATTTTTGGGCCTACAAAAGCTGTGAAGAGAACTTTTGCCCCGAGCGGGATTACGAAACGGTGCGCCAGATTGTGGGCAATGGCGCCGACCGCATCGGCGCGCATCTCGGTCCTCACTGCCCCGATCCCGGACTAGCCAAAATCATTGACCATACCTTGTTAAAACCGGACGCCACGGACGACGATATAAAGCGTTTATGCGCTGAGGCTCGCCAGTATGGTTTTGCCAGCGTATGTGTCAATCCCGTGCACGTGGCTTTGTGCAAACGGGAACTGGAGGGTACGGGTATTCCAGTTACGGCCGTCATAGGGTTTCCCTTGGGGGCCAACACCACCCGCATCAAGGCGGAAGAAGCCCGACAGGCCGTGGCCGAGGGCGCCAGCGAGCTAGATATGGTGATCAATATCGGCAAACTGAAGTCCGGGGATTACGATTTTGTGCGGGAAGATATTCGGGCTGTTAAAGAGGCAGGCAGGCCGGCAATACTGAAAGTTATTCTGGAAACCTCTCTGCTCACTGACGAGGAAAAGATCAAGGGTTGTCTTCTGGCCCAGCAGGCGGGAGCCGATTTTGTTAAAACTTCCACCGGTTTTTCCACCGGCGGGGCTACCCCAGAAGACGTGGCATTGATGCGTCGGGTGGTGGGCGGTCGCATGGGGGTTAAGGCCTCCGGCGGCATTCGCTCCTGTGAGGACGCCCAGCGCATGCGTCTAGCGGGAGCCACTCGCATCGGTGCCAGCGCTAGCGTGAAAATCGTCCGGGAGGTATGAGCAAGTGTATTACTTACTGACAGCTATTAGAAAATGCCAAGCGGCCTTCACGCTAGTGCTGCTGATGTTGTTCAGCGCTTCGGTGTCAGCTCAAGAAGCTGATTCGTTGTATATAAAGGCTCTCGAACATGCCATGGCCGACAGTGTGATTACTCCTGAAGAACGATCTTTACTGGAGTTGATAAAAACCAGGACGGTACACCCCGATCAAACTGAGAGGGCTCCGCAGGCATCCGCTGCTCAACAAGCCCAACAGAGATCTCCCTCGACAACGCCTGAGCAACACTCCCGCTGGTTAGCGCTGTATCGCAATATGCTGTTGGGCAATGCCCTTTACGGCTGGGCACTACCCTACGTGTTGGGAGTTGAAGAGCCCCGAGTGTATGCGGGGACGGAATTTCTAGCCGGCGGTTTAGGATTCTATTGGGGATTTTTAAGAAAACCCAAGCAACCCTACACTTCGAGCCAGTTTTACATGGAAATGACAGGCCTCCAATTCAGCCTTAATTCCATTTTTCCGCTAAAATCGTTGGTTGGTAGGGATAATTGGGAGCGATTCGATCCCGAGCGAAAAGTGCTCTTAACCTATATGATGATAGCCACCCCCTTGGGTATTAAGTGGGGTCAACGAGCCTATAATTCCCTGCGTCCTAGTGATGGCCAGAGCATTTTGCTGGCCTCTCTACCATTGTGGGGCTCTTTAAACGGTTCCCTCCTGCATGATATAATCTTTTCTCCTGAGAGGGTTGAAGGGGAAGATGGTGAAGAAACACTTGCAGAGCGCAGCAATAGTTTGTTCTGGTATGGAAGCGGGGTGTGGGCCTACTATAGCCTCCACCACAAGATGTTGAACCATAGCTTTACGAAAGGAGACGCTTACCTTTTTTGGGGTGCCTTTTTCGAGGCTGCGTACGTAGCTTTCCAGTTGAATCAGATTTTAGGTTTTGCAGCCACTGGCTGGGACGAAGAGGGGTTACCCACGGGAGGCAATCCCAACGGAGAAAGGATTGTCAATCTCCTGGTAACTAACGGTTTTATTTATTACGCCTATAAGGTTGCCAGCCGTTACGATCTATCGACAAGTCAAGCTGCCATCACTTCGCTGGGTGGAATGGCAGGCCTTTCCATGTGGTTGGGAATCGGCTATTTTGCAGGAGTCGATTTCGACACCCCGACTGCGCGAGCTTTGAAAATCATATCCTCTTTAGGGGGATGGTATTGGGCATTGCAAAAACAGATAGCCGAATCGCAAAGCAGGCACGCGTCAGGTTTAAATCATGGAAACTCTAAAGTTTCCAGTCTGAAAGTTAGTTTCGCACCTATGGTCAGTCCTGCACCGAGTGGATGGCACTGGGGAGCCTTACTCAACATCAATTTTTGAGTTTACTTCAAATGATAGCTCTTTAATCTAGTGATAAGCGTCAGAAGTGTGTCTTCTCCTATGGGATGTATGTACAGAAGTTTTTCAATCAACCCCACACCGGGGGCTAAAATCTCCAGCTGGTCAGCATCAACCTGGTGTAATTCATAGCTGTAACAATTGGTGAAGATTCCCGCTGGGGTTACAACCGTGGAATCCAGGAGGTAAGCGGTTTTGGTAACCCCCCCGTCGCCACCCATTAGAGAGGTGAAATTTTGAGCGTTGTGGGTTGGTTTCAGGTAAACCAGAGCAAGTATAGGACCGCCCCAACTGTATTGTAATTCGAAAACACTGTCATTAATGGCCATAAGGTAGCGGGAAAAGCCTTCAGCATTGTTGGAAGACTCGAGATAGGACCAGATATAGCCACCGATCGTATCGTATCGGGTTACAGAATAGGTAAACTCCCGGGTATAACTACTGGAATCAGTTCGGTGGATTACCTCGTAGGTCCAGGTGTTGCCCAAGCTTAGTGGGTACAGTGACTGGGGAACGGAAGGTTTATTGGGCTGCTGACATTGCAGCAGAACGAAAATGAGAATCAAGGGGCTGACAAGTCTGCGGCTCACTTCTTTTTCTCCTTTAGGATATGGCAAAGTTAATTTCAGCTGCTAGCCCTTACCTAAGCAAGTTTCGCCAGCTAGTAGCTATATTATGGAAAACCACAGGAGCAGGTGTTGACGCCAGCAATTTTATTGGATGAGCGTAAAATTGCCCGCACTATAGTCGAGATCCCTTTGGAAACCTTCACTGTACTTGATTTCATCCGAGTTTTTCAAAAGCTGTTCCCTTCAGATTGGGAGTCATTGATTAAAAGGTATGGCTCGCCGTGGGAAAAGCGCAAATACACGATTAACACCTACTTGTCTAACTGGCTTGATGTGTATTCTCAGAAACCACATTCACTGCTGAAGCCTTTCACCCGCTACAGTGAAGCCAAATTTAAAGATTACCGCCGTCCGACACCGGAAGAGCATAAATATTTTAAGGGACCCTAGATCGCAGTGTTCCAAAAGAAGTTGGCAGGCAACATACCGGACGAGAAAGATCATGAAGCTAGTCCTACGAATCTATGCCCAATGTGCTAGCCCAGAAGAAGCACTTTCATTGCAAAATCGTATGATGAAGGTTCTGGAAGGTTTTAACCCCCGGGCCACGGTTACTCCAGAGCAGTACTGGAAAATCCCGGAGTACTATTACTTCGAATTCGCATTAACCCCTGCCGATCACCAAAATTTTAAGCGTATTATTGGAATGGCGTCGGGGAACTGGCTGCACATGGGTGAGGACGATGATTTGAGTTCTGTTTGGAATAAAGAAGGCGAGGATAATTTCCTCATTCCTGAAGTGCAGTGGGTAGAAGTGCAGCTGTATCCAAGCTAAGGCAAAACGTCTCGCCCGTTATTGTAGCTAGCCGGAATTAGCGCTTCGGCGCTAGCCGGGGGCGTTGAAGGATTTCCATGACGACTCCGGCGGTTGTGTCCAGTCCCACCCCAAAGTTTTCAGCCCCGAATTCGGAGGAATTGCGCTCCGGCTTTAACCAGAGAGAATTATTCAATTTCAGCGGCTGTAGACCGGTGCTGTCACGCTGAAAGTACAGATCGTCTCCACCGATTTCGATGAAACCCCCGAAGGATTTGGCGTAAGTGTAATAGGTTGTGAGCTCAGCGGGGGGACGATAACTGGCGCGAAAACTGGCTTCGCCAAGGCCAGGTGTGCCTTTGTTTAAAATGTAGGTATCGTTACCCCCCAGCTCAATGAAGAGAGCATTAGACCTGATCTGGGCTAACCCCAGCGAAATGATCTTGGCTTCGTACCGGTCATCACCGGCGAGGTCCACCAACAACGCGTTGGTAAAATCCCAGCCAAAAGCCAACGCTGCCCCCGCCGTTTCGTAAAGTTTGTGTCGGTCATTCCCGGCTTCATCCAATAGCAGGGCGTTACAATAGTGAGCTCCAGAAGCCTGGGTGAAGTAGCAGGAGCGATAAAGATCATCTCCGTCACGATCAATCAGCATCCCTGTGGCGAACCAGTAGGCAACTCCCTGACTCCAGTTGCCCGATTCATATTCATCGTTTCCTGAGATATCGACCAGAACTCCTAGACCTCCGGCCCAGGAATGGCCATCCGTTATGTCCCCCCGCCGACCGCCGCCGGCCCCTTGAACCATGTTGGCGTTGATCTTCCCCTGGCTATGGTAATCGCCCATACCGGCGATGGCCGGGTCAGGTTCGGCGCGGTAGATGTCGTTGCCTCCCCGGGAAGCGCATACCCCCACCCCGCCACCGATTCCTCCCATTCCCTGTCCGTCGCCGTAGAGGTAATATTCATCGTTTCCATCGACATCCAGACAAAGGCCAATCCCGAAATAGCCGCACCCCTGGGCCGAAAATTTGGCCCGGTAGGTATCATTTCCGCTGCGGTCGAGGAGGATACCGGCGCCGAATAATGCAGAGCCCTGTGCGTAAACTCCGCCGTAATAGTGATCGTTACCGGCATGGTCAATCACTACCCCCACCCCCGCGATACCTACCCCGCCGGCCGGGAGCTGTTGACCGAATTCGCCGTAAGTATCGGAACCGCCCAGATCCACCAACAGGGAAATGGGATTCCCAGGGCCGTTGGTGGCTCCTGGAGCGCCCAGGTAGCGGTTGTCATTACCGAAATCGATGACTGCCAGACAGTTCTCCAAAGAAATAGGGACCGGTCGAGAAGCAGGCGGCAGGAGCAAAATTAGGCCGGCACCGCTTCGCAGTTGTAAGGGTTTTCCGGGGGGTATCTGGGAGAGGAAGGGCGCCAGGGAGGCTTCGAGTCTCTCGGCCGCCGCGGCGGCTTTCAGAGCGGCATACCACAACGATGGCCAATCCAACCTCGTGGCCAGGTCATCGAATTCCGGATAGTATTTCACTCCGTCGGCCTGGGTCTGGGCCAGATCGCGGATGGAGTACAGTTTTTCCACTAATTGTAGCGACACATTCCGGAATGCCAGCTGCCGCCAGTGCAGCACTTCACCCAGGTGATAAAAGAAAAGCGCCAGGGAGTTCTGCACAGTATCGGGCCATGTTTCCAGAAGTTTTATGAATTGTCCCCGCCGCCAATGTTGGACCAATCCTAGGGAGGAGGGAGACTGTTTTTCCAGGTAAGATAAGGCTTCTTTCAAGCTGATTTTCTCTGTTCTTAGTTGGGGATCGTATGGCCTGAAAGTGGGCTGTCGACGGTCCACCCCCAGATTGTACAGTAATTGGTACAGCCTCTTACCTTCTGGATCCGGTTGGTGCTGAAGGTATTTCTCCACCGCATTGGCCATGACCGAGCTATAATCGATTAGCTTCAGCGGTTCCCGGAAGAGGTCTTTAAAAGCCGGCAGTTGATAAGGGATATTGCGGGGGAAGCGATTCCAGTAACCTTTGGGAGCATACCCTAAATCGGACCGGGTAAAACCCACCTCCCGCAGCACCCGTGTTAATACATCCGGTGGTGATTCTTGTGGATGAACGTTGCTGATAATGAGTAGCAAGCCCAGCGCAACCATCCGGCTTTGCCAGGTTAAAAGCTTTAGCCGTATATTTCTTTCTCGGCTCATTCTTCCTCCAGCATTTGGGTAAATATCAGGTTTGTTTTAGAAATGCCCAAGGCCAGTGGGAAAAACATTGTCCAGTTGGCTTTAGTTGTTCATGTTTTTTGCATGAATGCCGAGGTTGGACAAACACAGTATCCCGTAAAAAGGGGCCAGGAGTTGGAAGTCACAATCGAGGCCCTCACTTTCGGGGGGCGGGGTATCGTGCATTTACAGGGATATGCTGTCTTTATCCCATACGGTTTACCGGGGCAGCGGGTACGAATCAGGGTGGTGAAGCGCAAGCGGAGCTATGGAGAGGCCAGGATTCTAGAGGTGCTTAAACCGGCGCCGAAACAGGTAACCCCTCCCTGTCCCGCTTTCGGCATCTGCGGCGGTTGCGCCTGGCAACATCTGGCTTACGAAGAGCAGCTGGCGGCCAAGCGCGATTTGGTGGAAGAGGTTTTACGGCATCTGGGAGGCTTGGAGGGCGTGGAAGTGCAGGAGGTTTTGCCCGCACCGGACCCCTTTCATTATCGCAACAAGATGGAGTTTACTTTCTCGCCGTTTCCCTGGCGGACGGAAAGTAATCCCGAACCGCCGGTGCCGGCGCTAGGGCTCCATGTGAAAGGCCGCTTCGATCGTGTCATGCCCCTGAACAGTTGTTTGCTCCAATCCGCTGAATTGGATGCGATTTTAAGTTTCACTCGTAGCTGGGCGGTGGAACATCACTGGCCGGCTTTTCATCCCCGGCAACACACCGGTTGGGCCCGGCACCTGGTATTGCGCCGAGCGCTGCACACCGGTCAAATCATGGTCAACCTGGTGACAGCGGAAGCCAATCAGGAAATCGAACTATACGCCGCGGCGTTGGTTAGAGAGTTTCCTCAAATAACTACCGTGGTAAACAATATCACTACGCGTCCGGCGCTGGTGGCCTTCGGCGAAAGGGAGCGCGTTCTTTACGGACCGGGAGTGATCGAAGAACGTTTAGGGCCCTTTTTCTTCCGGATTTCGGCGGCCACCTTTTCCCAAACCAATCCCGCCCAGGCGGAGCGCCTTTACGAGGAGGTGATCAAAGCGGCTGACCTGAAAGGAACTGAAACGGTTTACGATCTATACAGCGGCGCTGGAAGTATTAGTCTTTTCCTGGCCCGGAAAGCAGCTGTGGTTTATGGAATCGAGCTGATTCAAGCGGCGGTCCGGGACGCCCTCTGGAATGCTAAGCGCAATGAGGTTACAAACGTGCAGTTTCTGGCGGGGGATTTGAATCGGAAAGAATTCCTGGAAAGGTTGGAGGCTGAACTGCCGTTGCCGCAGGTAGTGGTTACCGATCCGCCTCGATCTGGGATGCACCCACGTTTGCTGAAACTGATGCTCAACTGGCGGCCTGAGCGGATTGTCTATGTGTCTTGCAACCCAGCGGCTCTAGCCCGTGATTTGCAGCCGCTACTGGCTGCTGGTTACCAGCTAATCAACGTCCAGCCTGTGGACATGTTTCCCCACACCGCCCACGTGGAGGTAGTGGCGACCTTGCTTAGAGCCTAAGTTGTCTTTAGAAGAAGAACGTCTGCCTTAGAGACAACTGGAGGCCTTTACTGTCAGCCCCGATGGCCCCCAGGGCTGTTCCGGCGATGGTCAATTCATAATGTTTGAAGTGGAAAGCCAGACGGGCCCCTAATCGTGGCATCCCAGCCAGTTGTCCCAAGCTGCCGGACAGCTCTAGCCAGCTTAGGGGAAAGAAGGCAGCCGTCAATAGATAATTTTGTGAAGTACCGTTGTAGTTCGTGCCACTTTGTAAAGCCAACCGCAACTGGGCTTGGAGAAGTAGCCAGGGGAAGGGTTGGTAAGTTGTGCTTAAGAGCAGACGTGTAGGTAAGTTGACCGAGGCTTCAGTCAAAGAATCCACCAAGATCTCCTGGGGTGCTAGCAGGCTGTCCAATTTGATGGAGTCAGCGGAAGCCAGATCCGCCACATCGGTGATGGTGGTATGGGCGGTGTAAAGTTGCCGGCTCACCTTGGGCCAGGTCAGGTGCGAACCGATATCCATGATACTGGCCTGTACTTGCAACGGCTGCCCCAGTAGGGGATACAGGTCCGCTCCAGCACTAAGGGAAAAGCCGATATTCGTAGCACCGGCAAAATTGTTCGGATCCATCCGGTCGAATTTGGGATCTGCCAGGGTTCCAATTTCCCGGGAAGGATTGAAGAGCGCCTCCACCGAGCCACCCATGGTAACGGAGTCAGGTGTGGAAATGATGGTGATATCCTCTGAGTGAAGTTTCAGGTAGCCGAACCCTTTTAAGAGATGCAGTGCTCCTCCCAGTCGTAGTTTCAGCCCTAGAGGCAGGGTGAGGGGATATCCCACGGCTAAAGTCTGGCGGGTATAGCTAAACCCTTCCACGTCCAGTTTCAAGCTGTCCAAAGGCGTGTCGAAGCGAATGCCCCAGAACGGAACAGCCAGCAGATCGCTGGGAAGAGAGAAAGAAGTATAAAAGTGAGCCGCTAGGGAATATTGAACCGGTCCATAACGGAAGGCCATGACGGTGGGAAATTCTACCAGCAGGGAAAGGTCCAGCTGTTTACCACGGAAAGTATTGACCAAATCCCGTTGCTGAAGTTCGTCCAGGAACTGACCCTGAAAATAATTTTCTACCCAGCCCGGACTGATGAGATTGTTGTGAACCGTCACTCGCAACTGCGACATGAGGGGCAGGGCGACCATCACTTTGGTTTCGCTGGGAACGGACAGTAAATCGGGGAATTCGCTGTAGAGACGGGGATTGCGGTGGAAATAGTCGAAAACACGGGTTCTCCTAGAAATGTCTTCTGTAGGCTCGCCTGATAGTTCAACGAGGCTGGAAGGAGTTTCGGCTGGAGGGGCCTCCACAGCAGCAGGAGGAGGTGTGGTGGTGGGAGTCGCAGCTTGAACTTCTGTTGTATCGATCACCACTTCTATGGTCGTAGTGTCAAGTTCGGTGATGAGGGTGTCGGCTTCAACCAGCGTAATATCGATGTATTGAGAAAGGATGCTGAGGGGATTATCCAGAGGAACTTCCCCCATAGGCTTCCCCGTTTCGGTTTCGTACACTTGGAAAGTTTTTTCTCCCGAACTCCAGCGGCCGATCAATTCCGCACCGGCCAGATAAGCGGCCGAGAGATAGCAATCAAAGTCGCCACAGCCCTCTGATTCTTGAGCCAATTTTTCAGAACTGACCCACTGGAAATTGGCCATTTGGGTAAGCTGAGAGCCGGCCAGAGGCTCCTGAGACCAATGAAAGCCGGTGGAATCTTCTACTAACAAGGCGAAGTGGAGATAGTCCATTTGAGCTTTCAAGGTGAAGGAGGCTAAAACCAGCAGAAGGAAAAGTATCCGACGTCTCATTATTCACCCCCATTCACGATATAAGTCACCGAGC
>CAYXZO010000036.1:0-23021 GCA_964469505.1 uncultured Lentisphaeria bacterium | reverse complement strand
TGACAGGTCATGGTGTACACGTAGTTACCGTCAACGACTACCTGGCGGAACGCGACTCCCAGTGGATGGGAGCACTGCTGGAGTATGTGGGGGTGCGGGTTGGTGTCATTCTGAATCACATGACCAACGATGAACGTCGGGAAATGTATGCCTGCGATGTAACCTACGGCACCAACAACGAGTTCGGCTTTGACTATCTGCGTGACAACATGGCCATCAGCAAAGAGGATCTGGTGCAGCGGGGCCATTTTTACGCCATCGTGGATGAAGTCGATAGTGTACTCATAGATGAGGCCAGGACTCCTCTCATCATTTCAGGTATGGTGGAGTCTACACGGAACCAAAATTTCAATGAGCTAAGGCCGAAAGTTGAGCAACTGGTTCGCAAACAGACTCTCTTGGTCAATTCATTCTTAGCGGAAGCTGAGGAAAAACTCAAGAATCCTGAAACCGAGTATGAGGCGGGTATTCTGTTGCTCAAAGCTTATCGAGGAGCTCCTAAAAACCGCCGCTTAATGAAACTGTTCCAGCAGCCGGGGGTCAAGAAACTCCAGCAAAAGGTAGAAAATGACTTCCTGCGGGATAAGCGGATGCCGGAGATCGATGAGGCTCTGTACTACGTGATCGATGAGAAACAGAATGTTGTCGACCTGTCTGACAAAGGCCGCAAGCTCCTTTCTCCTGACAATCCAGAAGCTTTTGTGATCCCCGATTTGGGTACCGAGCTGGCCAAAATAGACGAAGACCCATATTACACCCCCGAACAAAAAGCCAAATTAAAAGAAGAGCTGTACGCGCTCCATGGTGAGCGTTCAGATACCATTCACAATATCAGCCAGCTTTTGAGAGCCTACGCCCTATTCGAGCGAGACGTGGATTATGTTGTTCAAGACAACAAAGTTCTGATCGTTGATGAATTCACGGGCCGGATTCTGCCGGGAAGGCGGTACAGTGACGGTCTACACCAGGCGCTGGAGGCCAAAGAGCGGGTTAAAATTGAGCAAGAGTCCCAGACCCTGGCCACCATTACCCTGCAGAATTACTTCCGTATGTACAAAAAGCTGGCGGGCATGACGGGCACGGCCGCCACCGAGGCGGAAGAGTTTTATTCGATCTACAAACTGGATGTAGTGGAAATCCCCACTAACAAGCCGGTAATCCGCATCGACTATGATGATCTGATTTTCAAGACTAAGCGCGAGAAATACAACGCCGTCATTAAAGATATTAGTCGCTGCTACCAGAAAGGGCAGCCGGTACTGGTTGGTACCATCTCAGTTGAGGTCTCGGAAACTCTCTCTAGAATGCTTAAGCGGGCGCATATTCCCCATAACGTTTTGAACGCTAAACACCACGACCGGGAAGCGGAGATTGTGGCCCGAGCCGGTCAAAAGCACGCGGTAACTATCGCTACCAACATGGCCGGGCGGGGAACTGACATCAAGCTGGGTGAAGGTGTCAAAGAATTGGGGGGATTGCGCATCATTGGAACCGAGCGCCACGAATCGCGGCGTATCGACCTCCAGCTTCGGGGACGTTCCGGTCGCCAAGGAGACCCGGGAGAATCACAATTTTACCTATCCCTGGAAGATGATTTAATGCGCCTTTTCGGCTCCGACCGCATCGCCCGCATCATGGATCGGCTGGGAGTGGAAGAAGGCGAAGTTATCAAGTCACCCATGGTGACTAAAGCAGTGGAACGAGCCCAGAAGAAGGTGGAGGCCCGCAACTTCAGCATTCGTAAACACCTCCTCGAATATGACGACGTGATGAACCAGCAGCGGGAGGTTGTTTACGCCAGACGACGACAGGCTCTCCTGGGCGAGAATCTGGAAGAAGAATACCAGAATATCATTCAGAATTACGCCGACGCCTTAGTGGAGAAATACTGCGCTGACATTGGCAATCCGGAAAATTGGGATTGGGATAGCTTAAACTTCGAGCTGAGCCAAACCGCGTTGTTACCACTGGAGAAGCCTACCGATATTGAATATGACGCCGATGCTCTGGGACGTTACATAGCCAGCCATATCCAACAGGTCTTTGCCAGTCGCAAAGCCATGATCCCCGATCAGGAGCAGTTCCAGCGCCTTTTGCAATTTGTTTACCTCCGGGTAGTGGACGAAAAGTGGCGAGAGCACCTTTACGACATGGATCAGCTGCGGGAAGGAATAAACCTTCGGGCGGTAGGTCAGAAAGATCCTTTAATAGAATACAAACGTGAAGGCTATCAGCTCTTCGTCGAGATGCTGGATGCCATTGACCGGGAAGTACTTCATCTATTCTTCCACCTGCGCATCGTGGATGAACCTGCCGAATCACTGCGTCCGGTGCGTATGCCTCGCAACGTTACCTCACAACATGCGGCAGCCACTGGAATGGGCTTTTTAAATGCTTTACCTACGGCTACTCCGGAAGGAGCTGCACGTGGGGGATCTGCAGTGGCAGCACCTCCCAAGCGTCAACCGATCCGTGTAGGCCAGAAAGTCGGCCGGAATGACCCCTGTCCCTGCGGCAGTGGTCTGAAATACAAAAAGTGTCACGGCCGTGTGACCTGATTAGCACCAGGGCTCTAACAATTCCGTTACAACTAAATAAGATTTGTTTCCCCTAGTGCCTACCTTAATTTAGTGTGAATTCATGACAGAAAGTGCGGGCTTCCAACGTGACGGGAGTCAGGAAGAGCCGCTTATTGATAGCAAAGAATCGAACATAAGCCTGGGTGGAGGTTCTATGCGCAAAATATTTTCCCTGATGGTGGGGCTGATTTTGGCTGGTGCTTCAGTGTTGGGAACAACTACGGTTTCCATCGTGAGCAGCTCAGTGGCTAACAATACACCCACTATCGCAGTACCCATTAATCTGAGTAATACGGATACTGTTGGGGGACTCCAGTTCAGCATTAAAGACCTCCCCAACCAGCTGAATCTAGTTGGGGTTTCAGCCTACGGCCGAATCGCTGCCGAACCTTATGATGATGTAGGGAACGGCGTCCCAGGCACCGCCGGTAACGGACAGTATGATGTGGGTGAACCTTTCCAGGATTTAAATGGTAACGGTGAGTGGGACGGTGCTTTTAACGTCGAATTCAATGACCGAGACACTTCAGTTAGCGTACTCATTTTCGACGCCAGCGGTCGTTCCATACCCCCAGGTGATGAACCCATTGCGTACATCATTTATTCCATACCCAACACCGTCCAAGACGCAATTATTAACCTGCGTTTCCATGAAATTTTAAACACTGATCCTCAATTTTTGCTGGTGGTAACTGATCCATACGGTAATGCCATGCCTACTAACTGGATGGATGGACAGGTAACGGTTGGAGGAGTAGCCGTGTATTTTTCCGGTCCGGCTTATGGATCGCCGGGGAATACAGCTACTCTTCATATTGCAATGAATAACGCCTCTCCAGTTAAAGGCTTTCAATTCAATATCGTCGACGCGCCAGCGGTAGTCAGTCTAGAAAGCATCTCCGGAATTGGCCGTGCAGCCAGCTTTAATGTAGCGGCTAACGAAGTAAACGGTCAAACCCGGGTGCTGGGTGTGGATTTCAATGGAAATGAAATACCCCCAGGTGACGGTGACATAATAGAGCTGGTTCTGACTATTGACGGAGGCGTTTCAGTGGGCGATAGCGTAGCAGTTGACATCCAGAATCTAATCGTTGCTGCCCAGGGGGGAGTAGCAGTGCCCAGTTACGGCATTGGTGGCGTAATCCGTGTCGTAACTGATGTTGCCCAGGAAGCTGAAATCCCCACTTCCTATGATCTGTCACAGAATTTCCCAAATCCCTTTAACCCCAGCACATCCATCACCTTCATGGTGCCAACAAAAGATCACGTTCGGTTAAGTGTGTACAATTTGCTGGGACAGGAGGTAAAAGTATTGGTGGACAAAGAGCTTCCGGCCGGTACTTATAGCGCTCGTTGGGAAGGCACCGATGCACAAGGGAACCGGTTGGTTTCTGGCGTATACTTTTATCGGATGGTAACCAAATCCGGCTACACCGCCACCCGGAAGATGATCTTGCTTAAATAAGCCCACAGTTCTCACACGTAATTAAAAAGCCCGCCAGCTGGCGGGCTTTTATTTTTCCATTACCCAAGGGGTTTTAGTCTTTCTGAAATACCTCACGGATGTAATCTACCTCAGCATCAGTGAGGGGTTTACCGGCGGCAGCCAAATTGGTTTTCACTTGCTTCAAATTGCGAAAACCGGGGATCACACAGGCGACCACTGGTTCATGCAAAACGTATTGCAGAGCCACTCGCGCTAAGTCAGTAGTGGTCGACCCGAAACGTTCCTTGAGAGCCGCCATTTTTGGAGCCAGGACTTTTAGAGCCTCTGCGGAAAATTTCTCTTTTCCCTGCCGATGATCTCCGGGAGCAAATTGAGGAGGATTGTCCGGGGACCATTTATCTAAAAGTAATCCCTGATTCAAAGGACTAAAAGCTACCAGGGATAGTCCTTCCTCTTCCATCAATTTGCGTACAGGGGACCCGGGAGCGATGAATTGATCATCCATAATGTGGGCCCAGGTCTGCAAAACGTGTGGTTTTATTTTAGGTACCAACCTTAAGAAATCGTCTGCCGAATAAGCGGAGAGTCCGATATAACGTATTTTGCCTTCCTCTTGCAGCTTCAGCATCGTGGCCATAGCATCATCCAGGTAGACGTCATCAGGTCCGAAATTGCCGTGGTGAAAATAGTATAAATCGATCATTTCCCGCTTGAGATTAACCAGAGACTGTTCGCATTGGTGGCGGATATGTTGGGGTTCATAGGGGAAAGCCGCCGTACCCCAAAAATGACCTACCTTAGTAGCAATGATTACATCATTCAGATGGGAGCCTAGGACCTTGGCTAACATCCGCTCGGCCCTTCCGTTTCCGTAAACATCGGCATTATCGAAGTGATTGACTCCCTGATCCAGGGCATAGTTGACTGCTTCCTGGATTTCAGCCTCATCAACCTCAGCCCAACCTATAGGCATACCGCGGACCCAGTTGGGCCCTCCCATAGTCCAACAGCCCAGGCTAACTTCCGACACCTTGAGATCTGTGCGCCCTAAACGACGATATTCCACTCTTGACTCCCTATCTATTGATTATTCTCGGTTTTGTTTTGGCTTTCAAGCTCCTTTTGTAAGGCCGTTACAATGTGGCCCAACACTTCCTCGGTCAGCCCTGTGAACCGGGCCTCCATTTTGCCAAGAGAATCCTGTATGGCTTGCTCCTTACGCTCCAACGCCTGCAATGAAGCAATGTATTGCTCCAGTTGTCCAATTAGTGTCTTGCGGGTATTACTCAGAACCATTGCCAGTGAATCCTGAGCAGCTTGCATTTGTTGGTTTTGGCGGGAGTTGACTTTAGCCAAACTAATGATCGCCTTGTATGCTGTCTGTAAACTATCTAGTTGACGATTTAGAGCGGTGATGTTTGTCGCTAATTCATTAAGGTTGGTCTGTTGGCCAGCAATTGAGGCCTTAATAGAACTAATCTCTTCACTTTGTTGTGCAAAAAGTGAGTCCAGAAAAGATTGTTGGGATTCGATAATCTTACGAAAAGTATTTCGCTCTTCACGGGCTAGTGCAGAGTCCACATACGCTACGGTTGCCAGATTGAATTTAGCGGCGTTTCCTTGCCGAGGAATAAAGGTTAAAGAGGTGCAACCGATAAAACTAATAATGAACAGAATTAACGCCAGAGATCGGATTTTCACAGATTCACCCCTCCCCAAATTACGGATTGTACTCAGTAACTTTCGCCACGATAACATTTTAATGCAATGTGCCGCGGACAGGAGTCGAACCTGCACGTCTTACAAGACACTGGATCCTAAGTCCAGCGCGTCTACCAGTTCCGCCACCGCGGCCTTTTGTCAAAAACGTGCTAAAGATATGGTTATCCGGCCCTTCGGCAATCATAATCAGCGAGAATTGCATATGACAAGAACTCGGATGGATCAGCTCTCCTGGCTTAGAATTAGATGTCCATCCCTTAATTCTATTTCGGTTCCGTCAAGTAACTCTAACCTGGCGCGACCATCAGGGGTTATCCCTTTGAAAATGCCGTCCCAGCTTTGAGTCTCCGTTGTTACGGTGACCTTTTGCCCCAAATATGCGGCATGAGTGTGGTACTCGGACTGAAACTTTTCACCGGATCCGAGCATAGGATAATTCTGGAAAAAGTAGTTAAGTAATTTTGACAGGAATTCTGAACGTGATTTGGGCGAGCCAGTGGCTAACAGCAAACTTGTCGCCGAGGATATCCCTGGGGGGAAATCCTGGATTGTTTGATTAATATTAACCCCCACTCCCACTAGCGTAGCTTGGAGTTGGTTACCCAGCCAAGCATTTTCCACGAGTACACCTGCTAGTTTGCGCCCTTGAATCAGAACATCGTTGGGCCATTTCACCCGGGCTTCAATTCCATAAAGATTCTCTACGGTTTCAGCCACACACAATCCAGCGTAAAGGGCTAACCGCTGAAGATAGGCCTCTTTAGTTTCTTCGGGAGAAAGTATCAATGTAAACCACAACCCAACTCTGGAAGGCGAAAACCACTGTCTCTGAAAACGACCCTTTCCAGCTGTTTGCTTATCTGCCAGGATTAATGTCGGACCCGGTAGATACCACCCCAGATGGCGATGGGCTTCCACATTAGTGGAATCTATGGACGAGAAATAGTGAACCTTCTTTAAAGCTGGATGCTGGAAGTTCGCTAATTGATCCACGGTGAAAAAGTTATTTAGGAAGCCTATTAGAAAGAGGCCGAACAGGTTGTTTATCCATTGACCGGTCGATATTCACCATAAACCTGACGTAAAACATCGGCCATTTCGCCCAAGGTGGCATAGGTTTTAGCGGCTTCGATGAGATGAGGCATTAGATTTTCATCCCTTTCGGCCGCTTCTTGAAGCTTCCGAAGAGCAAGCCGAGTGCGATCACCATCCCGCTTTTGGCGCACTTCAGCCAGCCTTTTCAATTGCCGCTCAGTGGCCTTCGGGTCAATGCGTAACGGCTCTGGAACTACCGTGACATCGGAAGCGAATTTATTGACGCCTACAACGATCTTTTCTCCCCTTTCCACTTGCTGCTGGTACTCGTAAGCACTCTGGCCAATTTCCCTTTGGATCCACCCCGCCTCAATGGCGGCAATTACCCCCCCAAGTTTCTCGATGGCTTCAAGAATTCCGAAAACTTCCTTTTCTAGTCGGTCAGTCAGCTTTTCTACCACCTCTGAGCCACCCAGGGGATCAACATAGTTTGGAATTCCACTCTCATAAGCAATTATTTGTTGTGTTCGCAATGCCAGGGTAGCCGATTCGTCGGTTGGCAATCCTAAAGCCTCGTCTTTGGCATTAGTATGCAGCGACTGGGTGCCCCCTAGGATTGCTGCCAGAGCTTGTAACGTTACACGCACCACGTTATTATCTATTTCTTGGGCCGTCAAAGTGCTACCGGCTGTTTGCACATGGAAGCGACACTGCATCGCTTTGGGATTGGTAGCCCCAAAACGCTCTTTCATTATACGGGCCCAAATTCTCCGGGCTGCTCGGAATTTAGCGATCTCTTCGAAGAAATTGTTATGTGCGTTCCAAAAGAATGAAAGACGGGGGCCGAATTGATCTATGTCCAACCCAGTCTCTAGAGCCGCTTGAACATACGCGATAGCATTGGCGAAAGTAAAGGCCAGTTCCTGAGCCGCAGTCGCACCAGCTTCCCTAATATGGTAGCCGGAAATTGAAATGGTATTCCATTTGGGGAGATTGGTGCTACAGAAAGCCATAATGTCGGTCACCAGTTTTAACGAAGGCTGAACGGGGTAGATATAAGTACCACGAGCGATGTATTCTTTCAAAATATCGTTCTGAATTGTCCCGCGGAGTTTGCTCCAGGAGAACCCCTGTTTTTCTGCCAACGCCAGATAAAAAGCCAGGATTATGGGCGCTGTGGCATTGATGGTCATTGAGACCGATACTTGCTCCAGATTTATCTCAGAGAATAAGATTTCCATATCTGCCAGAGAGGAAATGGGCACTCCTACCCGGCCCACTTCCCCTTCCGCCAAGGAATGATCCGAATCGTAGCCGATCTGAGTTGGAAGATCGAACGCTACCGAAAGACCGGTTTGGCCTTTAGACAGCAAATAGTGGTAGCGGCGATTTGAATCCTCAGCCGAGGCGAAGCCAGCATATTGACGCATCGTCCAGAGCCGCTTACGATACATTTCAGGGTAGATACCCCGCGTAAAGGGATATTGGCCGGGTTGCTCATTAGGCATCGTTCCAACTCCCTTCTGCTAGAAACCCCGCTGAGCTCTAATATGCTGATAGGCCTCGTTGATGGTTTTGAATTTCTGTTCAGCCAGCTCTTTGAATTCAGGCCCCAGATGCTGGAGTTTGTCAGGATGATATAAAGTCGCTAGATGATGGTAAGCTTTTTTGATCTCTTCATCCGAAGCTGAGGGGGAAACTCCCAGGATTTCATACCAGGGCTCAGTATCAGGTGCAAACATAGCCTTTATTGACTGAAAAGATTGTTCCGGAATGTGTAAGTACCGCGCTACTTCCTCTATCACTTCCACTTCGCGGGGATGCACTTCCCCGTCGGCTTGGCTGAGTCCAAATAGAACATGTATGAGCTGAAGTTTTTCTGCTTCGTTCAGGTGACGATTGATTTGGTCGGCAACTTCATATAGGTAGTAATCTTGTTCCAGCAAATTCTTCAATAGGTGCAGCATCTCCCGCGCATCTTCATAGCTGAATGCGTGTAATAAATAGTGCTTTACGTATTCCAGCTCAGACTTTAAGACCCGGCCATCAGCTTTAAGTACTTTAGCCAGCACAACCATAAGGGCAACCGCAAAGTCACCCGGCTTAGAACCATTCGACGGCCCCAATGTTTCTCGCTGCTGGGCTTCTTCTTCATCTAGACGACTGCCTAACCACCAACCTATTAGTCCACCAATGGGACCAGCAATAGCCCAGCCCAATCCACCACCAAAAACGCGCCCTAAATATCCCATTTCGATCCTTCTTCGGTAAACATAGTTGAATTCTAATCAGCTCCAGCTTTTTAGCAAATTCCCATTTACTTAAGAACATTAAAACCCCACCAATTTAATGGAGCTTGAGCATCTCTTCCAAGAACCGACAAAATAAAAGAGCTCCCCCTTACCAGGGGAGCTCCTTGGAGGAATATCGCTCCGGAAAAGCGGGCGTTACTTGTTATGGCAGGTTAAGCAAAGAGCGCTATTTGCATTGTTCTTAACCAGCAAATGGCCTAAGCCGCTTCCATTATGAACATCATGACAGGAAGCACACTCTAATTTGCCATTGAATAACATGTCATTCTCAATTGTACCACCTAAACCACTGTTTGTGGAGGTGGGATCGTAAAGTCCGCCATCAGCAGAAGCTAAACTGGCATCGTAAGTAATGGAGACAGGATGATCATTACTTAAATCGGTACCCAGATTCTTGCCGCCGCCGATGATATTAGTGCCATTACTACGACCGCCGAAATTGTCAAGGGCAACTGTTCCGTCATGACAGCTTAAACAAAGTTTGGAGACTCCGTCCGGCTGACCGGTAGAAGCATTTAAAGTAGCAGAAGAGTAGGGTGTAAAAGTGGCAGAAGTAACTTCATGGTTCCACAATGGAGTGTTCGATACAGTGGTGTTCGCATTGTGCGGAGTGTGACAAACCACACAGATTTCACCAGTATTGTTCCAGTTTTTACCGGAGAAATCATGCTCAGAACCAACAATGGTCTGACCCCATGCGGTAGCGGTGATCAGGATCGCGCCTATTAACACGCTCAGTACACGTTTCATTGAAAAACCCCTCCTTACTTTCACTTGGGTTAAATGGTTTATTAATTCTTTTGCCCGCATCTCGCTTTCTAAATTGGCAACCTCTGTGCCATCATTTTACCTAGTCAAATGAAAAAGTGATTTGTATCTCATTTCATAGGAATGCACTGACAATTCGGACCATAACATATTGTTTTCTCAATATATTAATAACAGCATCCATTTACCCATTTTAGGGGCAATTAGCCCATTCCGAATTCGGTACAATTATATCTTTATGCTAAGTAGCTATGGGCAAAATACAGAAATTAAATCGCCGTGGAATATTCCACATTTGAATTGGGGAATATTCCACAACTCGGATTTTCCCCAGGAAAAAGCACGGTCACCCTAATCCAACAAACCATACTTTTTCATCTTATACCTTAGCTGATCGCGCGAGATCCCCAGTAGCTGGGCAGCATGGGTCTGATTATTATACTTTTGCCGAAGTGCCCATTCCACCATTTCACGTTCGACATCAGCCAGGGTCTTACCGTCAAAGAAATCATCACTGCTCTGTACACCTGTTTCAAATTCGCGCGGACGGAAGTCAACTTTTTGGCGAATGGAGGCTGGAAAATGCCAAGAATGTATCACCCTAGGTTGCTCTAAAAGAAAAATGCGTTCAATTGTGTTTTTTAATTCTCTGACATTACCGGGCCAGTCATAATGTTTAAGCATCTCTAAAGCATCAGGATCAATACCTTCAACGCGGCACTTAAATTCCACATTGAACATCTTAATGAAATGTTCAACCAGTAAGGGAATATCTTCCACTCGCTCCCTTAAGGGCGGTAGGGTTAGAGCTATGACGTTCAATCGATAAAACAGATCTTCACGAAAACGCCCCTGTTCCATCTCATGCTTCAAATCACGGTTAGTAGATGCAATAATTCGCACATTCACTTTCAACTCTCGAGTACCACCCACTCTATAGAAGGAACGTGTTTCGATAAAGCGAAGCAACTTTGCCTGGAAGCTTATTGGTATTTCCGCAATCTCATCCAGATAAACCGTACCCCCTTCGGCCAATTCCACCTGTCCAGGTTTCCTACTCTTAGCAT
This sequence comes from uncultured Lentisphaeria bacterium, assembly GCA_964469505.1. Classification (GTDB taxonomy): domain Bacteria; phylum Fidelibacterota; class UBA8477; order UBA8477; family JABMPR01; genus CAYXZO01. The sequence continues at coordinate 12,091 of CAYXZO010000036.1, read as the reverse complement.
CAGTAAAAGCTCCTTTTTCATGTCCAAAGAGCTCACTCTCCAACAGGTGTTCAGATAAGGCGGTACAGTTGACTACAATGAAAGGTTTATGGCGGCGCGGGCTATGTTCATGGATTAACCTGGCAAAAGTATCTTTTCCCGTGCCTGTTTCACCCAATAATAATATGGTGCCAGCTTCGACATCTCTCAGCTTATGAACCGTCTGCATAATCTCTTGCATCTTACGGGAACGGCTGACATAAGCCCCCAGTTGAAGCGTTTTTCTTTGACATTCTTTTAATAGGTGAATAGTTTTGCTCTGATTACGTTCCCGTAAAGCTCTATCAATAAACAAGGTAATCTCTTCAAAATTGACGGGTTTCGTCAGGTACTCGGTAGCTCCCAGTCTTAGGGCTTCGATGGAAACTTCCTCTGTTCCATAAGCGGTCATGAAAAAGAAGATACTTTGGTCTCTTATAGTTTGCAGACTGCGCAGTACTTCAATTCCATCTAAATCGGGCAAACGGTAATCAACGAAAAGAAAATCCGGCGGGTCTTTTAATGCCATTTCAATACCTTCGCGAGCAAATTCAGTGACTGCAACCTGCATTCCTAAGCTCTTAAGATGTTCTGCCAGCGACCAGGCTACCAACTTCTCATCCTCTATAATTATGGCTGAAAGGTGCATAACCATCTCTTTCTACTTCTCAGTTTGAGTTAGCGGCAACCGGATACACAACTGAGCTCCTCCATCAGGAGAATTTTCGGCCCAAATTTGCCCTCCATGTTGGGCCACGATCGATCGGCAAAGCGATAAACCCAGTCCTGTCCCTTTATGTTTGGTGGTAAAAAATGGTTTAAAAATCTTTTCCAGTCTATCCAGAGGAATACCTGGCCCGTTATCTACGACTTGTACTTCGCATTCCTCTCCAGTGGGACCTGGTTGCAATCGCACTACTATTTTTGCTCCCGCTCGGCCCAGACACGCTTGGTAAGCATTAATAAGCAAGTTAACCAGAACTTGCTTGATTAAGCCTGGATCCATTTCAATTAGAGGACAGGGGTGTAAATCCAATTCAACCTTGACTCCATGCCGCTGAAACTGCTGTTGGTAAAGAGCCACTGATTCTTGCAGGACTTGGGCGAGGTCGCTTTTTTGGAAGCGGGGCTCTCTTGGCATAGCGAAAGTAAGCAAGTCGTTGATCGTTTTAACAATACGATCAATTTGATTAAAAATCTCCCTAACAATGGGACCTTCTAATAAATCCCTGTTTTTTTCGACCATTATTTCCAGGGCATTGCGGATCCCCGCTATCGGGTTTCGTATTTCGTGGGCTAAGCTGGCCGCCAGCTCTCCCACAGCGGCTAGTTGCGAGGCTCGGTGTATCTCCCGGCGATGTATGATATTTAACTCATCCCTCGCCTGCTGAAGCCGAGCGGCCATCGAATTGATTTTATCAGCCAGACGTTTCATTTCACCGGACGTCTGAACTTTTACCCGCGTCTCCAGGTGGCCTTTTTCAATTTCAGTTACGGCGCGCTGTATTTCATGGAATGGTCGTTGGAAAAAGAATTGATGGACTGCGAATATTACTCCCCCGATCAGGATTAGGAAGAAAATGAAACTACCAAAATCGAAAGCCCGGAGGATACGCTCAATCTCTCCCTCGATGCTGTTATCAAGCGTGACCTGCATAACCCCAATTATCTTAGAGCTATTAGTATGGCAACTCTGGCATTCGGGTAATTGTTCAATCTCCCGAACAATGGTCACTCGGTCCTGGTTGTTCGATTTATATATCTTCACCCGGTCTGTCTGCAGATCCGGAACACCTTTATTCAGGAAAAAACTATCTATCTTACCAATAGAATTAGTATCACTTGCAAAAACGATCTCCCCGGATGGTTTCATTATTTGCACCTGGATGATAAGCGGCTCTCTTTGAAAATCTTTTAAAAAGTCTTGAATATCCTCTGGAGTATGAGCGCGCATGTTAGTGCGAATATCGTTAGTCAACACTTCTGCCAGAGGTCGCATAATTCCGGCCAGATAGCGATGAATCATCTGCTCACGAAGATGATCGACCAGTATCATGATTGAAAGGCCAGTTATTAGAACTCCTATAAAAGTTATCAGCATTAATTTTGTTCTGAGCTTCATGCTAGGTCCCTCGCTCAGGGGAGTTCTAAAGGTGGTTGATGCTGAAGAAGTTGACGAATTCCCTGGCGGTACTCCCGCAAAGCACTATCAGGGGAGTTAAGTTTCTCCATAGTTCTGCCGCGCCAGTAGTGCAAACGCCACATGTCAGGCATAACAGGGATAGCGTAAAAATATCGCTTGGCTGCATCCCACTCTTGCTTACGATAGTGTAAAATTCCCAAACCAAACCATATAAAATACTTCTCTACTCCTGTAGTATCCAAAACCTGAAAAGATGTTTGGGCCAAGCTATCTTGCCCTAACTCTAAAAAGCAATATGCTTGAAGTAAAGAATCAGATCTGGTCATTTCTGAATCAGGAGGCAGAAACTTTAAAACCAAGGAATATTTTTTTTGAGAAAACAACCGACGGGCGAAGTTATGTCGCCTTATCCCACGTCTTTCTTGGGCTGTGAACTGGGGTTGGGCAGGCACTTGTAGCGAGGGAAAATAATCACTGAGGAAGACTCTGATTTTCAACAAAGTAGATGGAGTATAACCAGCGAAATAAGCCAATACGGTAGTGTCCCGGCCAATAAAGAGTACCGTTGGATAAACAATCAAACCAAAGGTCTCATACCAAACCCGATTGGTATCGTGGATTATTACATGTTGATGCGAAAGTTGCAGCTGTAATGATTCAGGCGCAACCGGTTCTTGAAACTCGACAATAGGAACTTGTTTATAAATAATTGGTGGTAATTTTTGCCTGAGTCTTTCTTTCAAGTTTAAGGAAAACTCCTGATCGCCTCGGGTGAAAAGCAACATCCCCACCTTTTTTAACGGAGTTGACCAAGGAATCCGCTCTGCTAACTCTTTAGGCAAAGTTTCACCCACACTAAATCTGCGACCCGCTTTGGAATTTGACTTCTTTATTACCTCGCTGCTAAGAGGAGTCGGATTGAGTAACAGTACCAGACTCAATCCCAACGATAATCCTAGTTGTGTCCGTTGACTCCTCACTTCCGCTGGTATTGCTTGGGCTTATGGCATCCTGGTGAACATTGCCCGCCATTTTTTAAAGGTTTGTAATTAATTGGTAATGCCCAGTTTCCAAATGGAACCGCTTCACGGATGTGAAAGGCCCGTTGGGAAGCATGGGGTTGGTGACACGCACGACAAGTACGACCCTTTTCTTGATTTACATGCAGGTAGTGTAAATTACGATCGCCATCACGAAAGTTAGTTAAACGCGTGGTTTTTTCCTCCAATACGAGAGTTTTCGGATGGCAACTAAAACAAAGCTCATAATTGTGTAAATCGAAAGATGCATAGAATTTAGGGGCGAAATACTTTCGGAGGAGTCGAATATTTTCTGTGCCGTGGGGATTGTGGCAACCAGAACAATTCTTCTCCCTGATGGGACCATGCCACTGAGTATTGGTGGCTAAAAAGCGCTTCATAGATGGTATCCGCATGCCGCCAATTTCTAGCGGCTGTGCGTGGCACTGCATACAAAGATCGAATGGCTCCATTTGAAGATTATAATCATAATTGGAACCATGGGCATCATGGCAATTTAAGCACTTGCGGTCTTTTTCTAGAGCAGCGTGTTTTGATTTAGCTTCTTCTATCTGTGTCTGCAGCTCATCGTGGCAGCCGAAACATAAATCAGGTACACCTTCCTCTAGCTGAAATTTTTCTTGTGCACCATGGGGATTGTGGCAGTTTGTACAACTATCATCTACTGGTTCGTGGACATTCTCCACGTTTTCAAGCATCTCCTGTTTGGCTGTATGACAACTAAAACATAGTTGGTTCACCTCTTCAGTAGGTAACAAAGCTTTTGTTATATCGCCATGTCCCAAATGACAAGTAGTGCAAGCTCCCACAGCTGCCGGCCCATGGACATAGTTCTGCTTGTTGAGATTCAGGGAATGACATTTATTACATATCTGATTAGCATCCAAAGCGACAAACAAATTCGGGTTATCTGAGGCATGAGGATTATGACATGTAGTGCATTGCCCTTCCGCCACGGGAGGATGTAGGTTTGGATCTTTCTGGTTGATCTTATGACATTGGCCGCATAAATCCAATTGATCACTGTACGTTAATACAAAATCTTTACCTTTCGTATTAGGGTGCTGGTGCTTCCGTTTTAGTTGGTGACAAGCCAGGCAATCTTCCTCATCCACGGGAGGATGAACATATGTTTTTACATTTATTTCAGCATGACATTTCGCTTTTATGCAGCCTTTGCTCCAACCTTGGGAAATAAATATTAGCAAGCTAGCTGCGATTATACCTATTTGTCTCCTCATACTCCCCCCGATATTTAATGATAGCTTTTTGGTTCGTGGTTTTTATTGTGGCATTTCAGATAGCAGGTACCAGCAAAATTACCATCATCTATGAATTCTAATCTATGTTGCTGGCTGCTTGGTTGGACATAGTTGGAGTTGAAGTTTATTAAATGTGTATAATTATATGAACCATGGGGGTCATGACAAGTAGTACAGGCGGCTTTAGCTCCACGCACATGCTCCCGATGGGGAAATCTAGAATTGTCCTGCAATATCCTGTTTTCGTCGTGGCACCGATAACATAGCGCGTAGGTGGAGGGGGATTCTTGGTGGTAATCCTCCATCACTAGATTCGCAATTAAGATCGGAGCATAATTTGATCCATGGGGTCCCCTGATCGCATCAGCGCTCATATCATCGTTATTATGACATGAGCTGCAGTATATTAAGCTGCCGGTAGTATAGGGAGACAGCAAACTTGGCACTTGAGAATTCCTACCGGCCCCGAATACCGGATGGTACGATGGATTAGAAGTGGAGAATTCCAATCTGATGCTGTTTTGCTCCACCACTCTTGGTACATATTCCTGTTGCCCTGGCAAAGGATACTGATGACATTTCAGACAAACTTCATATTCATAAGTAACACTATTCACGGGATTACCCGAGGCATCAAGGCCACTTACACCCTTCAACCCTGGTGGCAACTCTGGCGGGGAAGGAGCAGTTGTCATGGTCTGTACCTGATGAGGATTGTGACAGTCGGTACACTCCACATGAGGTGTCATCGTTAAGGGATCTTCATTAGGAGAATGCATGTATTGATAACTCGTGACTGAGTGTACGCTGGTTTTTTGAAAAACGGTCATCACGTTCTTGGTTGCCACATGGCCATTATGACATTTAAAGCAATTATCTTCTTCTGCAGGATACACCAATAACCATGACCCACTCCCGGCTCCATGAGCAGTATGACAATCATAGCAAGCAGTTTGGCCCACGGTAGTAAAGGAAATATCAGGCCACGGATTCGGTGGGGTTCCGTCCCAGCTAGCGTCTGAAGAATAATGAGCGGAAACACTCCAATACCTCAGTGAATGACATCGGTTACACAATTCGCCACGAATTAATCCGAATTTTAAAAATGGTGGATTTGTATTATCGTGAGGATCATGGCAAGAAGTGCACTCAAGATTATTAAAAGTCATATTATGTACTTGATGGCATCCGGTACATGCCAGCTCCCCTGAGGGGTGCGGGTTGAAGTCTAATGTCAATGGATGATCATCCGCTAGGTTAGAAGAAAGATTAGAACGTCTATCGCTGGGAATAACATCTAAGCCAGGGGGGAATGGAATGGGATCTGGCTTACTACTTACCATCCCCAGGGCAACCGTGCCGTCATGGCAGCTTAAACAAAGCCTGGACTTGGTGGCCGGTTGGATGGTGTGGGAAGTCATCGTGGCGCTACCATATAAAGTGTAGGTAATTGTAGAGAGCTCGTGATTCCACAATGGAGTTTGGGCTCCGGTGTTATGAGGCGCATGGCAAAAAACACATATCTCCTGGGTTTGATCAGATTTAATGTCACCCGGCCCGCTTACAGATAGATTATGTTTCGTATAAATAATGGAACTCTGTCCTTCTAAAGAGGAGCTAATGATTAACGCAATCAGAAAAACACTGTACTTATTCATAGATAATCTGAAATACTTTTACGCAATGGTTCAACGTATCCGAAACGTAGATCCAATTGCCATCTACGGCTATATCTGTGGGACCACTGAACTCACCAGGTCCGTGACCCGAGCGGCCGAAAACATCCAACAGGCGGCCCTCCGGCGAGAAAATCTGGACGTTATCAAAGCTTGCATCTACAATGTAAATGGCACCGGATGCATCCACCGCCACTCCTTTAGGACGATTCAACTGGCCGGACATCACTCCCGGCCCCCCAATCATATGTAGCCAATTCGTGAGTGAGTCGATCAGGCATCCTACTACCCGAAAATTCATCGTATCAGTGATGTACACTAAACTATCTGACACGGCAATGAAAGTGGGGTAATTAAGTCCTCGGAGATTCTTGCCCCTCTGAGCACCTTTTTGTAATAACTTCCCGCTTAAGCTGACTCTATATATGATATGCAAGGGGGTATCAACCATTAGAAAGGTGTTATTGATGTATGTTAATCCTGTGACCCTTCTGGGAGTAAAATCCAACGGGCGGGACTCAAAACCATCCATTCCTTTATGCCAAAGCCATAACCTTTGGGGATTACCTCCTACGACATACAAAGTATCGCGCTTACCCACAACTATGTCTACTGGGGGTGCCTGTTTTAGCTCCGAATTAAAAGGAATGAATACATGCTTCCGTCCCTGCATTGAAAATAGGTGCACTCCCCCGGTGTGAGGATCAACTACTGCTAAAAGCTTATCCTTAGCGTCTAGCCCCAGCGGCTGAATTACAGGAGGTGACTTCTCTCCTTGGAAAAGTTTTAACAATTTGCCCCACCAAGATTGATCTTGTTCCTGCCACAGACGGGTATCGTGAATGGAATAATTAAAAACTATCTTGCGCTTGGGAATGTCGCGGGCCCAGCCTACGGCCAGAACACAAAAAATCATAATGGCGGAAATCATGCGGGCTAAAGTCATGGCCGTATATTCACCTCTCCTTGCCAGCGCCAGGTAGATTTGGTCTCACCGTTGAAAACGAAGTGAAGCTTTAAATAACTTAGCTGAACATCCCAGTGCCGCCGGAGAATTTTCAGTTCCGTTAACCAGCGTTTTTCACGGATATTATTCAGAGTCCCCAGTTCATTTTTGAAACTGAAACTAGTGCTTAGAACCATCCCTCGCCCCATCCTCCTGAAATACTCAATCTGAAAACGGGTCTGATTAAGTACATCATGGCGATCGTAATAATCCTGTCTCGAATATTGACCCTCACCTGCAATATACTGGGCTGCGTAAGTACCCAACATTAACCTAAGCCTGGCAGCCAGGCGTTTGTACGGAATAAGGCGAGAATCCATATGTTCTTTTTCGATTTCCAGTTCAACCGGGTCAATATCCAAATTGAAAAGCCACCGCTTACTAGTATAGCCGTTTAGTTGATTCAGCGCTTCAACTGGGTATTTATCGTATTGGAATGACTGGCCTTCAAAACCTACCCGAATTTCATACCATTTCCTGATTCGATAAGCTAAACCATAAGTCATACTGGTAGAGGCCAGGTCAGATGTAATAGGGACATAGTAATTGTAGGTAATGAGCACTTCCGCTGAATCAGGAATAGTGCTTTCCGGCAAACGATAAATAGCCACCAGATAACCTGATTTTACAATGGAGAAATCAATACTTTGCCGATATGGAATTGTCTGATCCAGGTTCGTAATTCGTATGGAAGTTGTATCGATTCCCGGGGTTTCCAAAATTAATGGATTGGTCATAGAAAAATTATTTGTGACAGATTCGAGGCGCACACTCCCCTGGGCGGCACGGTACCGTTGGCCTTCCCTCTCCCAGGAGAATACACCTTCTAAACGCCCCACCGGTAAATTCTTAGTGTAATTCCAAGCAATTTTGCCCCGCAGACGATCTTCACGATATCCCGGCTGTAAATACTGAGAGCCATTTATTTCAGCTTGGGAAGCAAGGCTTAAGTATAATTGATGATTAATCCTGGTAGAGATGGAATGCGAAATCGAGGGTTGGCCCTTAAAAGCGTAGTACCGATACGCATAACTGCTAGACATGTTGAAGTTGTAGGGCAGATTCTTACTTACCGGGAGACTGATATTTATATTTCGAGTTGGTTGTGGGCCATCTATGTCTAAAGCATTAGCATATAACTGTATGGATTTTCCCCTACTACCCCGCTCCAGATAACCCACGGATACGTCGTAACTGGCAATTCGTTCATCTATTTTGTACAGGGAACTTTCTTCTCTCCTAAGCTTGCCCTGCCGGATTCGAAAATTAGCCGAATATTTGTCTCTTTGCGCTAAATGGCCTGATAAGTTTAAAGTACGTTGATGAGTAGCAACCTGACGTTCACCATAATTTTCTTCATATAAATAATCGTCATAGTCGAGGCTTAAAGGCAGCAGTTTGTTGCGGTAGTTCGCTCCAGCTTGCCATTGTATTGTATTAGCCCGAACGTTAAGCGCTAACTCACGATCTACCCGCCTGAATTGCTTGGCGGCACTAAAATTCAAAGAGAAAGGTTTGACGGGTAAAAGAGCCAAGTAAAAACTACCATTTCTAAAAAAACCTTCGTCTTGAATTAGCGACTGCAACGAGTCAGGCATTGATAGCTCACCTTGATTCAAACCAAACTCCAGTCCCAACCGGTATATGAGCAAGTCCGGATGATAAATACTCCCCCGTCCCGAAAAACGGATTGATTCCCTGAGCAAGTTTCGCCCATAACTGCCCCCGAAGGAATAATCGGGGATCTCGCGTAAATCCTCCTGAAAATCGCTTGCTAGTTGAAATACCAATTCTTCCCGATGGAACTGGAAGAGTTTCACCTCGGGTACTTGTGCCCCCACAGAATTCACGATCAGCACCAATAATAGGCTTCGCCATTTCATTTAGCTTTTGTTGAAAGGACAAAAAATTTGCTGGTGTTGGAGAAATGAGGGTTATGACACTCATAGCAAACTTTTTGTCCAATGAAATAATGCTCCGGTGCTGAGGCGCGATTAACATTCTTGTGACAATAGCGACAGAGCTGCTCACCTTGACGGATCGTCAAGTGGGGATATCGCGTGCTATGTGGATTATGACAGATCAAACATTGACCTATGGCTACAGGACCATGGACATAAGTGTAGTTCTCTTTAAACTGTTCATGACAACTTTTGCAAAGCTCATCCACCCGCTCCATTTGCAGCCGCTGGCCCATATCACCTAGATGACAAAACGTGCATTTCTTCTCCCGGAAAGGCTTATGTAGATACATCCGAGTCGCTTCTACTTGCAATCTAGGTTTGATGGGCTTACGCACTCTGTTTTTAGTTGTACTATCTATCCTGGTGGAATCAATTTGCTCCGCAACCGGACGCATCGACTCCGGTAGCGGCACTCCATCGAAAAAGAACGAAAGAACCCGATAGCGCTCTTCTTCGTTACAACTCAACAGTACTAAAGTGCTCGATAGAATTATGCTTAGCGTACGCAACATAAATGGTATTCTCATTCAACTTCGGCTGCCATCGGCACAGGGGTTAGCTTGCCGTAGATACTCACTTTATCAGGTCCGTACTGGTTGGTAACAAAAATCAGATATTCCAATCGATAACCGGGCAACACATAATCTTTAAAGAGGGCCAAATCGTCAGGGTCATAATCCAGGGCAACTTGAGCTGGCAAATACATATTTCCTGGAGCCTCATATGACCCCCCAAAAAACATGAGCAGCTTACCCTGCTTGTCGAATATCTGGATATTCTCAAAAGCGGCGTCCACTACATATAAATGACCATCGCGATCCACAGCAATTCCTTTAGGACGGGCAAATTGCCCTAGAGAGCGTCCCAGGGAGCCATAGCTCCGGATATAGCGGCCTGAGCGGTCAAACTCCTGGATATGGAATTGACCAAAATCAGAGACATATACATGGCCGTCGGCACCTAGAGCGATGGAATATGGCACAAACAAGCGGATGCTATCGGGAAGCTGGGAATTATTAGGGGGAAATTCGCCAATCATCTCTTGCCGGGAGATGGACCATATTTCAACATTCCTATCGGCTAAATCAGTAACCCAAAGGGTGTCACCATCGATTGCCACGTCCACTGGTCGTAATGTTTTGTCTCCAAGAGCTCCTATGTATTTCAAATCCTTGGAAAACATCACTACTTGGTTACGACGGGTATCGGTGACGTAAATATTACCTGCAGCATCATGGGTAACATTAATAGGCTTGCGTAAGCGCCCCTGTCCGAAGGGCTGGAAAAGCCGGAAGGTATTCTCCTTTAGATCCACCACCACCAGTCCCGGCAACATGCTATCGCAGATGTAGACTATACCCTTGTAAACGGTGATTCCGTATGGTTTTACTATGGTTTTTTCTAATTGAAGTAGCCGACCTCCAAACAGAAATCGATCCAGAGCGCTGGGGGGCTGAATATCCATGGAAGTACTAAAGCGACGTAAAAACTGTATTCTTGTGGTATCCGGAGGCGGCGGGAAAGCCATCAAAGTAGTGGGGTCTATTGTTTTTTTGAGACTCGTCCCTGCACACCCCCCTAACATCAGGGAGATGCTCAGAATACTCAGAAATAGCCACCAACGTTTCATAGCACTACTCCTTTCGCAAAGGGCATGCCACGTCCAGTTCTACATGAGTGACATACAATTGGGTCCGGCGACAAAACCATATTGTTACCTTGCTTATAAGCGTAACCATCTGTGCCTCAATGCACTAGCGTAGTATCACAAACAAATATGTCCATTTTGTTTGTGGATAACCGCCCCCCCACCAGCCATCGCCCCGATAAGCATTATTTAGTAACTGCGGAATATTCCGCAGTAGTTGTTTTAATAACTGTTAGGAGCCAATTGTGTCAAGAATTTTTCAAGTACAGCCACAACTGCGTCAGGTTGTTCCCATTGCAGCCAATGACCCGCAGGCATTTCAACTAACTGTATCCGTGGATAGCGTTCACGTAGCAATTCAACTTGTGCGTCAGGCAAATAGGGCGAGTTCACTCCTCTAAGTACCATAACCGGTCCTTCAAAGCTGGGATTCTGGGGTAAGGCTTTCATCAATTCGGGATAGCCGCGTCTGATCGCTGGTAAATTAACCCGCCATTTGAATCCACCTTTTTCAGCGGGAACCAGGTTTTTAATTAAAAAATCCCGCCATTGAGGTTCAGGAACCACCTCCGCCAGATGCTGTCGAATATGTTGGCGGCTAGAATGGTTCAGATTCATTCCCTGCAAATTATCCAGAAGTTGAGCGTGGACCTCAGGGTAATCCCCCGGCCCTATATCCACTACGACCAACCCCTGGAATTTTTGGGGGAATTTATCCACGAGGTACATGGCCAATCGTCCCCCCAGGGAATGCCCTAACAGTACCAGCGGGCTTTCACCGGTTGGAATCGATTCCAAAACCAGCTCAGCCATGGTAGCGTAGCTCATATCGGCTGTCCATGGCGAACGTCCATGATTAGGGAGATCTAGCAACACTACCCGCCACCGAGGAGCTAATCGCCGAGCGATCGCCATCCAATCTGTCGCAGAGCCCAACAGCCCATGGAGTATGACCAGGCTTACTGGCCCCTGGCCCCAAACGTACGTCGCTAATGGTGCAGCCCTTTTCATTTCCGGTTTAGGGCTAACATACACCTTTAGCCCTTGAAATGCTTCCCTTGTTGCATATTCTTCCACTATGCTCAAAGTCCCCGGAGCAATCCTGGTAGGAGGTCGATCCAGTCGAATGGGGCAAGACAAAGCCCACCTTCTCCTAGGGGGAAAGTCGCTCTTGGATTGGGTCATAGAGGCACTCCGGCCAGTATGTGCCCCGCTGGTGCTGGTAGCTAGAGATAAAAACAAGTACTCGGATTTAGGCTTACCGATTCTGGAAGACATATTCCCTGGGGCCGGCCCTCTAGGCGGTATTTACACCGCCTTGAAAAGTCTGGCCT
>CAYXZO010000035.1:0-24188 GCA_964469505.1 uncultured Lentisphaeria bacterium | reverse complement strand
AAGCGGTCAACAAAAATTGGCAATAATATTCTACCCTCAATAATCTACTTGACAGTATATTGTTTCTAGTAACAACTTGAACACACTAATTCTCAACTAATCATAGGCGATAGCTATTGGTGAAAATCCCTTGATAGCATAATTGTTTGGCAACTGCGCAAGCGAACTTTTATCTCTAATATCACCTGGTATCACCCACTAACCGACTTAATGCGTACAACGGAATAAACTCTATTTTATGTTCCGGATTGAATCCATGTGGCGCTGAGGAAACTACCAGCCCCTTAGGTATTTGCGGGTAACTCTTCAAGAGTAAATGTAAACTTTTCAGCTTCCCCGTCGGTCCGCTTTTTACTTCTATGGGTAGAATGTTTCCATCTTTTTCAATTAAATAATCCACTTCAGCAGTGCTGCTCCGAGCTTCCCGCGCCCAGTAATACAACTGTTTAACCCCAGCTGCCAGCAGCTCCTGTCCAACAAATTGCTCCGCCAGTTTGCCTTGATAAATCCCGAGTAAATCTTTCTTATAATATTCTTCACTAATCTGAATGCCGCTAAATTGCTGCATAAGCCCAATATCTAAAAAGAGAGCTTTGAATTTTCGCTCTGAGGCTGTGGCACCTAAAGGAATTCCCGCTGGTGATGCGGCCCGCACTTTGTGTACCAACCGGGCTTTGCGGAGTAAATCAAACGCTTTTTTTATAGTTGGTCCAGAAAAGCCATCCGCTAATTTGGTGTAAACTATCTGATTACCTATGGATCGGGCACTATTAATCATAACTGCTTCTAAACAATAGCGATCCGCTTTCGGAGAATACTTGCCGAAATCATCTTTGAACGATTCGATCAAGCTTCGTTGGCATTCGAAGACTTCAGTCAGAGAGGCCGTTTCAACCTGCACCTTGACACATTCGGGCATCCCACCAACAAAAAGATACCTACGCAGCAGATTCAGTAGCATTTCATGAGCCGCCGGGGAAATTTTCATATTACTTTGATTAATAACCGCCACAGCTTGTTCATTTCCCATCGCCAGCAAGTACTCTACGAAAGACATGGGCCTCATTTCCAGAAACTGCACCCGCCCAACTGGGAAATGAAAATCCTCGAATGCGAAATCTAACAGGGAACCAGCAGCAATGATGTGCAAGTCCGGTAGATCCTCATAAAAATACCGTAAGGCGGCCAAGGCTCGGGGGCAACTTTGAATTTCATCAAGGAAGAGAAGATCTTCTCCTGGGGTAATGCGTGTACTCAGAGCAATTTCCAAATCAGAAACAATCCGTCTAGCATCCAGATCAGGCTGGAAAATAAGGTGCAAATCAGTCCTTTTCTCTAAATCAAGGTGTATCGTTTTGCCCTTAAAATACTTTTTGCCGAAATCAAGGACCGAGTATGTTTTCCCCACTTGCCGCGCGCCCCTGATAAGCAAAGGTTTCCGGCGCGGATGGTTTTTCCATTCAAGCAAGCGTTTCTCAATGAAACGATACATGTCCGCAGCTCCAACCAAAACTGATTTTTAGAATCTCAAGGTTATTCCCTAATATTGCTTTTAGTATCACAAGGATTATTCTAATTGTTTATTTTAGAATTACAAGGTTATTTATTGCATCATGACATAGTCCAATTCTCTACCTCCCCATCCTCATGTCTTCCCCCCTTCGCTGGCCACTGTTCATCGGTCCTCCATTCAACCACTCCCCCCAATTCACCTTGCCTTTCCCCTTTTCTCGGATACTTTCCGCCCCGTTTCGGGGATGGAGTCCCCCACAAACGCCCAGGCTAGGCTGATGACTCCTACCGTTAAAGCCCATAAACGGGCGGGTAGTATGACCAGCCCGTGAGAGAATGGTTTTTTAAGGAGGAATTGGTTCGGAACAGACAAAGGAACTTCGGATATGTCACACAAGCTCATCTGGCTAGCAGTGGCAGGCGGGTTAGGCACTCTGGCACGTTACGGGATAGTTGGATTAGTACAAAGACTGGACGGCGCTTCGTTTCCCTGGGGCACGGTAGCGGTTAACCTCCTCGGTTGTTTTTTAGCCGGTTTCATCTGGTCCATTTTTGAGAACCGCTGGTTTGTCGCTGGCGAAATACGGACTGTAGTTTTAGTCGGTTTTATGGGTGCTTTTACTACCTTTTCCACGCTGATCATCGAAACCGGCGAAATGCTGCGTTCCGCAGAATGGTTATACGCCGCCGCTAATTTGGCCATACAGAACGGTCTGGGATTCGTAGCCTTGTTCGCCGGAATTACCCTGGGGCGGCTGATATGAAGGAGAATCGGCACATGCAACTACCCTCGGAAGCCTATCTGTTACGCATCTTTATCGGCGAAAGCGATAAGGTCGGCGGGAAACCATTGTACGAAGTGATCGTGGAGCTAGCCCGGGAAAAAGGACTAGCAGGAGCCACGGTACTACGGGGCTTTCTTGGCTTCGGAGCCAATAGCCGCATCCACACCTCCAAAGTGCTGTGGCTCTCGGAAGATTTACCAGTGGTGGTGGAAATCGTGGACGCTGAGGAAAAAATCAACGAATTCCTGCCTGAGCTGGATAAAATGATCGACGAAGGTTTGGTGACGCTGGAAAGGGTTAAAGTATTAGCTTATCGTCATAAGTCTGATCAAACTTGATCCACCACATATCCACCTACAAGCTTAGATATTACTGGACCCGCTCGATAATTCCCGATAATAGCATTCCAGAGTATTAACCCCATACTGGGGAGCAATCCCCTCATTGGTCATGGCAGTCATCATGAATTGAATAAGGTCCGCGCCTAAAGCAGAGAAGGGACGTATCACCTGGGCACTGAAATTTAAAAACCGTGGACTAAGGGAAGTTATCCGAACCGGCTTGTGCAATACTTTAAAAGCCAGCTCAGCGATCTGGCGATAGCTAAATACCTGGGGCCCACCTACTGGGACTTCAACCTGTTCATCATCCACTGCCGCTACGCAAACTTCCGCCAGGTCCTTTCCATGGATAGGGTTCATACGATTATCTCCCCTACCGATGAGAAATACACACCCATACTCCGCCATGCGTAGAAACTCGCTCATATCAGAATAATAGCCGGTTGGCCTGATAACTGTGTACTCCAACCCCGCGGAGGCCAATTCAGTGACGAAATCCTCCCTAGCCCTGATGCCCGCCAGATGAGTGAACCGCTGTCCTTGGAAAACGGAAACGAAAATGAATTTCCGCACGCCCGCTTTGAGCGCTTCTTTCAAAATGTTCACATTCCCCTGATAGTCAACTTCGCGGAAAGTGAGCTTGTCCCGCTGACGAGTGATACCAATGGAGGAAAATACGATTTCTATATCCCGGCATAACCCCGTCAAAGTTTCGGGTTGGGTCACCTGGCCTACAAAAACGTCATCCAGGTAGCGATCCACAGCAGGTTCTAAGAAGGGTCCCTGGACACTCAATTTATTAGGATTCCGAGCCAGGGCCCGGACCCAGAAGCCCTGTTCCTTGAAAGCCTGTACTACGTGTTTACCGAGATAACCGGTGGCTCCGGCCACTAATACTTTTCGCATCTCTCCCGTTTCCTGCCGATTCTGATCATATCCAAGAACCTCGTTGACGGCACCCAAAAGTGGTTCAATACTCAAAACAGCCTGTCCAGCTTAAGCCGTCAGGCTTTAAAATTTATTAGATCTGAGCCCCTGCTTGGAAAAAATATAATCCGGCCAGCTTGGGTTCAGCTCCAGAGAGTGTACGCGATACCAGGTCCCCTTGCCCTTCACCAGGGTGTTCTTGATTACCAGTTCCGTGGGCCACCACCGCTGGTCGATTTTTTCCACCTTGGTGATTTGGATACGTTCCAGCAACCTGCCGCTTTTGCCGAAGCGTTCCTCCCGCAACGGCAAAAAGCGCTCCTGGTCAACCCACACCTTTCGGCGGGGATAACTCAGGCCTCGACGACGGGCCGTCAGCTCTAATACCCAACAGGGCCTACCCTTAAGCGTATCCTGAGCGACCACAGTAGCCCGATAGTCCCGCCCCAATTTGGGGTTGGCGGTCAGATCCGAATAGGTCATATCAGACCCCAGGACGTTGCGCCGTAGCATGTGTCCCGCCACCGTAATTATTCGGTCCACCGGTTCCGGAAAATACAGCCATAAACGCGATCCCAATTTCAGCCATTTACGCCCCCGAGCGGTGGCCGGTGCTTTAAAAACCACTAGTGCGGTATCCGGGCCCTGTATGAAAATCTCGAGTCGGTAATGATGGCTTTTATTTGACTGATTGACTACCAGCTCGGCCTCCAAGCGGGCCCGTTCCAAATAGAGATTCTGATCCAGCCGCTGCAAAATGCGGGAGACGTCTATGCCTTGCCCCCATGCCTCTGACGTAATCAGCAAAACGGACAAAAGCGCACCTATCAGAATTCTCATACCGATAACTCCCGCATCAAAGAAGCGGTTTCCCGTTTGAAAATGCGCCTCCCCGCCAAGGCGGAGCCCAAAGCTGCGGCTATAAATCCAGGAACCGCTCCCCAAAAAACGGTGCCGGGGGTTATTCTGGCTCGTAGGATTTCCGGGAAAATCACCTCAGCCTGGCGCATATACTCGGAGACATCAAAACCGTGTACTTGAAGATAATAAGCCCCCGCCAGCCCCACAGCAGCTCCTACAACGGTAGCCATGGCTGCTAGTAACACCCCTTCCACTATAATAGTGGCGTATAAATGTCGATGGCTCTCCCCCAGGGCCAAGCGGATACCGAACTCCCGGTGGCGCCGTAATCCTGAAATCAAAGCCGCGTTCCACAATACCGTTACCATGACTACCAACAGCAAGAACAGCATGATCCCTTTAGCCTGATCGAGATAGGTGAAATATTCCATTAATTCTTCCTGGCGATTCATGGGTACCGCTATTAGCGACTGGGGAAAGTTACCCAGGGTCAGGGAAGCAATATCTCCAGCAATTTTTTCCCCTTCCTCCGCATGGAACAATCCATCTTTGAAATAACCCAGCAACTCTCCGGCAGCGTCATCCATTCCCAGAATGGTTTGCGCTTCAGTTATATCCAACACTATCAGGTTTCGATCCAGACTTTGAACACCGAAATGGACGATTCCCGCCACTCTCAGAGCTGCCACGCTCAACTCACCGCTGGTGTCGCTGCCCAGAAAAGTCACTTCCCCCCCTGGATTCAGGTGCAGGCGTTCAGCCACTTTACTACCTATCAGAATCTCCTCCGGGCTTCGGGGTAAAGTCCCCACTTTCAATGCCCGATCCAATTGCAAGCGTTCCTCCTCGCCACTGGCAGCATCCAACAACTCCATACCCAAACCCATCACCGGCATTTGTTGCGCCGTTTCCCGCTCTGGGGTAGGTACATCCAGTAGACCGGCAAAACGGATCCGCGGCACCCATTGCAGTTGCGGGAAACGGACCGTCAGCAACTTTTTAACGCTATCCAGCTCCGTTAAAGCTAGATCGTTGGGAAGCTGGGCTCGGGCCTGGTAATATCCCCGAGTCATGACCATTATGTGGCCCGTTTGCAAAGCTGCCATCCGGCCGAAAAAACCAGTAAACACCCCCTCCAGATAGCCCGCCATGAAAGTGCTTAGAGCCACCCCGACAGCAATGACCAGTCCGGGCAGCAGGCTACGGTTTGTATCCCGGAGAAGAGCTCGAAACAGAAAGGAAATCATAAAGATCCTTTGCGCAGGGCCTGGGATGGTTCCAATTGAGCCAGGCGCCGTACCGGCCAGTAACTCACTACGGTCACCGCCACCATGATGAGTAGCGCTCCACCTCCAACCAGGGCCAGACCGAACTCAGGATACAGCGCCTTACCGATTACAATACCGAAAGAAGAAGTTTGGGCCGGTAGCGGGATCCCGAACCGCTGCGCCGCAAACAACAAGGGAGCCCCCCAAACCAGGCTCAGCCCCAGGGCTAAAAATCCCTGGGCAGTACCTTCCAGCGTAAACAACGCCACCAGTTGCTTTCTGGTCATCCCCAGGGCCAGCAGAGTACCGATCTCCTTAACCCGCCGAAAAACTGACAATACCTGCGTATCGAATATGGCCAGCAGGCCCATGGCCAGGAGAATGAATAAAAATACATAAGAACCGATGGATTTCATCCGAATTAACTGTTCCAGGTCGCGGGTTAACTCCTCCAGAGACATAAACCGCCATCCCGCCGGAACCGGTGGTGGTTCATTACCAGGCGGCACCACCAAAATCGTGGCAGCTTGCGGTGCTGATAGCATTTTGCGCAAAGAATCGAGTGGCAGCCAAAAGGTGTTGTTTTGAATAATGGGAATAGAGCTGGTCACCACTCGGGCGATATATAGCTCCCGGGCATCTAGGGCTCCCTCCGTATCCCTCCACTCCAGCATCAAAGTATCCCCGGGATGCAACTGAAACCTGCGGGCCGTGCCCTCACCTATAAAAGTCGGTAAAACATTACCCTTGCTTTCCGCAAGAACCGTCGTAGGCAGGGATAGCGCTTCCTGAGACGCTGGAATACCTATGAGTAATACATTTTGCAGGCGCCGATGCGGGGACACCACACCCGGGTGCAACAACAAGGGAATCAATCGGTCCTGTTGTACAGCGGTTTGCAAAGTAGCCGGTACCTTTTGCCGGAAATCCTCGATGGCCACCATTTCGTAGCGGTCATAATTCGGTGCCACTAACCACCCGTTACCGTAAAAAGTGTCCTCCAATTCCTTGAGGGCCTGGCGGTGCCAGCCTTGATACAGCCCTTGGCTGAAAAGCAACATCACATATGCCATGGACAACACCAGGGTATTGAGAAAAGTGCGCAGACCGCTGCCCTTGAGATTTCTAAATACCAGGTGCAGGAGAATTTTTAACATTATGGTTTAAGCAACCTGCTCGTCCCGGCTTACCTGTCCGTCCACCAGGGTGATCCGGCGTTTAAGAAAGCGAATCACCTTCTCGTCATGGGTGGCGAACAGAAAGGTAGTACCCCGCTCCACATTCCAGCGTTGCATGGTTTCCAGAATATTCAAGGAATTTTCGCTGTCCAGGTTAGCGGTGGGTTCATCGGCCAGAATCAGCTCCGGATTCTTGACCATGGCCCGGGCCACGGCGGTCCGTTGGGCTTCCCCTCCTGAAAGCTGGGAAGGACGATAGTTGCGCTTGTCCGTCAACCCAACCCATTCCAACACTTCCATAACCCGCCGGGAGCGTTCCGGCTCTTTGACTCCCAACAACAGCAGCGGAAATTCCACATTCTCGAAAACCGTGTAAACCGGCAGAAGGTTGAAGGTTTGAAAGATGAAGCCCAGTTTACGACTGCGTAAATGGGCCGCGGCAGTGGCAGAAAGTCGGGCGATGTCGTGATCTAAAGTCAACACTTCTCCGGCAGTCGGTTTATCCAGGGCCCCGATGATGTTCAACAACGTAGTCTTTCCGGAACCGCTGGGGCCTACCAGACCGGTGAATTCCCCCCGCTGGATCACCAGATCTACACCCCGCAACGCCCGACATTCACTCCCATCGGTACGGTAAATCTTTTCCAGTCGCCGGGTGATTACTACTTCCTGGGAATCATTAGTAGGTGTCAAAACTTCCTCCCTCCAGGGATAAACTTAAGCCAAAGCTCTATTTTTTTTCCTGTTTTCCAGAAAGGGACCTTGCGATTCAAAAACTTCCACCCCACAAGTGTGTCCATATCCGTTTAAAAGATATATTCCCCGAAGAGTAACAAAGTAGCGGAAGACCATTCGGCAAAAGAGTCCTGGGTTCCGAAGGTAAGGGGAATTGTTGCGGACGAGCTTCCTCCCAATGCCAGACTGAGAAGCCAATGATCAAGCGTGCGGGTCCAGGCCAAGTACCAGAAAGAATTCCCCGTATAATAGAAACCTATCAGTTGGAGTTGGTCAAAAAAACCTAAGGGGTATGAGACCTGCAGAGCGTGGAACAGACGCAACTCTTGACCATTTTCCCAAAACCAGCTCGTTTCCCAACCGGTGTACCAGCCGTTGCCGTAAGGCCAAGTGTAGCTCAATCCTACGGTCCCCTGGATTCGCTCGCCCGCCCCCGAATCCAGGTGGAAACGTTCGCCAAAGACTTCCAGGTACACCTCGGCCAGCAAATCCCATCGGGCATCTATGGCAACTCGTGTGACGGTAGGCGGGTCTGATATGCTAGAAGGTCGTACTTGATGCACGGTAAGCCCCATTTCACTCTGCCCCATGTAGAATTGATAGCGGCCACCGGTTTGCCAGTAATCTCCCGGGACCGCATGGGGCCACGGGAGATGATCGTAAATGATCCAGGACCAAAATTCGGCAGCCTCACCTACCCCCCGGCGGTAAAGCAGCGCTTTGACTCCTTCGGAAAGCCGAAAGGGATCCCGGGGGTCCAGCGTGTCAAACCACTGGAAGACCCGCAACAGACGGACCGGTCCAAAGGCCAGCCGCTGCAAACCAAGGCGGAGTTCATCCTGCGTCCGTGACCAGCCCACATAGGCGCGATACCAGGAAGCTTCATGACTATGTTCAGCGAGATGGAATAGACCGCCTGCTTGGACATAAAACTCGGCACTTTCCAGCGTCCCCACGTGATATTTCATCAAGAGCAGATCTCCACCCTGCAATGATCCTGTCCGTTCAGAAAGATTTAATTGTGCCAGCACTAACAAGCGATTATCCCAGGTTATAGGTAAATCACCAGCCAACAGTGGCATTACTCCCAACAACAATGTAAGTGATTCTTTTATCACACCTCTTAAAAACCGATTACGCATTGGACATCATTTCAGTATTCTGGCGAAAGTTAGATACGAGAAGTTGATCTTCCGTCATTAAATCAGATTGCCATTGGCCATTTTGTTAAAATTACTTTCCGTGTAATGCTTGCGATATATATACAATCTGAAATTATGATAAAGCAATTTGTCCATCCCAAGCATATAACCAATTAATCATTAATCACCATTTAGTTGTACAAATGATGGTCTTCTGACGGCGAAACCCAAACCCAGTTTAAGCATAAACAGTGGTGCTACGGAGTATAGAACGACCAAATTATGTTTGAAGAACATTGATATCACTATGCCAATTACTACCAAGGAGGATGCTATATTCTGCTGTAACTCAATGTCTTTCAATGAATTTACCAGGAAAGCAACGGCTATGGTGTAAAGGAACATGAAACTGAAGTATGGATACATATCAGGAAAAATCAGTGAAAACAATAGAGGATGAATCACATGCACCACCAGGAAGATAATTCTTAACCCTTTTTTGTCACGATAATATGAGTTCGTTGATGATGACAGATTAGCCACCACTCCACCGGCGATATCAAAATAAAGGAGCCATAAAATTATAACTTTCCACAAAGTTAAGTCTTTCACCTCAGTTAGCAAGTTCATCAAAAACAACATAGATGCAGCCAGTCCGACGACATATACCATCACTACCGTTGATAATCGTGCTTTTTCACCGTGGAGTTCCCATAGATATTTCGGAATCTTTAACTCTTTTGTCAGCATAAGCAAGCTCCTTTAAACTGGGTGATTATGTGTGTGAGAAAAACATATAAACTCCCCTTAATTAATAGTGACATAAGCTGGAGACCGGGATGGAGGTTATTGTTAAAGATTCCAAGGAAAAGATATGATGAAGATACAATTAATCTTTTCAACCGGTCGATTACTTTTCAACATTCATGATTTTTTCTATTTCGTCCACCTTTTTAGGAATGCCGGCACTCAGAACCCGGTGGCCATGTTTGGTTACCAGGACGTCATCTTCGATGCGGACGCCGATGTTCCAATATTTTTCCGGCACTCCTTCACTGCCGGCCGGAATGTAAATTCCCGGTTCCACGGTGAGGACCATCCCTGGTTCCAATTTACGTGGCTCACCCTCAGAGGTACGATAACTACCCACATCGTGCACATCCAGTCCCACCCAGTGAGAGGTGCCATGAGGGAAAAAGCGGCGATAAGCTTGTTTCGCGATGAGCGAATCTACTTCACCAGTTAGAAACCCCAAACGCACCAATCCCTCGATTATCACCCTGACCGCCTGTTTATGGGGCAAATTGTATGGAACTCCTGGCTTTATAACCTTAATGGCCGCTTCCTGGGCCTTCAGAACCAAGTCGTAAATCTCGCGCTGAGCAGGAGAAAAGCTTCCATCCACCGGCACCGTACGGGTGACATCCGAGGCATAATAGCCATACTCCGCCCCCACGTCCATGAGCACCAAACTGTGGGGAACCAGGCGGGCGCTGTCCGCTTCGTAGTGCAGAATGGTGGCATTGGCGCTGGAGCCCACAATGGAGGAAAAAGCATTACGGGGGCTACCATTGAAGCGGAAAGCATATTCTATTTCCGCTCGAACTTGGTATTCGGTTTTCAATTGGGGTATGCGGCGCATCGCCCGTAATAAGCCTGCCCGCGTAATACTCACTGCCCGCTCCATCCGGGCGATTTCCCAGGGAGTCTTTTTAAGACGCAAAGGAGCGGTCAATTGCTCCGCCTTCAGCAATTTTTGAGCGCCATAGGAACCCGCCGCTTGCCACTTGTCCAGCAACTTCTTTTCGAAATTCTCGTCTCCGCCGCTGGCGTAAGCCAATGTTCGACGCCGGTAAAGGAGTTTCGGCAAATCTTTCTCGAATTGTTCATAAGCGTAGGCGGTATCCACTCCCGGCAAGGCCGCCGCAGCGGCCACTCCCCGTCGCGGACCGGTCCACAACTCGCGACGGGGGTCCTTGGTTTGCACATATAGAATCACCTTGTACTGCTTCGCTTGAGGATCAAGAACCAGAACCGTGTGGGGTTCTTCCCAGCCGGTGAGGTAGTACAGATCGGAAGCCTGGCGATAGGGGTAATCCACGTCATCATTGCGTTTCTGAATAGGAGCACTGTGGAAAATGGCCACAGCTTGCATATCCCTTAATTCCTGCATAACCACTTCCCGGTGGCTCTGGAAAACATCGGTGGCCGGCGGCCGGGGGCGGCTGAGAGCTCCCAGCAGAACGGGGAGTAAAAGTGAAAGTACCGCTAAAAGGATTTGGTGTTTACGTTCCATGGGAAAAACCCTTTACCTAAAGGCTGCTGATTTGACGCAGGTCGTGAGTTGTTTCGTCGATTGGGCCAAGTCACAACTTTCCCGTGTGTGGGAGAAATGTAAGCCGGGCTTAGGAAAATTAAAGCAATGAAGCTTGTTGCGGCTCAGGGCCGCGGGTGTACATTTGCCGGAATTGAGAAAGGAGCCGAGCATGCGCTTGAAACGAACCGTTACTTGTGGAGAATTACGAAAGCAGCACGTGGGGCAACAGGTGGTGCTCAACGGTTGGGTAGCCACGCTGCGTGATCATGGTGGAGTGATTTTCATCGACTTACGAGACCGCTACGGCAAAACCCAGGTGGTTTTCGATCCCCAGGCAAACCAAGAGCTGGCGGAAACGGCCAAAAAATTGGGTATGGAAGATGTAATCGGCGTGCGAGGTACGGTGGCCCCGCGCCCTGAAGGCAACGTGAATCCCAATCTCCCCACGGGTGAAATCGAAGTTCAAGCGCAGGAATTGGAAATCTTCAACGAAGCGGATCCCCTCCCCTTTCTTATCTCTAAACGGGAATCGGGCAGCGAGGAGCTGCGTCTGCAATACCGCTACCTGGATTTACGCACCGAGGAATTGCAACGCTCCTTCGCCATCAGACACCAGGCATACCAAGTAGTACGACGCCATCTGGTTGGCGAGGGTTTCTGGGAAGTAGAGACCCCTATGCTGATGAAATCCACGCCCGAAGGAGCCCGCGACTTTCTGGTTCCTAGCCGAATCCATAAAGGCAAGTTTTACGCCCTACCTCAATCACCCCAAACTTACAAACAGCTCCTCATGGTGGGCGGATTCGACAAGTATTTCCAGATTGTGAAATGCTTTCGCGACGAAGACCTGCGGGCCGACCGCCAGCCGGAGTTTACCCAAATCGACCTGGAGATGTCCTTTGTGGAGCCTGACGATGTCATGGGCGTGGCGGAGCGACTGACGGCGGCGCTGTTCAAAGAAGTAGCGGGAATTGACCTACCCGCTCCCTTCCCCCGCATGTCCTACGCCGAAGCGCTGGAAAATTACGGTACCGATAAACCTGATGTGCGCTATGAACTGCTCCTAAAAGAATTTGAACCTTTCGCAAGAAAAGGGTCCTTCGGGATTTTTCAAAAAGTATTGGACACCGGTGGCCGGGTGAAGGCCCTGGTTCTGCCTGGGGGATCCGAGAATTACTCCCGCAAGCGATTGGATGAGCTGGGAGCATGGTTGAAGACCTATTATGGGGTGGCCGGTTTGGCTTTCATGAAGGTGGAACAGAATCAATTTACCGGCGGCATCAGTAAGTTCTATCCGCCGGAAATTCAACGACAGCTGAGGGAAGAATGGGCTTTACAGCCCGGTGATCTGATCCTGCTGGTGGGTGATCGTCCGGAAGTGACATTGCAGGCCCTGGGCGCTTTGCGGGAGCGCCTGGCGCGCGAGAATGATCTGATTCCCGAGGACAAGTTGCAGGCCCTGTTCGTGGTGGATTTCCCGTTGCTGGAGTGGAACAGCGACGAAAACCGCTGGGAAGCGCGACATCACCCCTTCACCGCCCCCCATCCTGACGATGAAGACAAGCTGGAAAAGACTCCCGGTGAAGTGCGGGCCCAAGCTTATGATCTGGTGGTCAACGGTTACGAGGTCGCCGGTGGTTCCATCAGAATTTCCAAACCGGACTTACAACGCAGGTTGTTCCAGGCCATCGGTATTTCACTGGAAGAAGCCGAGGAGCGCTTTGGCTTCCTCCTGCGGGCTTTCCGTTACGGCGCCCCACCCCATGGGGGTATCGCTTTCGGTTTTGATCGCCTGGTGATGTTGCTGGCGGGCACGGAAAACATCCGGGACGTGATTGCTTTTCCCAAAACCACCTCCGCGGCGGCGCTCATGGAAGAAGCCCCCTCGGAAGTGGATCCCGCCCAGCTAAAAGAATTACATATAAAGCTGGATCTGTAGTCGTTTCGACGACTTTTATTCCGAGTATAATTCTTCGATAACCGCCATAGCGCGCCGCAGGTGGGGAATTACAATGGTTCCGCCCACTACCAGGCCTACACTGCAAGCTTCGATTATTTCATCTTTGCTGTAACCGGCCGCGTGACATTGTTCCAGATGATACCGCACGCAGTCATCACAACGCAGCACTAACGACGCGACCAGGCCCAGCAGTTCTTTCGTACGGGCTGGCAAAGCACCGTCACGGTAGGTCAAGGTATCCAAACTGAACACCCGCTGGATGATTTTATTGCCGGTAGCCAGGAGGGCTTCGTTCATTTTTTGCCGAAACTCGTGGAATTCGTCCGTATGTTGACTCATGGACCAGGCTCCTCCTCTCTTGCGGCAATAAATGTAGACCAAGGGACCGTAAAATACGAACTACTTCACCCACCAACATTTTTTCGCAGCCATAGCCTTGGACTACCATCAGGTTTTGCGCCAAGGTTGGGAAAACTTTTTGCCTTGGGTTAGCAGTGCTTTTTGCTTCTTTCTTTTTTGAGAAAGCTGCTACCATGACGGGGTATAACGTCCCACCCCGCTCCAGGTGACGGTAGTGGCGTATAGTAGCTGAGACGCTGCAAAATAGTTGGTCTTTTCTGCAAGTTTATCCGATGGCTCAGCTGCTTTGGTAGTTGAACTTTCCCGGTGGCCGAGTCCGATCCGTTGGGACGAGACCACCGGAGATAATTACCCTGTTGTGCCGGTCCCATCGGCCGGGGTCCTGTCATCGCGATTCCGACTTGTTGGGAGAAGCGATCCCCAACGTCGGCTACGGAGTGTGGGTACTAAGCACCACGATTGAAAATTGATATGTATTGCCCCGTCCCTCCCGTTGGAACAAGAGACCACTACAGGTTATCCATAACTGAGGCCTTTAGTAGCTACCCCGTAGGGGTTGCACAATTGTAGTACGTGCACGATAAAAACACCCCGGAACCCTGTAGGGGTTCAACAATTATTGTAACACATTGTTATTTCTACAATTATTGAACGCCTACGCCGTTCCTGAGGGCGGTAGAGGTTGGTATGGGATATTATTACCTAAGACTCAGTGGTTTTGTCTCAACGGGTAGGTATCATTATTATCTCACACAAAGACACGAAGAAAACAAAGAATAAAAGACTGTAACCCATTGTTTTTCCCTTAGATACCTTAGATACCCTAGATACCCTTGCACCTACAAATTATCGTTATAATCGACAAAAAATTGGGCGAATAGCCATTCGCCCCTACAAATTTATCCGTCCTCCGTTCTTCCTGTTTCCCGTCTGCCTTGGAAGCGATCATCGGCGCTTCGCGCGATGAACCATACCCCTGCAATCATCACCCTGATTCATCAGGGTGGTTGCCAGTCGCCCCCAACCCAGCCTCAACCGCTTCAGCGGTTTTTCATTTTATTGCTTTCTTTCTTTGCAATGAAGGGTAGAAAGAATCGGTTTAAATCGTCATTCTCCTTGAAAATTCTGCGTGACATGCAGAATTTTCAAGGTATATTACACCCATGATCCCAAGACAGTGGGAATTAAAAACAATACAGAAGTTACTAAAAAATAACCCAGTAGTGGCTATCATCGGTGCCCGCCAAGTGGGTAAAACAACTCTGGCTCGCCTCGTGGCTAAGGATTATCCGTCTGCGGTGCACTATTTTGATCTAGAGGACCCCACTGATCTGGCTCGCCTGGCAGATCCCATGCTGGCATTGAGGGATCTAGAGGGTCTGATTGTAATCGATGAGATTCAGCGACACCCTGATTTATTCCCGGTGCTGCGAGTTCTGGTAGACAAGCCAGGTGGAAACTTCCATTTCCTCATATTAGGTAGCGCCTCTCCCCATTTACTTCGCCAAAGTTCAGAAAGCCTGGCCGGGCGCATAGCCTATCATCAACTCGATGGCTTCGCCATTGATGAAGTTGGTATTTCGAACTATCAACGCCTCTGGTTGCGGGGTGGATTTCCCCGCTCCTATCTCGCTAACTCTGAAGCAAGTAGCTTTCGTTGGAGACAAGAATTTATAAAAACTTTTCTCGAAAGAGATTTGCCTCAACTTGGAGTGAGACTACCTCCAATTACGCTCTCCCGTTTCTGGCAAATGTTGGCCCATTACCATGGCCAGGTGTGGAACGCTTCTGAAATCGCACGTTCATTTGGGGTAGCGGATACCACAGTCAGAAGATACCTGGATTTACTCACCGGGGCCTTGGTGGTCCGCCAGTTACTCCCCTGGTTTGAGAACATTTCTAAAAGGCAGGTGAAAGCACCAAAAATATACCTCAGTGATTCAGGTCTCCTGCACGCCTTGTTGAATCTGCGTTCCTGGAACGATTTATTGGGTCATCCTAAAAAGGGTGCTTCCTGGGAAGGATTCATTATTAACCAGATAAAAAGACAACTGAATGTGAGTTGGGAAGAATGCTACTTCTGGGCCACTCATGCTGGTGCCGAGCTGGATTTGCTGGTGGTTCGCGGGCAACGAAAAATTGGGTTCGAGATTAAATTGACTACCGCTCCTAAAGTCACACATTCCATGAGAACCGCTATTCAGGACCTTGGGTTGGAAAAATTATATGTCGTCTTTCCCGGTGAACATTCCTTCCCAATGGCTGATAAGATTGTTGCTATTCCACTTTCCAAGATATCCCAAGAGCTGAAAGCTATGTAACCAACACCTTACTTTTATCCTGGTAAAAGCAACCAGGACCAACCTACCTCATCCAGAGTGGAGCAATACGTTAGGCCGCGTCATGGGTGCAACTGTCTTTAGTAAGTAATTAAAAGATCAACTCAAGCCGGATTAATTTTAGCTCCTTGAAAATTCTGCGCAACATGCAGAATTTTCAAGGAACGTTCTCCTCTAATACGTACCGGAAAGACCAGGTGCCATTAGGCAATCCCCTGGGAGTTTATTATTTTTGAGCACATGCCGATTCCGGGAAAAGTGCTTTTCGTTACCCCTGAGGTGGCGCCTTACTCCAAAGCGGGGGGGCTGGCGGACGTGGTGGGAGCTTTGCCGCGAGCCCTTTCAGAACTCAGTATCAAAATCCAGGTCGTATCACCGTTCTATCCTAAACATCTGTCCCGTAGCGCACTAACAACCACTCCCTGGCAAGGCCGCCTTATCAGCGGGTCTCGGAGTTACTACTGGCGGGTATGGAAGCTCAAAGCGGAGCCATCAGAGACAGGAGTGGTACACTACTTCATCTCTCAGCAGACTTTTTTCGATCGGGAAGGCATCTATACTGATCGCAAGGGAAACGGCTACCCCGACAACTTTCAACGCTTCTTACTGTTTCAGCGCATCGTGGCCCGCTTGATTCAATGGGGATTTTTCCAACCGGATTTAATCCATGTCCACGACCATCCCACGGCGCTCCTCCCCTGGTTACTATCTCCCGAGCTACCAGTGCTGCTTACCGTTCACAATTTCATCTATCAAGGGGAATTCTCCCATTCCGAGCTGGACTACTTCCCGATAAAAGTCCGGCAAGAATTGCGGCGGAATCCTCCCCCCCGATTGAGCAGCCTGGCTCTGGGCGTGCAACGGGCCACTGCCGTTAATACAGTGAGTCCTACCTACGCCCGGGAAGCTTTGAAAGACGATGCTATCAGCGGTGGCCTGACAACGCTGCTGCGAGAGTTAGGCCCCCGTTTCAGCGGAATTTTGAATGGAATTGATACATCCTACTGGGACCCCAAGCACGATCCCCACCTGCCTTGCAACTACGAACCTGCCTATCTGAGCGGGAAACGCTACAACAAATTGGCTTTGCAGCGGAGACTTAAGCTGCGACAAAACGGCGATTTTCTCCTCTGCGGATCTGTTTCGCGTTTAGTACCAGAGAAGGGACACGCTTTAATTCTAGAATGCTTACCGAATTTCGTTTCCCGCGGAGTACAATTTGTCTTCCTAGGCAGTGGTATGGAGCAGATCGCAAGGGAACTAAGAAAGGCCGCAGAGCGCTATCCGGGTATGGTGAGTTTCACCGAGGGGTACCATGAAGAGTTGGCCCACTTGATCGAAGCCGGCTCCGATGTATTTCTTATGCCCTCGCGCATCGAGCCCTGTGGCTTGAATCAAATGTACAGCTTACGCTACGGCACCTTACCCATTGTACATGAAACTGGCGGTCTTGCCGATACCGTAAAAGATCTAAGTCAATCGGGGGGTACTGGTTTTGTGTTCCGGCCCTGGACCGCGGGGGCGCTGGGGTGGGCTCTGGAGAGAGCCCGGCTTTTCTCCAAACACCCAGTGCGTTGGCGGGCGGCCATGCTGCGAGCCATGGCGGAGGATTTCTCCTGGCAACGTTCGGCTCGCGAATACGCCAGACTCTATGAGCAGTGTTTGGAAGGGAGTCAAGGTTCATGAAGAAAACCAGATTGGACGCTATCATTCTGGGCGGCGGTCGGGGCGAAAGGCTTTATCCCCTCACCCGGGACCGAGCCAAACCAGCCGTGCCCATCGGCGGTAAATATCGGTTAATAGACATACCTATTAGTAACTGCATCCATTCCGGAATACAGTACATTTTCATATTAACCCAGTTTAATACTCATTCCCTACATCGCCATATTTCGGACACGTACAAATTCGACACCTTCCGCGGTGGGTTGATTGAGATTCTAGCCGCGC
Organism: uncultured Lentisphaeria bacterium; assembly: GCA_964469505.1. Classification (GTDB taxonomy): domain Bacteria; phylum Fidelibacterota; class UBA8477; order UBA8477; family JABMPR01; genus CAYXZO01. The sequence goes on along the minus strand of CAYXZO010000035.1, from coordinate 6,513 downwards.
AACAGACTCCGCTGCACCGGGATTGGTTCCAGGGTACGGCTGATGCGGTACGCTCATATCGAGAGCGATTCGCCGAACTGAACGCCACCGATTTCATAATTCTAGCTGGAGATCATCTTTACAAGATGGATTTTCGTCCTTTTTTCGCATTTCACCGTCGGAAAAAAGCCGACGTAACTGTAGCGGTTAAACCCATGCCCACGGCTCAGGCGTCTCAATTCGGCGTGCTGCACTACACCGCTGACCGCTTGATCGATCGCTTTGTGGAAAAACCTAAAGATCCGGCCCTAGTGGAATCTTTGGTGCTACCCGATACCAATGATGCCCAGGTAGCCGCTTCCATGGGGATTTACATTTTTCGCAAGGAAGTGCTTTTTGAAGCCCTGGAATTCCAGGGCAACGATTTTGGTCACGACATCATCCCTCAGTGCGTTAAGCATTTCCGCACCTACGCTTATCCCTTCAACGGCTACTGGGCCGACATCGGTACCATAGATACTTTCTTCCAGGCCAATATGGCGCTGACTTCCCGTCGCCCCCCTTTTTCGTTTTATGAACCCTACCATCCCATCTATACCCACGCCCGCTTTCTCCCCAGTACTCACATCCACGGGGCAGTCGTGGACCACTGCCTGATCTCTGAAGGCTGCCGCATCGGTAAGGCCAAACTACACCGCTCCATCGTGGGCATTCGCGGGATTGTAGCCGACAACGTGGAGATGGATCACGTGTATTACATGGGTAATGATTTTTATGAGGACCGTCCTCCCCGGGGTGAGTTGCCGCTGGGAATCGGCAAGGGGTGCCATCTGAAAAACGCCATTTTAGACAAGGATGTGCGTATTGGGGCTGGTTGTGAGCTGGTCAACCGCCGGGGAGTACTGGAGGAAGACGGGGAGTTTTATTCCATCCGTCAGGGGATTACCATCATCCCTAAAGGCACTCGCATTCCCCCCGGAACGGTGCTGTAAAGTCAATAAAGCCACTGCGGTAGTCTCGCTACCATGAGCTAATCGAAAGGCACTGTCGAGGCTACCTCAGGATTGATAACAGATTCCGGTCCCCTCGACTGCTCTCGGGGACCGGCAACGGTAGTTAGCAAGCTGCTGGCCAGAAGGGGCACACAAGGTAACTTACTGTAATACAATAGATTATTAGCTCTTGTCCCTGTTTGAGATAAATAGCCTCTTCTTCATGAGCATTCAGTACGTGAGGTGCTGAACTAAAGCAAAACTGCCCAAGCGTACCCCCACATCAGGTAATTAGAAGCAGCCTCAGAATTAGATCTCCAATCAACCCAACTTTGGTGTGACCACTTCTCGATGACGGGTGTTGTACCAGTAGCCTAACCAAATCAAACTGAGGCCCAGCATTTCCATGATATATAAAATCTCGGTGTGACCAAACCGGCTGGATGCACCGCCAATTCCTGGTAACAGAGCTCCTATCGCGATTAAAACATTTCCGATAAATCGATCCCGAGCAATTAGAGCCCCTTTTGTATTTTTGTGAGATTCGCGACGAAAACGCCAAGCTGAAATAAGTGCCCCCCCAATTAAAAAGATTACGGCATAGGTATTTATAAATGGGCTAAACAGGCGTACCCATTGCCAGCTAAACACCTTTCCGCTAGGAAGATGGGGATCTACTAAATCATAATTGATTGGGCTGAGCAGGACACATATCGACGCCACCAAAATGGTGGTGACTAAAGCCACCGTAAGCCGCCGAGCCGTGGAAGGTTTTAATAAATACCATACGGTTCCCTGTGCAAGCGGCGCGCCACCCATCAAAGCACCAACTATGTACCAGAACCTGAATATTACGGGATTCCACCCTAGCAGAGTGATCCAGCTTTCGGCGAAGGTTCCCAATCCATACACTAATACTCCCCCACTCCACCACAATAGATGGGTACCTCTTCGCCCCCGCGCCCGGTAACGCTGGTAAATAATACGGGCGAACACCAAGGATATAAGCGTTGTGCCTATGGGCAAATAGTGAAGAAAAGTTATCTGGCCCATGAGATTCCCTTCCGCGCTAGTGGAATCAAACTTCAGTTAACTAATTAGTTGAATATGCCCTTTCATAGAGGGTCATATTTGAACATCAACACTCCGGCAGAGTAATCCAGAAACTGTAGTTTGTAGATTTGTCCACCCACCTTTAGTAGATAGACATAATTGGGGTTCTCTACGATCACCTTGTGGTTATAGGGCGGTTCGGGGTGATAAACCAATACAGCTTCAGGTTGGTTGTACCCCAGGTGACGCAAGTTCCCGGTATCGGTCAACCAAGTTACGTCGTCCGGAACAGCGGAGACAGACTGATAGTCCTGGTCTTTTAAGATTGCGACCTGCACACTGTCCTCGTAATTAAGCAAAACGCTGGGCATATAGAAAATTGATCCCACTTCCGGTGAGTACACTGGAATGGTTACAAAACCCAGGTGCCACGGCTCAGGGGTGACTGTAGTATCGGTGGAAAAATCATAATAAGCCGGTGAATCGGTAGCGTAAGGTACTTCCGCCACGACAGGATCAGCAAAGGTGCTGTCACTCGTAGCGAGTGCATATTGAATGGTAAATAGCGAAGGACTTGCGGACTGAACCTTGAATTTCACCCATTCATAATCGGAACTGCGAATAAAGAAAACTAAACCATTGCCTTGAATGCTATGGTCGCTCGGATCGTATGTACTGATATCCATCCAACGATTTCCGATAATATAGGAACTAGAATCGGGTTGAAATCCCGTCAGGGGCAGAACCGCATTCTGGAAATCGCCTTGGGTGTCAACTGCAGCGACTACCCCTGCAGCGGAATTTAAAGCAACCAGATACGTCAAATTACCCGCCATGAATTTCAAATCATAGGTGGGAACAAAATCTTCTACGGTAAACGAAAAAAAGTATGGCGCCTGGCCGATATCCCCAGTAGTAACCTGTTGCCCGGTTTCCTGGGATTCTTCCGGGGATTGACTGCAGCCAATCAGTCCTGCAAAAAGTACGATGAGGCTGATTTTCAATGCTTGTCTCATAATTCATCCCTTCCTGTTGATTTCTGCATTTAGTTCTATGTACACAGTTCGTCCGATGAACGGACCGAAATGGTCATCTGTTGTGTCTAAAAGATTCTTAGCGCCAAAAGACAAGGTGAACATGTGATTCAAGCGGTAAGAACCGTCAAAATCCAAAACAGAGTAGGCGGAACGCTGTTTTCGGGCTATGACCTGGCTGGTGATGATGAATTCATCCACGGGATAGGGGCCAACGAACTTTACCTTTAGCGCACCCCGTAGACGGCCTTGGGGATGTTTATAACGGAGTCTCAGATTCGCAGAGTGAATGGGGTGGTTGGGAACTAAATCACCGGTTTTTCCATCTTTATTGAGGGCGTAGTTATAGCCCCAACTGAGCAACCAACTGGGGTTCATGTTCCAGCGCCCTTGTAACTCGATCCCCGAGTAATACACCCGTTCTACATTGACATAGGTAAAGTGTCCGGGGGCCAACAAGGAATCGACAATCATATCCTTGAACTGTTGGTAGTAGGCGCTCAAACTTACTTGATAAACACCCGGATGGTAGTACTCCAGGCTTAACGTGATCCCTCGTGATGTTTCTGGCTTTAATCGGGGGTTACCAATGATTTGGTACCCAAACTGCTGGTGATTCCATTCGATGTAACGATCTAAAAAAGATGGCATTCGGAACCCGGTTCCCAACATTGCTCGCAGCTTCCATCGTTCCGCAAAAGAATACATGAATGCCGTTCTTGGACTAAATACCGGCCGAATTTCCTCGTTATCATCCACGCGTAACCCCAGGATGGAAGTAAAGTGCGGGCTCCATTGCCGTTCATGCTGGAAGAACAATCCCTGGCTGTCCAGCACATGTTGTCCCCCGCTCACCCGGGCACTGTAAAAACGGTCCTGTTGCAGTTCTGCTCCAAAATTCAAGCTATTTTCAAAAGCTTGATAGGTGCCGGTAATTTCCATTTCACGTTCGGTTTCTCTGGTACTCTCCGCCTTCACTTCCGGTCCCCATGGACGGCTTTGGAGATAATCGCGTTGGTAGTCCTCACTCCGAATTAGAACCCGCAAATCCCAGTTGGTGAATAATTTCCCCTGGTAACTGAGATCGAGTGACCTGCGGTTGACATCCGTGCGAGTGTGCATTAGAGGTGTGCGTCCCAATTCATATTTTTCAAACTGACTCGCACTCACCTGCAGACGATGCTCTGGGCGAATAGACCAATCTACCGCTCCCCGTAGGGATAGCTTCTGGTACTGGTCCACATCTATATACTGAATGGCTTTATCTACATTTGCCCGCAATAACTCACCATCCAACTGAATTACCGTGGATTTCAAGGGGAGGAATACATTCAATCGTACATTTCTTTTCCCCTCCCGCTGCGCAAGCGGATTGAACCGGTCGTGATCCCCGGTATATCGTACATCGAGGGTGAAGGGTGAGCGAGCTAGTTTATGGTGAGTAATGATATTAATGACTCCACCCATAGCTTCACTACCATACAGGGAAGAACTGGGACCTTTAATTATCTCAACTTTATCAACCACCGCAGTGGAAATCTGGTCTAAATCAATGCGGTTATTGAACTTACCGGTTATTGGTTGGCCGTCTAACAGGACCAAAATGTATTTGGAATCGATACCTAACAAGTTGACGACGGCTCCGCCTTCCACCGAGGAAGTAACAGAAACTCCAGCCCGTTGATCCAGTAACTCCCCGATATCACGGGCCCCCGAATCCATGATATCCTGGCGGGATATTACTTCCGTGGCTACGGGAGCTTCACTGTATAACCTCTCCGAACGGGTCCCGGTCACCACCACCGCTTCCATCTGGAGATAGGACTCCTCCATTTGGATTATCAAGGGAGCCGATAACGGGACCCGGATAGTTTGTTTTACTTCTAGAAACCCTACGGCGGACGCCACCAATTGGTAGGACCCGGCTGGTATTGCGGCAATGGTAAATCGCCCCTGGCGATCAGTGGCGGCTCCTCGACCGGTCCCTACCAGTACGATATTGACATTCTGGAGCGGCTTGCCGGTGGCTGCGACGGAAACACTACCCGTCACTTCATAGGTTTGTTGCGCAAATAAAACCGAGAAGAGCAATCCAAGGTGAAAAATAATAAGCGGTCTAAATCCCCCCACGCATCCCCCTTAAAAATTGTTTTATCTGCACCTCCCTTACGCTACAGGCGTATCCAACAGGCGGGTCACCAGCTCTTCGATGTCTTTCTCTTTGACTTTATTTCTCCCTCCCCCTAGAAACATTAAACCGTGAAAAACTCCACCTATGGCTCGCATCAATATCTCCGATTTCAAAGGGGGAAATTCACCACGAGCAATGCCCTCTTCAATGAGGCCCTGTAATGCACCATATAGCCGCTGCTGATAACTACGCCAGGTCATCAACTCCGTAGACAGATTGGGGATTGCTTGAGGGGCGGAGAATATAAAAGAGTAGAGGTTTCGATCGGCTAACGTGATTTCCACAATTTTTTTCAGGGTTTGGAAAAATAGTTCCCGGGGACTACCGGACTGATTGATGGTTTGTTCGATTCCGTTCCAGAGAGCCTGCCATCCTTTCTCCATGATCTGGGAAAGCACTTCTTCCTTCGATGAGAAATAGTAGTATAGTGTTGCTTTCCCAAACCCGGACGCGGCAGCGATTTCCTCCATCGTGGCCTTCTCCAGCCCTTTGGCACGGAAAACTTCCAGGGCCCCTGCCATAATGCGTTTTTTCCGGGCTTCACGTTCTTCCAACTGCCGTGGACTGATCATAAACCCCCCGTTCCATATTTCGACTCCATAGTCGATATTATGAACACATATTCGAAATCACAAATAAAAATTTCCAGTCTGGTATTCAGCTATTCTCATTATGGAACCAATGCTTGTTGAGTCAGAGGGAGCTACATGGGTCGACTTATCGACCAAGCTCTCATCAGGAATTACTGTTTTCAAAAAGAGCCACCCTCTTCAGAGGGGCATTCAGCCAGTTCTCTAAATTCATCCGAAGAAACTGCCGACACTTGTGGGCTCCATTGAATTCTGCTTGCCCCCAGCGTCTTCAGCTAGGCCCCTTCACCTTTTTTTGATTAAATGGAATGAAAACCACTCCAAGAACCGGTTGAAATGAGTATCTTTTAAAGTCAGATTATAGCTCAGGTGAACCTGCTTAGTTCATGGGAATAACCAGGTTATGACTCACGACTCCGCACCCGAATCCCACGCCCGTATTGTTATTGACGAAAAACTGCGTCAGGCCGGCTGGGACCCGGCGGATTTGTCGCAGGTACGAACTGAGGTGCCTGTCAGAATTGAGCTTCCCCTTGTAAAGACACCGCCCTCATCATATGGTGGCGGGCAACCGATCCCCAACCCTGCTGGCAAGAAATACCACCTGGGGCGAGCAGATTATGTGCTTTACGACCAACGGGGACGCCCCCTTGCGGTCATAGAGGCCAAACGGT
>CAYXZO010000034.1:3965-24290 GCA_964469505.1 uncultured Lentisphaeria bacterium | reverse complement strand
GCCTAAACCCCGGTGCGATATGTCGGAGCACATTGGTAAGCACCTGGGGGGAGAAGTCTTCGATCAGGGCTTTGATAAGGCTCAAATTTCGCATATTACCGGCCTCTGGAAAGCAAAGGTGGGGCATCGGTTGTTAATGATCCTATGCCTGAATTGTGCGCCGGTAGAGCAAGGCGCACAAACACGCCTGTTATGTTTAGTTTTCATCAATCAATAATCCGCCATTTTTAATAGGTGTGGTTTTCTTGACGAATACCTCCATTCAACAGAACGTTTCTTGCCTTTCAGCGTGGATTGTACTCGCCTTTTTCAGCTCCAATCACCTTCAACAAGCCTATTTTACGAATATATTTCAAATAACAAAAAAGCGGGCTCAACAGCCCGCTTTTTTATTGCCGACACATGGGCTCGTTTCGACTTCGAAGTGATCATGCAAACCACTACAATGTTGATTCCACTACCATTGAACAGATTGTTCTGAACCACAACGTACGGCTGCAGATAATCTAAACCTGAGCCCAAGGAATAGCTGGGAGCTGCCCAGTAAACTTATCCCCGCTTGATCACCATTCGCCTTCAACCAGCCGTCGCTGATAATCGCGCATGGCTTGTTGCCGTTCCAGCTCCTGCTCATCAAGTTCTCCCCTATAAGCTTCATTCAGAGCAGTCAGCAACTCCTGATTTTCATGTTTACTCAAATATTCTTCGACGGCCAGAGTAAAAAACCGGCTCCGGGAGATCCCCTTTTTACGGGTCACCTGATCTATTTTCCTTAGCAGCTCCTTTTTGAGAAAAAGGGTGATCTTCATCTTATCCATCCTGCCTCCAATTATGCCGTTGTTTCAGGTCGAATCCCAAGCTGCTTTTTCCATAATCCACGGATTGAAGGCTGAAATCTGCTGTTACGGCCTATCACCTGGAACTTGAGCGTCGGCGGGAAGCAACTTCAACTCATCACAATCATCTCGTAAGCCCATACGGCGGCTGTTTCTGCTCTTTCAAAAAGCGTAGTTCAGATTGACATACCACATCCGTCCCGGTTCAGGCAATTGGGCACCCGTAAAAGGATTCTTGGCATTCAAATGATTTACATATTCCACATCAGTCAAGTTGATAACCCCAAACCGCACCTCTAACCCCGGCAGGGGATTGACCCTGGCTCGCACATCAATGGTGGTATATCCCTCAGTAACACTTTCTCCCCGGGTAGTAGCCACCCGCTCCTGCCGTCCAACTACCCGCACCACCGGTTCGACTGACCAGAGAACTCCGGGACTCTGGTAACGCATGGAAGTCTCCACACTAGCCGGAGCCACTCCCAGCGCCGGTTCGCCCAGGGTCACGTCTTCGCCCCATAAATAATGGGCTTTAAGAATAGCCTTTAATTGGTCAGTGAATTTATAAGAACCGCTCGCTTCAGCGCCCCAGTACTCCGCAGTGCCGTTGATATACCGGTAAACCGTGGCGGGACTCAGCGGCAACCGTTTAGGTAAGTCAGTGGGCTCTAGCGTGATGTAGTTATCCAGGCGGCGGGCAAACAGGCTGCAGTAAAAAGAGACTCGGGGGTAAACCGCTTCGAGCCAGAGATCCGCCTGGGTGCCCCGCTCCGGTTTCAGGCTTGGGTTGCCCATGAATTCGGCGCTGGTTTGGGCTTTACTGGCCGGAATGCGGTCCGAATAGCGTTCCTTGGCGTCAGCGGTGCGCACCGCCGAGCCCACCCCCAACGCAAGGCGCCAGTGTTCATTCAACCTGCGACTGAGATTCAGCGCTCCGCTGAGATTCAGTTCCGACTGCGCCAACTGGTCGGAAGCATTCTCCTGGAAGAAATCGCTAACTGTATCGGCCTGGGCTTGAACCCAATCCAACCGCAGCGTAGCGGTCAAGTTCGTATTAGCGGAAGCTGTCTTTTCCACCTGGGCATACAAACCGATATCCCTGATAGTGGCCCCGGGCCACATCAGATCTTCAAACAGCTGCACCGTGGTATCCCGCCGGCTGATTATCCGAACGGCGTTACGATAAGCGGAGTACAGATCCGCTCCTACCTGAAGCTTCGCGAACTTACCAGGCTCCAGATCAGCCGCCACCCGGCCGCCGGTCACCTTAACTTGAGCATTTACTTCCACCATTAACGGAAAAGGGGGCATGCGGTTGGAATCCGGCAAAGCGGTAGGCTTACCATCATTGTCCATCAAATGATCAACCTGGTTGTAATACAGTTGCGCGGTGAGCGTTTTCAAATGGGGACCACGGGGCCGCCACGACCACCGTCCGGCCAGATTGCGGGTATGAAAATAGCGGGCATTGAGTAAGCGCCCGGGGTAATCAATATTCTGTTGGTTTTGATAGCCGAACTCAATCTGGACACCCTGAGTAGGAGTTGGTGAATAACCTAACTTGCCCCGAATTTCTCCAGTGTAGTAGCTGGCGGGAATAGTAACCCCTGTCCCAGATTCGTAGTCACCACCGCGACGGGCAACGCCATGTAACCAAAAGGCTAACTGATCGCGCTTGCCTGACAAAGACAGAGCCCCCTGGGTCGCGCCGGTGTTAGAGTAATATCCAGTGGAAAAAGCGGCATGAACCCCGTCTAGAATTCGCGTTAGCTCTGGGGTTTCCGCCCGGATGGCGCTCAGATTCCCCGCGCCCCAGGTCAAAGCGTAAGGTCCTTTCACTACTTGAATCTTTTGAATGGCACTAGGATCCAAATGGCTCAAAGGCGAGTCCATGCGGCCTGGTCCGCCGGGGAAAATACGGGTACCATCCAGATACACACCTACTTCCGTTTCCCGGAGTCCCCGCACCACCGGATCCAGCCCCACTGGCCCGCGTCGCACCGCTTCCACGCCGGGAATCTCCCGGAGCAATTCACCGGTAACGGGTGCGGGACTGCGGCGGATATCACCAGCCCCCAGCATATTCAACACCTCGGCGGTTGCACCACCGCGCCCGGCACTGACTACGATCCCCGGTAACAGCAGCGCTGCCGGCGGCAATTGGAAGTCCTCTCGTAGCGTAGCCCCGGCCGCTACAACTATTTTTCGGCTACGGGCATAACGGCCGATATATTCAGCCACCAAGACATATTCACCGGCCGGGATACTTTCCAGTCGATACCACCCGTCTGTATTGGTGGCCGTTCCCCGATTACTACCTTGAATGTATACATTGACCCCCAGCAGAGACTGTCCCCCGGTGGTCGTTACCCTGCCTTCCACTTTCCCGGTATCGTCGGCGCGGAGGGGGAAAAGCAATGCTGATAAAAGCCCCGTAAGGCAATAAATCTTAATCCATTTATATAACACCTGCTCAGCTCCCTTTGTTTTAACCCGCAGGGAAGAGCCTGGTCGGCTCTAAACCCGCGTTTGTTTAAACCCATCGATCATGCCGTGTCTGGCGCTAAGTGGCATTGCCACTTAACCGGCTGCAAAAGGCACGATTCAGCGTTGAAGTTTTAATTAGTTTTTGTGCGGTATTAAGCGGTGAAATTGGGCGGACGACCCGGCGGAGGCGCTTCCCAGGAGGGAGGCAGCAAAGAATAACTTAATATATGATAACCGGAACCAGCTGGCTCCAACAGACCATTCAACTGCACCGGCAGGCCTTTGAAAACTACCAGCGGCGGCACATGGTAGGTGGAATTTTCCGCTGAACCACATTGGCAACTTAGGGCCGGAACGACGGAAGAAGCGCCGCCATGGGAATGATAGCAGTGGCAGTTCGGGTTGCCATGATCCTTGCATTGGCAATTGCACCCGTGCGCCATGGAACAAATGTACCCGCTTTGTTGGTGGGTCTCCGGCAGGAGAGACAGCATGAAATTCCCGTGGTAAGAGAATAACAGGGTTGTCATGCTTAAAATCAGGACGCAGAAAGAATGCCATATTCCTCGAGTTGTAAGGAGGTGATATTTAGTCATGGCAACCGCCATATTCGTCGCACCAGCCTGTTCCCCCTTCCTGACGTTGGTTACGGATAATTAACTCTGCCGGTGATGGCAGAATCAGGCCTGAATCTAATCCGGGGCTCTATTTGATACTACTAAATTGGGCATTCAGTCGTAAAAAAATCCGGTCACTTTAAAAAGAAATTTTCAGTATTTATGTTAGTTTCAACATTTGTTGAAAATTATGGTAATAATGAAATTTGATTGTGTCACCTTTATGTAGGATGTTATGCTAAAAAAACAGGTTATTAATTCAGTGGTAGCAATAAAAAAACTGATCTTCTTTCCCAAGCGGAAGCAACCTTAAAAAATTGTCATAGCAGCATTCCATTTTTAAAAATCGAAGAAGTACAAAGGGTTGGTGATTCAAACCATCCCCTGGTGGACTTGGTGATTTTCCCCAGACTTCCCAAGCGCAAGTTGCCGTTGGCGGTAGCGTTCTATGCCAATGGACAACCCCGCATCGCCCGGGTAGCGGTCAATCGTATTTTGCGCTATAAATCGAAGAATCCCCGTAGCTATGGTGTATTCATGGCGCCTTATATCTCCGTTAAATCGGCGGCAATCTGTGAGGAAGAAGGGATTGGTTATCTTGACCTTGCCGGTAACTGCCACATTTGCTTCGAGGAGGAGTTTATCAAACCCACTGGTAATCCCAATCCGTTCTCTGAAAAATGGGAACTGCGATCGTTGTTTTACCCCCGCGCCAGTAGAGCAATCAGAGTGTTGCTGGCCAACCCACTTAAGTGCTGGAGACTCCAATCCCTGGCAAAAGAGGCGGAGATAAGTCTGGGACAAGCTTACAACGTTAAAAAACTTCTTTTGAACTAGGAATGGGCCCAAAGTGAAGCTGACGGATTTAGGCTGACCGCTCCTGAGGAACTACTCTTGGAATGATCCCGGCATTATTCTTACAGAAAAAACGGGTTATTACAGCTTTACTCCCTCGACGATATCTCCACAATCGAAGCTCGGCTGGTCGATTTCGCCGAGAGATATAATTTGCGCTACGCTTTTACGGCTTTTTCTGGAGCCGTAAGACTAACTCCATATGTGCGTTATCGACGGGTCACCGCTTTCGTGGAAGGAACTATTCCCGAACTGTTGGCCAGCCTAAACCTAAAACAGGTCGATAGTGGCGCTAACGTGCTGCTGCTTACACTTTACGATAAGGTAGTGTTTTACGGAGCATTAGAGATAGATGGAATGACAATCGCAACACCGGTGCAGGTGTTTCTGGATCTGCAAGGTTTTTCCGATCGCAGCGCTGAAGCGGCTCAAAGTCTATTAGAACAAGTAATCCGTCCTGCATGGTAACCAAAAAAGATTATACCCAGTTGACAGTTCAAGCTACCCGCAGCATCCTGATTGAACTGCTTCGCCTCCTTGGAAGGTATCGCGAGGATCTGGTGCTTATTGGCAGTTGGGTACCGGGACTCTTATTCCTGGGTGGAAATCCACCCCACATCGGCATCATGGATGCGGACCTGGCACTGAATCATAAAACACTGACTGAAGAATCTTATCGAACCATACGTAATTTGCTCCTTGATAGAGGATATCAACTAAGCCAGCAGCCATACATTTTCTTGCGAAAAGTAACCATCGGTGATAAAAGCATCACCGTTCAGGTTGATTTTTTAGCCGGGGAATACGGGGGAACCGGCAAAACTCACCGCCATCAAAGAATTCAAAACATCATGGCTCGCAAAGTCCGGGGGTGCGACCTGGCTTTTGATTTTGAAATATATGCCAGAGTTTCCCTCAAAGGACCACTCCCATCTGGCGCTCATGATGAGGTAACCGTAAAAGCAGCCTCTGTCGTACCTTTCAAGTTGACTGAATGCGCGGCCGCGCAGCACGCTTCCTTTAACTCAGATAACGCTCAACCAGGGCTCGTACGTAGCCATGGCGTAAGGACTATGCTTGCCACACATCTCTTGCCCATTCTTCGACAGCACGCTGTTGCTTCTCCAAGCTGCCTGCCTTTGCTACGTCGACGACGGTGCTGTGCCCATTGGGGATGGGGGAATCCAACCAGACGAGCTTGTCTGCATGCTTGGCCATTTTTCCGATCGCCTCGGTGGCTTTTGTCGCGCTCCATCGGCAGTAAAGGGTTAGGTAGAAAGCCTCCAAGTGCACATTGACAAACTAAACGGCCTGTCGGATGGGCTTTCCAGAATGTCGTACTACAAACGTGTCTACGGTGAGTTGGCGCGTTCGTTCAAGATAGCCGTACGCTCAATACTTTTTCGCCAGGATTTCTCCATACACTTCCCAGCCTCCGGCGTTGGCGCCAATGTATCGGTGTGGTTTTCCGGGAATGTCTCTCACCAGAGCACCCCAGCCATAACACTTGATCCGATCGCTCATGACGATTTTATCCGAGGTCCTCAACTGCGATGCGCGCGTCCGCAGGCGCCTCTGCGCCGGGTTTGCGATCATCCCCTCGGTACGGGCCTTGACTCCAGATGCCGTAGAGGCCAGGGGGCCCTTGGAGATAGACAAAAATTTCTCCCTGTCAACCTGGCGTCGGACTTCCTGCGCGACGTGTCGGGGTCGTCCGCAGCTCAGGAAAGGATCCAGGGCACGGAGTCCTTGTGAGTTGGGTGGCGCCGAAAGAGGGGGGAAACATCCCGGAGGCGAGGTCTTGGTTTACCCTGCCCCACATCGACGCCCGGAAGAGCCGCCGGCGACAACGACTTCAGCTTGGGCGCTCAGTCGCAGAGTCACTTGAGGGAACAAAATCCTTGACAAAACAGGCTGAGACGATTACATGTGAAAACACCTGGCCGGTCTTCCATCGGTCAGGACCGACTGCCTGTCAGATGGCTCTTATTAACTACAAGAAATGCTCTAATCATTCCCAGAATGAGGTGTCCAGTGTGGAACTGTCCTGCAGGAAATGGTCTGAGAGTCGAACGTCTGCGGTCTCCGGCAGCTCGAGCGGATCTGCTGTCGTCTCCAGCTTTATTGCGGATCGGATGGTGGGTGTTCCTTGCCCGCTGCGTTGGATTGGAGTGCGCCATTCCCAGGCGCCCAATGCCGAGGGAATAGCATGGGTCTTACCAGGAGGCCGGGCTCCAGTCTGCTTGAGGCCATCGGCAATACGCCGCTTATCGAGCTCAAGCGCATAACGCAAGGGTTGAAGGCGAGCATTTTCGCCAAACTGGAATTCATGAATCCGGGGGGCAGCATCAAAGACCGCATTGCCCGCTACATGGTGGAAAAGGCGGAACGGCAGGGACTCATCAAGCCCGGTGACGTCCTCGTCGAGAATTCCTCCGGCAACACCGCCATCGGCCTGGCTATAGTGGCCCTGCAGAAAGGGTATCGGTGCAAAGTCGTGCTGCGGGATTCTACCAGCCAGGAAAAAATACGCATGTTGCAATATCTCGGGGTCGAAGTTATCCTGGTAGACTCTTCCCTGCCACCCGAAGATGAACACTCCTACAACAACTACGCCGCCCGCCTGGCGGCCTCAGAGCCAGGGTGCTACTATGTCGACCAGCACCACAACCGTGACAACAACGAAGCCCACTACCACACCACCGGTCCGGAGATCTGGGACCAAATGCAGGGGCGCATCGACTATTTCATTTGCGGGATCGGCACGGGGGGCACTCTGTTCGGTGCAGGCCGCTTCCTGAAGGAGAAGAATCCGCACCTCAAACTCATCGGCATCGATCCGGTGGGGTCCGTGTTTTATGATTTCTTCAAGTACGGTCGGAAAGTTCGCCCGGAACGATACCGCCTGGAAGGGCTGGGTGACGAATTCATCCTTGAGACTCTGGACTTCGATCTTCTGGACGACATGCTGAAAATCGATGATGAAACGGCCTTTGCCCATGCCCGCCTTCTGGCGCGCAAGGAGGGCATCATCGCCGGCGGATCAAGCGGAGCCAACCTGTGGGGTGCATTGCAACTCGCCCGGCAGATCGATAAGCCGTGCAATATCGTCACCGTTTTCCCGGATTCCGGCTTTCGTTATCTGAGCAGCATTTTTTCATGAGCGTAGAAAGGTGATGAGCGACTTTGTGCAGGCCTGCAGGGAGGCGGGGCTCCATTGTCAGACCCATGTCCCTCTGGCCGACCTGACCACCTTGCGGGTGGGCGGCCCGGCGCGCTATTTTCTTGAGGTGCGCGACAGCTCCCAGTTGCTCCAGGCCGTGCAGCTGGCCCGAGAGTTTGAATTGCCCTTCAAGGTCCTGGGCAACGGTAGCAATGTTCTGGTGGCCGATAACGGTTTCGACGGACTCGTGATTCACAACACCGGCAGAAGGCTCGAGATCCTGGACGAATGGCCCACGGGTTTTCAGATGCCTCGCCAGGCGAGCGGCCTGTCTTACCTTGAAGAGAACGATATTCCCTCTAAGTCAGGCGACGCATCCGGCCAGGTTCTGGTCGAAGTGGAGGCCGGTTGCCTGCTGCAGAGCCTGATTCGCCGCCTGCATCGGCACGGCATTTGGGGACTGGAGTGGTTTGCCGGAATTCCTGCCAGCGTCGGCGGCGCCGTCTATATGAATGCCCACGGCGGTCCCCTCTTCTTCGGTGATTTCGTCTACCGGGCCCGACTCCTTCGAAACACCGGCATCGCCACGGTACCGCCCACCTACTTCCAGTTCGATTACGACTACAGCGTCTTGCATCGGACCGGCGAGACTGTCATCGACGTGACCCTTTGCCTGTTTCGAGGCGACGTATCGGAGGCACGGGCCCATTTCCGACGCTGGGCCCACGCCAAGAGAAACCAGCCCCGCAAATCGGCCGGCTGCATCTTCCGGAATCTTAGCCGGGAGCAACAGCAACGTCTGGCATTGCCCACCGCTTCCACCGGGTATTTCATCGACAAGCTGTTAGGGATGAAAGGCCTCAAAATCGGTGGGGCCGTGATCTCATCCGCTCACGCCGCTTTCATCGAAAATGTGGGTGGCGCCAGGGCGGTCGATGTCTGGCGACTCATCCAGTTCGTCCGCCACGAAGCCAGGTGCCGCTACGATATCGAATTACAACTTGAAATCGAGCTCATTGGGGAGTTTGAGTCTTGATCCCTCTTTCTGACAACTATCCAGCACTGGGAGCACCTGATGGCACGGTTTGAAATTCTGGGTCGGCAGCCTCTGAAAGGGGAAGTGACCGCAGCCGGCAACAAGAATGCGGCCCTCCCCATCCTGGCGGCTACAGTCTTGACCGAAGAGGTTTGCGAATTGGACAATGTGCCGGAGATTAGCGACATTCGAGTCATGCTGGAAATCCTCGCTCGGCTGGGCAAGGTGGTGACGCGATTGGGCCCTCATCGCTACCGGATCCAGGGTGCGGTACGTGGCCACCAGATTCCCTACGAGCTGGGCACCAACCTACGGGCGTCCCTGCTGTTCCTGGGAGCCTTGCTGCCGGTAACCGGAGAAGTGCATCTGCCGCCACCCGGAGGGTGCGTGATCGGCCGCCGCAAGCTGGATACTCACTTTGAACTGGCTGCCGACATGGGGGTGGAAATGGAGGAACAGGAGCGGTCCTATGTCTTCCGTGCGGCGCGTTTGAAACCGGCTTTTGTTCTACTCCGGGAAGCTTCGGTTACCGCAACCGCCAACGCGCTCCTGATGAGTGCCGCCCTGGACGGCGAGACGGTGATCGAAAACGCCGCCGCCGAACCTCATCTGGTGGATCTTTGCCAGGTGTTGACGCAGATGGGCGCTCGAATCCAGGGGGTCGGCTCCAATCGTCTGATGGTGAAAGGTACCCGAAATCTCCACGGATTCCGCCATTCCATCGTCCCCGACCACATCGAAGCCGCCACGTTCGTCATCGCCGCCGCGTGCTTGCAGGGCGACCTGGTCGTCCACCAGGCTCGCCGCGACCATCTGCGCATGATCACCTACTATCTAAAGCAGATGAATGTCGACTTGCGCTTCGAGGACGAACAGACTCTGGTGGTCAAACCGTCCCGCCCGGTTTCCCGGCTGGAGAAGATCAAAGTGGGGCCCTGGCCAGGCTTTCCTACCGATTTGATGAGCCCCATGATCGTCCTGGCGACCCAGGCCCGGGGTGTGACTCTCTGCCACGACTGGATGTACGAGTCACGAATGTTCTTCGTGGACAAGCTGTCCGTCATGGGCGCCAACATCGTTCAATGCGACCCTCACCGGGTGCTGGTCTCCGGGCCTTGCCGCCTGACAGGCCAACGATTGAGCAGTCCCGATATTCGAGCAGGGATCGCTCTGGTCATTGCCGCCCTGGCGGCCGAAGGCCGGAGCGTGATTGAGCGGGTGGAACTTATCGACCGAGGCTATGAGCGCCTGGAGGAGCGACTACGGGCCCTGGGTGCCCGGATCGAACGCCTGGAGTGAACAGACGGCTCTTGCCCGAATGGAACTGCCTGGTCGGACCCGCACCCGTGGGTGGGACTTCGCCGTCCGGAATAATCGCGCTGGAATGCCGGAAAAACAGACCAGGCCCCCCAGCAGTCGAAGAGGCGGCCGCCTCCGCTTCTCGCTGGTTATTTTGCCTCTACACCCCCGATTCGCTCGCCCGCTCGTTCAGGAGGGAGGAGATAAAGCAGAACTGCCGCCCTACTCGTGCTACTCGGGCCAGATCAATCAGGTGCTCATGAACCTGCTGATCAACGCCATGCAGGCAATCGATGGAGAGGGCAAGATCGTGGTGTGCACCTGTACGGAGGGGGAGAAAATCGTTGTCGAAATCGAGGACACCGGCCGTGGCATCCCGCAAGAGATCGCCCATAAAGTGTTCGACCTGTTCTTTACCACCAAGAAGATCGGCGAGGGCATCGGGCTCGGACTCAGCATCAGCTACCTGATCGTCGGGCACCACGGCGACACCATCTCTTTCCGAAGTCGGGTCGGTGAAGGCACCTGAATGCGCATTGTGCTACCGATTCAGGGAGTGCAGCAGCATGGCTGAGAAGTACACCATTTTCTACATGGATGATGAAGAAGAGAATCTGAACCTGTTCTACAATTCATTCAAGCGCCGGTACCCTATCCTGCGCCCACTCGGCCGAGGAAGCTCTGCGGATGTGCAGGGCTGAAAGAGTCAACATGATCCTGGCCGACCAGCGCATGCCGGGCGTTCAAGGAACGGAGCTTCTGGCCCAGCTTGCGTAGGAGCAGCCCGAGATGGTCCACGTCCTAATCAACGGCTATGCTGACACGGAAGCCGCGATCGAGGCGATCAATTGCGGCAGGGTGCACCGCTACGTATCCAAACCGTGGGAGCGCGACGAGCTGGCCAACATTCTCCAGCAGGAGCTGGAGGAGAATAGCGCTCTGCGCCAGACCGTGATCCAGCAATTTTCGTTGGGCGACCTGGTCGGCCGCAGCCCGGCGATACAGCGGTTTTTCGAGTTCATCCGCGGCGTGGCGCAGATCGATCCTGGCAATGAAGGGGATGACTTTAAGTGAACAGTTAATAAAAAGACACTTACGATATTTTCTACTATTGTTTCCGCAATTTTCCAGGCGGAATTGAATCCTTAATCGCTGAAATCAAACCTTTCGCACATAACCGCCTCGTGCGATGGGGATTAAATAAAATCGAGCAACTTTTCGCGTCAGAAAAGCACTTGGGGCCCCAATTCGTGGCCGACTTCGAGGGAACTGATGATTCAGAAGCCCGTCAGCTTCTACAACGAGATGTGTTTGAACGAGTAGATTTCATGTTGTGCCACCTGGGTATCCGGTGAGCACGACCTCATCATCCCCTGCCAGTTAACAACCCATGCTTTCCCCCCATGCAACATTCGACCATTCGCCGTATCCGATGAAAAAGGCGTTATGGAAAAACCGTAACCTTGCCTAATCCCGGCGACCACACTCAATTTCCTTCCAATAAATTCCCCGCAATACCCTATTTTTGCCCCTTATGACAGCTAAAAGCTTCTTGAATCCGACCATCACTCATCTCAGTTGTGTCCGCTGCGGTCGGGAATATCCCCCCAGGTTCCGGTATCAGTGTGATTGTGGCGGTAATCTGGATGTGGAATACGACATTCCCCATTTACGAACCCATTTAGAGCACCAGACAATTGAACAGAATTCTGACCATACCCTTTGGCGTTATGCGCCGCTGTTACCCGTAGCCCCGCCACCCTCCAAATTAACCTTGCCGGTAGGCGGAACGCCCTTGGTAGCAGCCCCCACTCTAGCGCGGGAGCTTGGTCTTACAGAATTATGGTTCAAAGATGATACCCGTCAGCCCACCGCCTCCCTCAAGGATCGCGCCAGCGTCATGGCGGTGGCTTACGCCCTGCAGGCTGGAATAGACACCATCGCCGCCGCTTCTACTGGCAACGCCGCTGCCTCTTTGGCGGGACTCTGTGCTCGGGCGGGACTGAAAGCACTGATTTTTACCCCCGCAGCGGCGCCCCCCGCCAAGCTAACTCAGATTCGCAGCTACGGCGCGGTTTTGATCCCCGTGGACGCTAATTATGACCGGGCCTTTGACCTGTGCCGGGATTTAAGTGCTGCCCAGGGCTGGTTCAATCGCAACACCGGCACCAATCCTCTGCTTAGTGAAGGCAAAAAGACCGTAGCCCTGGAAATCGCTGAGCAATTGCGCTGGCAGGTCCCGGATCTGGTATTCGTCCCCGTGGGCGACGGCTGTATCCTGGGCGGAGTTCATAAAGGCTTCAAGGATTTATACCGGCTGGGCTGGATCGAGCGCGTGCCGCGCCTGGTGGCGGTACAGGCGGAGGGCTCCGCGGCCATTGTAACGGCTTTCCAGAAGCAGCAACCACTGGCCCCGGTGGCTTCCCGTACCGTAGCTGACAGCATCGCCGTGGATTTTCCCCGCGATGGGGAGAAAGCCCTGCGGGCCCTCCAGGAAACTGATGGCCTGGGGCTAACTGTTTCGGATGCCGAAATTCTAACCGCGCAACAATTCCTGGCTCAACGAACTGGGCTTTTCGTAGAACCGGCGGCGGCTGCGGCCTTCGCTGGTCTCCTCCAACTGTCCCGGCAAGGGGAAACCGCCAATCTGAGCGCAGTAGTGCTGGCTACCGGTTCCGGGCTGAAAGACATCCCCGCCGCGCAGCGGCAGTTGCCGCCCTTGGAACCGGTGCCGCCCGATCAAGGGAAAATTCTGGCCTATTTGGAAAACATGGGGGAAATTTCCCGTCACCAATGAAAGCCATGAATTCACATAATAGCGCCGATGCACTTTGTCGGTTGCCGGACATTCAGTACCATCTAGAACTCTAACCCAACACAGAGGTAACCGCCCCCATGTCCAGCGATACTTTCCAGCTCGAGGTAACGGTCAACGGCAAACCAATCAGCCGCACCATTCCCACCACCATGCGGCTGCTGGATTTTCTGCGGGAAGAATTGAACCTCACCGGGGCCAAACTAGTCTGCGGCGAAGGTGAATGCGGCGCCTGCACCGTTTTTCTCAATGGCAAAACGGTCAATAGCTGCCTGATCTTCGCCGTGGAAGCCCACGGTGGCGAAATCACCACTATCGAGGGACTGGGCAACCGGCAGCAGTTCACTCCCTTACAGCAGGCTTTCATCGAAGCCCACGCGGTGCAGTGCGGTTATTGCATTCCGGGAATGATCCTCTCGGCGGAGTATCTCCTCCAACAACAGCCCCATCCTGATCGCAACGAAATTCGGGAAGCCCTGGTGGGCAACATCTGTCGCTGCACCGGTTATCAAAAAATCATCGACGCCGTGGAGCTTTGCGCAGAAAGGCGCCAGGAATAATGTATTATCATCGCCCCCACTCGTTGACTGAGCTACAAACATTGCTGGGTGAGTTGCCCCTGCAAGAAACCCACTTGCTGGCGGGCGGAACGGACCTTTTCCCCCGCTATGAGCAACACAAGCTGCCTTTTCCCGCCCACCTGGTGGATCTCAAACATTTACCGGAACTGCGAGGCATCCGTCTCGAAGGTGACGGTCTCTGGCTGGGGGCGGGGATCACCATCTCCGAGTTGCGGGAAAGCGAACTGGTCCGTGAGTTGGCGCCTCCCCTGTGGCAAAGCACACATCAGTTTGCCGGAGTCCAAATCCGCAATCGGGCCACTTTGGGGGGCAATATCTGTAACGCATCGCCGGCCGGCGACACTTTACCTCCCCTGTACGCTCTTAAAGCCCGGGCCCGGCTGGTGAGCCCTGCGGGTGAAAGAGAATTACCGCTGGCGGAATTCATTCTGGGACCGGGACAAACCGCCTTGGAGCCGGGAGAAATCTTGTTGGGGATCGAGATCCCTGACGCGGCGGCAGGTTTCTTCGAAAAAGTGGGCCTGCGGGAAGCCATGGCCATCAGCGTGGTGAATTTGGCGGGGGCATACCATATCGTTAACGGCCAAATAAAGAACCTGGTGCTGGCGGCCGGAGCCGTGGCCCCTACGGTGGTGACGCTGGACGCCTGCGTACAGGCCTGGATGGAAGGAGCTTCTATGGAAGAGGTCCTATCCCTGGCGGAGCGGGCCATCAACCCCATCGATGATATCCGGGCCAGCGCTGCTTATCGACGGTTAGTGTTGAAGAATCTGGTACGCTACCATCTCCAGCAATTGGAGGAGCGGAAAGCGTGAACGATCGCTTGTACCCCTTGCCTCTGCCAGAATTGCTCCGCTGGGCCCTCCAGGAATACAAAGCCAATCAAACCATTTTCGGCATTCACGAGTCCCTATTTTTTCAGCCCCGTTCCGATGGACTTTTCCACTTGCGGCGTTACGGTCAGCTCCTGGAAACGCCCATCGGGGTAGCGGCGGGCCCCCATACTCAGCTGGCCCAGAACATCGCTGCGGCCTGGTTGTGCGGCGCGCGTTACATCGAGCTCAAAACAGTCCAGACCCTGGACGAGCTGGAAGTAACCAAACCCTGCATCGACATGCAGGACGAAGGGTACAATTGCGAATGGTCCCAGGAGCTAAGGTTACCCCAGAGTCTGGCAGAATACCTCAAAGCCTGGCTGCTGATTCAGGCCCTACGCCGTCTATTGGGTTGGAATAAAAGCCCCGAGCCCGGTTTCATCTTCAACCTCAGCGTCGGTTACGATTACGCCGGGATTCAGAGTCCCAACGTGCAAGCCTTCCTGGACGGAGTGGCTCAGGCGCGCCCCCATCTGGAGGAACTCCAAGCGCAGGCCGCGGAAATCTATCCGCCACTGAAAGAAGTGGCGCTGCCCGAATCCATTTCGGACAACGTAACTCTCTCCACCATGCACGGCTGTCCTCCCGACGAGATCGAAAAAATCGCCGCTTATCTGCTAACCGAGCGGCGGCTTCATACCACCGTGAAACTCAACCCCACATTATTGGGACCGGCGGAAATTCAGCGTTTGCTTTACGATGAATTGGGCTACCACGATGTTGAGGTGCCGGCCGAAGCCTTCGATCATGATCTGAAATATGCGGAAGCCGTGGAACTCATCACCCGCCTACAAGAATTAGCACAGCGGGAAGGACTGGCCTTCGGCCTAAAATTGACCAACACCCTGGAAGTGGTGAACACTAAAGGCACCTTGCCAGAGAAAGAAGCCCGGGTGTATCTCAGCGGACGGGCGCTGCACCCCTTGAGCATCAACCTGGCCGCCCGCTTGCAGTGGGATTTCCAGGGAGAATTGGACATTTCCTTCTCCGCCGGAGTGGACGCGTTCAATCTACCGGAGGTCCTGGCCGCCGGTTTACAGCCAGCCACCGTCTGCAGCGACCTCCTCAAACCGGGGGGCTACGGCCGTCTGAGTCAGTATTTAGAAGAATTGGAGAAAGCCATGCGGGCCCGTGGCGCCCAGGATTTGCCTTCCTTTGTTCAGGCGGTGGCGGAAGAAACCTCGATGACCCACTCACAGGCGGCGCTGCACAATTTGGAAAACTACGCCCGGCGGGTAGCATCGTTGGAACGCTACCACCGCCAGCCGGGACCGCTACCGGATATCAAGACCAGGCGGGAGTTGACTCCTTTCGATTGCGTGGCGGCGCCCTGCATGGAGAATTGCGCCACCGGCCAGGAAATTCCCAGCTACCTCTATTACACCGCTCAGGGTGAATATGGCCGCGCTTACGAAACCATTCTGCACACCAATCCCCTGCCGGCCATCACGGGTTTTGCTTGTGATCGTCAGTGTCGCTTGAAATGTACCCGCATTCATTACGACCAAGCCCTCCACATCCGGGCCATCAAGCGCTTCGTGATGGAGCAAGCAGCCGGGAATTACCACCCAACCCGGAAAGCAGACAATAGCCGGCGGGCCGCGGTCATCGGGGCCGGACCGGCGGGAATGGCTTGCGCTTATTATCTGGCCCAGGCGGGGTGGCAAGTGGAGGTCTTTGAAGCCCGACAACAAGTGGGAGGACTACCGGCGGCAGTCATCCCCCACTTCCGCTTGCCCGACAGTGCCGTTCAAATAGATGTAGCTCTGCTGCAAGATCTGGGGGTAACCTTCCATTTCGGACAAAAGGTGGACGCCGCCCGCTTTCAAGAATTGCGCGCTGAATTTCCTTTCATTTTCCTGGGCGTCGGCGCTGAAGATAACCGCCCGTTGGGATTGGAAGGAGAACAATTGCCGGGAGTAACGGCCCCGCTGGATTTCCTGGCGCGCTTCAAGGAAGGGAAATCGGTTTCCATCGGTCCCCGGGTACTGGTGATCGGCGGCGGCAACACGGCTATGGATGTGGTCCGCACCGCGGTCAGGATTCTAGGGAAGCAGGGCCAAGTGACCCTGGTTTATCGCCGCACCCGCCGGGAAATGACGGCCGATTGGGAAGAAATCGCGGCCGCTCTGGCGGAAGGGGTGGAAGTGATAGAATTGGCGGCGCCGGTGGCGATTCAGGGAGAGGAAAAGCTGGAAAGGGTAGTCTTTCAAAGAATGCGGTTGGGGGCGCCCGGGGCCGACGGTCGCCCGCGGCCGGAACCCATACCCGGCGAGACCTTCACCCTGCCGGCCGATACCCTGATTCCGGCTATCGGTCAACAGCGGCAGTTGAGCATTCCGGGGCTGGAGATTCAACCCGACGGCAGTACCAACCTGGAAGGAGTTTACGTCGGGGGTGATTACATCCGGGGCGCCTCTTCCATCATTGCCGCCGTAGCA
The DNA here is from genome assembly GCA_964469505.1 of uncultured Lentisphaeria bacterium. GTDB lineage: Bacteria > Fidelibacterota > UBA8477 > UBA8477 > JABMPR01 > CAYXZO01. The sequence goes on along the minus strand of CAYXZO010000034.1, from coordinate 7,285 downwards.
GACGGTCGGCGTGCGGCGGAGAGAATGCTCCAGGCCGCCGGTGAGTTACTGCCGACTCCCGAGCCCCGACCGACGTTAAGAATCTCCCTGGCAGGCCATTATTACCGCGCCGCCCGGCGGGACTCTGGCCCTGTTACGGATTCCCATGGCGGTGGTAACTCCCTCGATTTTTCCCTGGTGGAGCCGGGACTCACCGAAAATACCGCTCAACAGGAAGCCGATCGCTGTCTCCTCTGCGATGAGGTGTGCAACGTTTGCGTCACCGTCTGTCCCAATCGCGCCAATCTGGGTTACTGGACCAAGCCAGGGCGCTGGCCGGTTTACGCTCTAGCAAGCAATGGCGACCAACGGCAATTGGTGATCAAGGGCTACCGGGAGTTCCGCCAGGAGCCCCAGGTTTTGAACATCGCCGATTTCTGTAACGAATGCGGGAACTGTACCACCTTCTGCCCCACCGCCGGAGAGCCTTACAAAGACAAGCCCCGCTTCTTCCTGTCGGAGCAGGCCTGGCGGGAGGACAATGAGGGCTACTGGTTCGACGGCCGTCGCTTGCACTATCGCCGCAATGACCAGAACTGGAGTCTGGAGCGTCAGGGCGAGGGATGGCAGTTCGCGGCACCGGTGGGGCAAGGTCGTCTCAATCCCCAGGGCGAAGTATTGGAGTTTCAGGCCCAGAACGCCCCCGCAGATGCAGACGATTTACTGCGACCTTTGACCGATATGCTGTTTCTTTTTCATAATCTGGAGGGACATTACTTTTTTGAGATGAACGGGGGCAGGAGATTGGGGAAAGGGGACGGAAAAGGTGGGAAATAGGTATATATGTATATAAGGAAATGGGGTGCAGGGTATCTAAGTATCTAAGTATCTAAGTATCTAGGTATCTAGGTATCTAGGTATCTAAGGAACAGGTAGTTATGGTGTTGATTGCTTTGATGAGAATTAACTTTACAGAGGTTTTTGACTCCTGTCTCCTGCCGTCAGGTCCGCCTGCTGGCGGATTTCCCGTCTCCCGTCTCCTTTCTCTCGATTGGTCGTCCGTTTTTCAGGTGAGTTATGACCCGTGCCGGTAAACAACGGATCTTGATAAAAAATGCTCTTTTGGTGGCCACCATGGATGAGGCCCAGCCGGAATTCCGGGGAGGACATATTCTCATTGAAAACGGTCGGATCGTTTCCCTGGGGCCCAACGTGCTGGAAGTCCCGGCCGAGGAGGTAGTCGACGCCACTGGCATGGTGGTTCTGCCGGGATTCATCAATACTCACCACCATTTTTTCCAGACCCTCACCCGCAACCTGCCAGCCATGCAGGATGTGCCTTTATTCCCCTGGTTGAAACGCCACTATGAGGTCTGGCGCGAACTGACCACCGAAGCCATTTACGTCAGCGCCCGCACCGCTTTGCTGGAACTGATGTACTCCGGGGTGACCGCCTCCACGGATCACCTTTACCTGTTTCCCCGCCAGGCGGAGAAAACTTTGATAGATGAAGAAATTCGCGCCGCCCGGGAGTTGGGCATTCGTTTCCACCCCACCCGGGGATCAATGTCCCTGGGTCAATCCCAGGGCGGTTTGCCGCCGGATGATGTAGTCCAGACGGAAGAGGAAATCCGCCGGGACACGGAACGGCTGCTGGCGCAATATCACGATTCCGCCCCGGGTGCCATGGTGCAGATCGCCCTGGCGCCCTGCTCGCCCTTTTCTGTAACTCCCGAGCTGATGCGCCAGGTGGCTCAATTGGCGGGGGAACGCGGGTTGCGCATGCACACTCACTTGGCGGAAACCCTGGACGAAGAGCAGTTCTGTCTGGAGAATTTCGGCGCGCGGCCCGTGGCTTACATGCAACAGTTGGGCTGGCTGGAAGAATACGCCTGGTTCGCCCACTGCGTGCATCTCTCCGACGAGGAGATCCGGCTCATGGGCGATAAGCGGGTGGGGGTGGCTCATTGTCCCTCTTCCAACATGCGGCTGGGTTCCGGTATCGCCCCGGTGAAGAAATTGCTCCAGGCCGGCGCCAAAGTGGGCATCGGGGTGGATGGCAGCGCTTCCAACGATTCCAGCGATATGCTGCTGGAAATGCGGCAGGCCTTGCTACTATCCCGCCTGCGACCGGAAGGAGAATGGCTCACCGCCCGGGAGGTTTTCTGGATGGCCACCCGTGGGGGCGCCGCCATTCTGGGACGGGACGATCTGGGACGTCTGGCTCCAGGGGCCTGCGCCGATTTGGCCCTGTTCAGCCTTTCCGGCCTCGGTCAAGCGGGAGCCCAGAGCGATCCCCTGGCGGCGTTGCTGTTTACCACCCGTCAGAGACCGGTGGACTATCTGATCATCAACGGCGAAATCCGGTTGCGGCCCGGGATCAATCCCTTCCCCGAGGAGCAGTGGATCAAACGCCACAATGAACTGGCGGCGGAACTGGTGCGCCGGGCACAGGAACGTACTGGATTTGACTTTTTAGCACACGATGAGCGTTGAGATTCTCACATGTGGCATAGTATAAAGACTATCCATCACCCCCGGACGCTGGCGGAAGCGGAGGAATTGCTCCAGCAGGGCGGAACCTGTTTTGCCGGCGGGGCTTATCTGACGGCCCAGCGGCGGCCGGAGGTGCACACCCTGGTGGTGGTCAAAGAATTGCTGCCTGATAAAGTTCATTACGCCGACGGCCGGCTCGTCTTGGGGGCCGGCGTTACGCTGCAAACCTGGCTGGAAGCGGTCCAGCAGCAGCAACTCCCGTCTGTGTGGGCCCAGGCCATCCGCTACAGTTGTCCTTCCCGTAACATCCGCAACCAGCGCACGGTGGGCGGCGAATTCCACCGTCAGCGCCCCGAGTCGGAGCTTTTCATGCTCACCTTGGCCTGCGCTGCCTCGGTGCTGGTTTGGCACCAGGGGCAGGAACGGGAAATTCCCCTGACCGCTTGGAACCGCCAGGGCATCCTGCTGGAGGTTCGCCTGGATTGGGAAGGTGAAAAATTAGGGCTGGAACGTTTCGCCGTGCTGGAATCGGCGCCGGCCATGGTCATAACCGCCGGTTGCGGTACCAGCGCTGAATTCCAGGTGGCGGTAGGTGGCCGCGATGTCACCCCCAGGTGGGGTACGGTCCGCGGAACGGAAGTTACTTACGAGGGTGAACCACCGGTTTTTGCCGATGATCATCTCGGCAGCGGGGAGTATAAAAAGCACCTGGTTCAGGTGGGGATAGAACGCTTACGGCAACGGCTATGAAAGTTAGTTTTACTCTAAATAAACAACAGATCCAGGCGGAGGTGGAGCCGGGCACCACTTTGCTGGAATTGTTGCGCCGTCTGGGATGCGCCAGC
>CAYXZO010000034.1:0-3865 GCA_964469505.1 uncultured Lentisphaeria bacterium | reverse complement strand
GGTGGAGCCGGGCACCACTTTGCTGGAATTGTTGCGCCGTCTGGGATGCGCCAGCGTCAAGCAGGGGTGTGACCACGGCGAATGCGGGGCCTGCACGGTGCTGGTGGACGGGCGTGCTTTCAACGCCTGCCTGCTGCTGGCCTTCCAGGTGGAGGGTCGGGCGGTGGAAACGGTGGAGGGCCTCAGCCAGCCCACCGAATTGCATCCTTTGCAACAGGCTTTTCTGGAAACCGGCGCGGTGCAATGCGGTTTTTGCACCCCGGGGATGCTCATGGCGCTGGAAGGATTGGTCCGCGCCGAGCCCCAGCCGAACGAGACGGCGGTGCGGGACGCCCTGGCGGGCAACCTGTGTCGCTGCACCGGTTACGTGAAGCCGGTACAGGCCGCTTTGGAATTCATTAAGGGGAAGCACGAGGGCGATGCGGGTAATCGGTAAGTCAACCATTCGGGTGGATGGCCGGGCGCTGGTAAAAGGCGCCCCGGTCTTCGCCGACGATGAACTTCCGCCGGGAGTATTGCATGTCAAGATTCTCCACAGCCCCCATCCCCACGCGCGCGTCAAAGCCATTCACAAAGAAAAGGCCCTGGCCATTCCCGGCGTGGTTACCATTCTCAGCGCGGAAGATTTTCCTGAGCATTACTACACCACGGCGGGACAGGGTTACCCGGAGCCTTCTCCCCGGGACATCCGCATTTTCACCCCCGTGGCCCGTTTCGTAGGGGATCGCATCGCGGCGGTGGCGGCGGAGACGGAAGCCGCCGCGGAAGAAGCCCTGGCGGCCCTGGAAGTGGAGTACGAGCCGCTGCCGGCCATCTTTGATCCCGCCGAAGCTTTGCACAGTGAGGTGATTCTCCATCCCGAACCGGGGAAGTCGGGCATTTACGACGCCCGCCGCAACCTGGCCGCTCATATCGAAGCCGAAATCGGGGCGGTGGATGAGGTCCTAGCCGCCTGCGCCCATGTGTTCAGCGGTGAATATTCCACGCCTTACGTGCAACAGGCTTCCATCGAGCCCCACGTGACTGTTACCTGGCTGGACTCCGACGGCCGCCTGGTGATCCGCACCTCCACGCAGGTGCCCTTTCACGTCCGACGGATCGTGGCCGAAGTGTTGGAGTTGCCATTATCCCGCATCCGGGTGATAAAGCCCCGCATCGGCGGCGGCTTCGGCGGCAAGCAGGAAATTCTCAACGAAGAAGTCTGCGCCGCCGTTACCCTGCGCACCGGCCGTCCAGCTTATTGCCGCTACACCCGGGAAGAAGAATTCTATGCCGCCCGGGCCCGACACCCGGACCGGATCAAGGTTCGCCTGGGGATCGATGAAAACCTGCGTTTCCAGGCCCTGGAGATGCGCATTCTGGAAAATTGCGGGGCCTATGGCCCCCACGCCCTGACGGTGATGTCCGTCACGGCCCAGAAAGCCCTCAGTCTCTATCGGGTGCCCAATATCCGGGTCGTGGGGGATGCCGTTTACACCAACTTGCCCATCGCCGGAGCTTACCGGGGTTACGGTTCGCCCCAGGGGTTCTTCCCGCTGGAGAGTATTGTAGATGAGGCCGCCACCGCGCTGGGCGTGGATCCCATTGAGTTGCGTTTGCAGAACATCGTCCGGGTGGGCGACGACCTGCCCATCGCCAAGATCCTGGGGGAAGGCAAGGAAGGCTACCCGGCGGTGGTGCGCAGTTCCGGCCTGGAGGAGTGTCTTGAGGAAGGCCGCCGACTCATCGAATGGGACCAACAACGCCGCAAGCGCCGGACAGGCCGAATCCGGCGTGGCGTAGGGGTGGCCGTGGCGGGCCAGGGTTCCGGTATCCCGGGCGTGGATATGGCCTCGGCTTTCATCAAAATGAACGAAGACGGCAGTTTCAATCTGCTGATGGGGGCCACGGATCTGGGGACGGGCGCCGATACGGCCCTGGCGCAAATAGCCGCCGAGGTGCTGGAAGTTCCGGTGGAAAAAATCCTGGTTTACGCGGCCGACACGGATTTGACCCCCTTCGACACCGGCGCGTACGCCTCCAGCACTACCTACATCACCGGCGGCGCGGTGAAAAAAGCGGCGGAAAAGGTACGGCAGCAGATTCTGGAGCAAGGACGCAAGTTGCTGGGCGCGGCGGAGGCCCGGCTGGAAGGGGGTTACGTAACCGCGCCCCAGGGCAAGCTAAGCTATGCCGAAATCGCCACCCGTTCCTTTTACACTCAGGAGCAGCGGCAGATTATGGCCAGTGCTTCCCATTTGAGTTACGATTCCCCGGCGCCTTACAACGCCACTTTCGCCCAGGTGGCGGTGGATATGGAAACGGGACTGGTGCGGGTGGAAAAGATCGTCTCCGTCACCGACGCTGGTCAGATTATCAATCCCCCCATGGCCGAGGGACAGGTGGAAGGCGCCATTCCCCAGGCGTTGGGGATGGTGTTGAGCGAGTTCATGGTTTTCGACGACCGGGGGCGGGCGGTAAACACTGATTTTAATTCCTATCATTTATACACCACCCTGGATATGCCCGAAATCGTGGTCAAATTCATCCACACCGACGAACCCACCGGGCCTTTCGGAGCCAAAGCGGTGGCGGAGATTCCCATCGCGGCTCCAGCCCCAGCGGTGACCAATGCCATCTATCATGCCTGCGGCGTGCGGATCAAGGATTTGCCGGTTAGGCCAGAGGCGATTGTAAAGGAAACGGGAAACAGGTAGCAGGAAACAGGTCTTGGCTACCGCCTGGTGATAAGCCAAGGTTATGATGATAAGGCCCTCTGTGGTCAGCGTTGGTCTTTTTTTCTTCTTTTCTTGAGAAAGCTGCTTCCATGACGAGGTGTAACGCCTCACCCCGCTCCCGGTGACGGTGGTGGATTGTAGGAGCTGTGACGATGACCGCCGACGGCCGACCGCTGTTTTTCCCTCGCAAAGGGTGCTAAGTAAGGAAGCAGGTCGGAGCGGAGCGCAGCGACGCGGAGATCCGCCCTCTGGCGGAAAACAGAAAGCAGGAATTTTTGACGTAACTAACAATAAAACAATAATTTATTTTTCTATTTACGGTCTCCAGCTTCCGGTCTCCTGTCTCCCGTTTCCCGTTTCCTTTCTCCTCTTCTTGATGGTCTCGTCCCGCCGGGTCGGGATCGACCACCGGGTTGTAAGGTCCTCGAGCATTGCCGAGAGGACCGGCGACATTATTGCTAAGAACCCGGTGATCTCGGCTAAGCTCGATCACCGGGTAAGGCTCGACCGCCGGGTGTAACTCACGGAATTATTTATAACCTGAACGAGATATGATTTGTAAAAAACGTAAACAGCATTTCAAGGCACTCTTACGCCTCGCAACACTATGGGTCCAAAGCCACAGATAAATACATAATCTCCAGCTTCTCCGATCGCAGTGTATCTGGGAAGGTATCTGAGCTCGGGATAATCCCTGAAACTCATCCCATTGTAATGAACCACATGACCAAAATCGCCCACCAGAAAAAAATCGTTGACGCCGTTACCATTAATATCTCTAACAAAAAGGCTGTCATGAGCCAGGATCACATAACCTCCCTCAAAAGAATAAACACTGTGCTCGGCTATAATCATATCATGGTAACCACCAACGGCTGCAATCACTAAACCCTCGGGACTACACCACATGGTCCCCTCCAGATACTGAGGATCCGGATAAAAGGGTTTAGCTTCATCCCAGACGGTCCGCCAAACATCGCCATTATATCCCAACAACAATCCTCTATGTGGAATATCATTCCACCCCGAAACAAAAATTTGGTAAAATCCAATGCTGTAGTTTACAAATCCCGTAATGACATTCAGATTTTGATCCGTCCCACTCTCCAGCTTCTCAAACCCCACCCCATCCCAGTGTACTATGCTAC